>NZ_JBOFRG010000187.1:0-61587 GCF_051650885.1 Clostridium sp.
ATTCATCGAAGAAATCGGATTCTACAATCCAGTTGCTCAACCAAAAGAAATAAAAATCAATGAAGAAAAAGCTAACAAATGGCTACAAAATGGTGCTCAACCAACAGACGTAGTTAAAAAGCTTTTCGTTAAAGCAGGAATTAACAAATAATATTTGGAGGTGAAAACTGCAAGTTACATATTGCAGCACTATATGAGAGAATTAGTTGAAATGATAGCTAAGTCATTAGTGGATAGACCCGAAGAAGTTAGAGTTAATGAAATTGCAGGCGAACAATCTGTTATCCTTGAATTAAAGGTAGCTCCAGAAGATATGGGTAAAGTTATTGGAAAGCAAGGAAGAATAGCAAAAGCTATTAGAACAGTTGTAAAAGCTGTAGCAATTAAAGAAGACAAACGAGTAGTAGTTGAAATTATATAAAAGAGTTAGGTCTTGACCTGACTCTTTTTTTGTGATAAATATATAAAGTTAGAGTACATATTTTAAGGAAAGAGGTGTTTAAGCATGGGAGAAGTGTTTAATGTAGGAAAAATAGTAAATACACATGGACTTAAAGGTGAAGTTAAAGTTATGGCAAAAACAAAGGACGTAAATAACTTTAAAAGATATGGCTATGTTTTAATAAATGAAGTAGAAGTTAAAATAGAGGGAGTAAAATTCCAAAAGGATAGAGTTATTTTAAAATTGGAAGGAATAAACTCTATTGAAGATGCAGAAACTTACAAAGGAACAGAAATGTATGTTTTAAGAGAAAATGAGCCAGATTTAGACGAAGATGAGTTTTATGTAAGAGATTTAATAGGAATGCATGTATTTGATACTGAAGGAAAAGATTTAGGAGCTATATACGATATAATAGAAACTAAAAATAATGATGTATATTGGATAAGACAGCCTAAGGAATTATTAATACCAGCTTTACTTAATATAGTAGTGGATATTGATTTAGATGAAGAAAAAATAACTATTAAACCTGTTAGAGAGTGGCAAGATGAAGATTAATATTTTAACTTTGTTCCCTGAGATGTTTGATATTTTTAATCACAGTATTATTGGTAGAGCAAAAGAAAAAGGATTAATAAACTTAGAAGCTATAAATATAAGAGATTATACTAATAGCAGACATAAAAAAGTAGATGATTATCCTTATGGTGGTGGTGCAGGTATGGTTATGGCAGCACAGCCTATAGTTGACTCAATAAAAAAGGTTAAAGAATCTAATAAGGGTAAAGTTATATTTTTAGGACCAAGAGGAAAAACTTTTAATCATAATATGGCAGTAGAGCTTTCTAAAGAAGAAGAGTTAATATTTCTTTGTGGACATTATGAAGGAATAGATGAAAGAGCTTATAAGTATGTAGATTTAGAAATTTCTTTAGGTGATTTTATATTAACAGGTGGGGAAATGGCAGCAATACCTGTAATTGATTCTATTTTAAGATTAAAAACAGGGGTGCTTGGAAAAGATGAAAGCTTTATGGATGAGTCATTTTCAGATGGGGCTTTAGAATATCCACAATATACAAGACCAGAAGTGTTTGAAGGTGAAAAGGTTCCGGATGTGCTTTTATCAGGACACCATGAAAATATACGTAAGTGGAGAAGAGTAAAATCTTTAGAAATTACAGAAGAAAGAAGACCAGATTTATATGAAAAAATAGAGCTAACAAAAGAAGATAAGAAATTGTTAAAAAATAACTGTTTGCAAAGAAGATAAAAATATGTTAAAATGAACTTCGTGTTAGTACCGGCGGTCCTCTTCTAGATTTTAAGCTCTGGAATGAACGTCAAAATTTATTACTAGGAGGAATGCACAATGAACGAAATATTAAGAGCAATCGAGCAAGAACAAATCAGAACTGATTTACCAAGCTTCAACGTAGGAGATAACGTAAAAGTTCACCAAAAAATTAAAGAAGGTAACAGAGAAAGAATCCAAGTATTCGAAGGTACTGTTATTAAAAAACAAAACGGTGGTTTAAGAGAAACTTTCACAGTTAGAAGATTAGCTTTCGGAACTGGTGTTGAAAAGACTTTCCCAATGAACGCTCCAATGATCGAGAAAATCGAGATCACTAGAAGAGGTAGAGTAAGAAGAGCTAAACTTTACTACTTAAGAGACAGAGTTGGTAAAGCTGCTAAAGTTAGAGAGTTAATAACAAGATAATTAACCATAGAGAGAAAGGGCTTAATATAAGTCCTTTTTTTTTACTATATACTATAAATTAAAAGGGAGTGATTTAAATGGCAATTAACTGGTTTCCAGGTCATATGAAAAAAACTCAAAGAGAAATAAAAGACAATTTAAAGGTTGTAGATGCTGTAATAGAAATAAGGGATGCAAGAATTGCAAGAAGTTCAGCAAATCCTGATATTGATAAGTTAGTTGAAAACAAACCAAGACTTATTCTTTTAAATAAAAGTGATTTAGCTCAAAAAGAAGTAACAAAATCATGGATGAAAGCCTTAAAAAGAGATAATGTTATGGCAATAGAGGTAAACTGCTTAAAAGGAATAGGAACAAATAAAATAAAGCCAGCACTAGAAGAGTTATTAAAAGAAAAAATAGAAAGAATGAAAAGAAAAGGACTTAAAAGTCTTACTATTAGAGTAATGGTTGTAGGTATACCAAATGTAGGTAAGTCTACATTCATAAACAAGCTTGCTAGAAATAGTATTGCAAAAACAGGAGATAGACCGGGAGTAACTAAAAACAAGCAATGGATAAAAACATCTATTGGAATTGAGCTTTTAGATACACCAGGAGTATTATGGCCAAAGTTTGAAGATGATGAAACAGCTTTAAACTTAGCTTTTACAGGAGCAATAAAAGATGAAATTATGGATATAGAAGATCTTTCTTATAGATTAATAGAAAGAATGAGTATTCATTATGGAGCTCTTTTAAAAGAAAGATTTAAGATAGATGAGATACATGAAGATCCATTAGAAACTTTAAATGCAATAGGAAAAAAAAGAGGGTGCATAGTTAAAGGTGGAGAAATAGATTATACAAGACTTGCAGTAATGTTACTAGATGAGTTTAGAGGTGGAAAGATGGGGAACATATCCCTTGAAAGACCTTAATCTAAAGGATGGGATTTAGTATGGAAAGTTTATTAGAAAATTTAGAGAAAAAAAGCTATAAGGTTATTAAAGATGAATTTGAAGAATTAAGCTTAACAGATTCAGAATTATTAATAGTAAAAGAAGCTTTTTTAAATGATAAAAGAAAAAATGTTATAGCTCTTGGAACAAAAATAGAAAAGGGATTAAAAGCTATTGAAGATGAAAAAGTTAGAGTAAAGGCTATGTATGACTTTGATAGAGCTTTTTCTAAAGATGGACTTTTAGCAGGAGTAGATGAAGTTGGAAGAGGGCCTTTAGCAGGACCTATAGTATCAGCTTGTGTAGTTCTAGATTTAAATGTTTTAGATGATGAAATGATTTTTTATTTAAATGATTCTAAAAAGTTAAATGAAAAAAAGAGAGAAGAACTTTCTAAGATAATAAAAGAAAAAGCAATTTCCTATGCAATTGCAGAAAAAAGCAACAAGGAAATCGATGATTTAGGAATTGCTTACTGTAATAATAAAATCTTTTTAGAAGGACTTGAAGGCTTGAATGTAAAGCCTAATATAGTTTTATCAGATGGATATTTGATAAAAGAAGTAGGCATAGAAAATAAATCAGTTATAAAAGGTGATACTAAAAGTGCAACTATTGCAGCGGCATCGATTATAGCAAAGGTTTATAGAGATAATTTAATGAAAGAATATGGCACGAAATATCCAGAGTATGGATTTGAAAGTAACGTTGGCTATGGAGCAACTAAGCATATAGAAGCTATAAAAGAAAATGGTCCAACAGAAATTCATAGAATGAGTTTTTTAAGAAACATATTATAAAAAAGTAAGTCTAGTAAATTAATTTTTACTAGACTTACTTTTTTATTTTTAGAATTATAATTGAAAAGCATTTTCTAAAAAATTAAATTTAATATTGTCGTTATTATGATTTAAGTAAATTTCTAAAATGTCGAATCTTAGAAAAAAATCTGTAACATTATTTTCTAGAATATAGTATTTAGATAGATAGATAATATTTTTTCTTTTTTTAGAAGTTACAGATTCTAAAGGAAATCCAAAAGTGTTAGAGTATCTAGTTTTAACTTCCACAAATGAGATAGTAGAGTCTTTTTGACAGATAAAATCAATTTCGCCAAAGCGATTTCTAAAGTTACGTTTTAAAATTTTAAATCCCTTAGAAAGTAAAAATTTTTCTGCTAAATCTTCTCCGTAGTTTCCAATGGTTTTGTTAAGTTTTTTCAAAAAGACACCTCCTTTAATTAAATTATTGACAAAAACCATATAAAGTAAAAAAGAATTGTTTAAAAATAAAATAAAGGTTAATAATGAGTAATAAAAGAGGAGGAGTTGAGTATGGCTGTAATATTGAAGAGTGCAACAAATTTAGGTGTAGAAAGTATTTTAATAGACGTGGAAGTACAAATATCAACTGGGTTACCTATGTTTACAATTGTAGGACTTCCAGATGCTTCTGTAAAAGAGTCAAAAGAAAGAGTTAGAGCGGCAATAATAAATGCAGGTTTTAAATTTCCTTTAGGTCGTATAACAGTTAATCTTTCTCCAGCAGATATAAAAAAGATAGGTGGTCTTTTAGATTTACCTATTGCAATAGGGATTTTAATAGAAAGCAAACAAATAAGAAAAGAAGGGATAGATGATTTTCTTCTTTTTGGAGAGTTATCCTTAGGTGGAAGTTTAAAAGGAATAAAAGGTGGTATAGGAATAATATTAAGTGGGTTAGAAAAAGAGATAAAATCTTATATATGTCCTTTAGAAAATTTAGAAGAAGTAAGAAGGGTAAGAAAAGGACATATATATCCGTTAGAAAATCTTACAGAAGTAGTAAGGCTTTTAGAAAATAGAGATTTAGCACCAATAAAACTAGAGGATGAAATTAAAATAATTGAAGAGTGTGAGGATATAGATTCTATAATAGGTCAAACTCTTTCAAAAAGAGCTTTAAGCATAGCTGCTACAGGAAAGCATAATATATTACTTTTTGGTACTCCAGGTGCTGGAAAAACTATGCTTGCAAAGGCTTTTAGAAGTTTAATGCCGAGTCTTACGGAAGAAGAAAAACTTCAAGTGTTTAAAATTTATTCAGCAAATGGATTAATGAAAAATGTAGAGAAGTTTAATATTCCTTTTAGGGCACCACATCACACTATAACAAAGATAGGGCTTATAGGTGGAGGAAGGGAAGGAAAGGCGGGAGAGATTACTTTAGCACACAATGGTATTTTATTTTTAGATGAAATATTGGAGTTTAAAAAGGAACTATTAGAATCGCTTAGATTGCCATTAGAAGAAAAAGAAGTGAAAATTGATAGGCTTAATTTTAATGGAATACTTCCTGCAAATTTTATTTTGATAGGAGCATTAAATTTATGTCCTTGTGGGAAGTTTAGTTTAGATTTAGATAATGAGAAAAAGTGTACTTGTACTGAAAGGGAGAGGAGAAATTATCAAAATAGATTATCAAAGCCATTAAGAGATAGAATAGATATATTTAATTATGTGCCTAGAATTGAGTTTTCAAAATTAAATAAAGGATACAAAAAGGAAAAAGAAAAATTACGAGAAGATATTTTAAGAGGAAGAGAAAATCAAAGGAAAAGATATGAGGGAACAAAATATAATTATAATTCGGAATTAGTTGGAAAGGATATTTTCAAATATTGTGTTTTAACGAGAGAAAGTGAGAATTTTTTGAAAACTTTTTTTGATAGAAGTGATTCATCCATAAGAAGCTATGGAAAGATGCTAAAGCTTGGAAGAACAATAGCTGACATGGAAGATGCAGAGAAGATTGAAGTGGAATTTTTAATGGAGGCAATAAACTTTAGAAAGGATATAAATGGAGAATTTATATAAAAAGGGGTAGACAGATGGAATTTTATGTACTATGGTTAATATCGTTAGAAATAAAAAATAGCATTAAAATAAGATTACTTAAATATTATGAGAATGAAAAGAATGTTTTTGATAATTTTGATGAAATTAGAAGAAGCTATAAAGATGTTAGAGATATAGATAATAATAAAATTAAAGATTTGAAAAAGATACTCTTAGAAAAAGGAATTAGTTATACAACCTATGGAGATGATAAATATCCAGAACTTTTACTAGATATAAAGAATCCACCATATGTGCTTTTTTATAAAGGAGATATATCTTTGGTAAAAGGAGAATGTGTAGCTATAATTGGTGGAAGACAGCATAGTCTTTACGCAGAAAGGGCAACTAGATTTATAGCAAGGGAATCAAGCTTTCAAGGTTTTACCATAGTAAGTGGTGGAGCAAGAGGAATTGATTCAATAGCTCATAAGGAAGCTCTTATAAATAAGGGAAAGACAATAGTTGTATTAGGCTCAGGAATTGATGTAATATATCCTAAAGAAAATAAAAGATTATTTGAAAAAGTAATTGAAGAGGGATTATTGATTTCAGAGTTTATGCCAGGAACAGAACCTTATAGCAAAAACTTTCCAAGGCGAAATAGGATAATTAGTGGATTATCACAAAAACTTATTTTGACAGAAGCTAGCAAAAAGAGTGGTTCTTTAATTACGGTGAATTTTGCAATAAATCAAAATCGTGAAGTAGGAATTGTTCCATCACAAATATTTTCAGAGTACGGTGAGGGAAGTAATTTAGTTTTAGCAGATGGAGCTTCACCAATTGTATCAAGAGAAACATTACAAGCTTTTCTAGGTTTGAAAAAAGTAAAGATAAAAAGTATGAATTCTTTAATACAAAATGAAATTTTGAATATAATAAGAGATGAACCTGTGCATATTGACCAAATATTTGAAAAGTCACAGGTTGACAGAAATACTTTATATAGGTTATTATTTGAAATGCAAATTAAAAATGAAGTAGTAAGTTTACCTGGTAACTATTATGCCAGAATAATATAGATTTGAGGGGGTGAATAACTCCAATAGAAAGTGGAGTTTATTTATGGGCCAAAAATTAGTAATAGTTGAGTCTCCTGCGAAGGCTAAAACCATTGAAAAGTATTTAGGAAAAAATTATGTGGTTGAAGCATCAATGGGACACGTTAGAGATTTACCTAAGAGTAAATTAGGTGTAGATATAGAAAACAATTATGAACCACAGTATATAACAATAAGAGGAAAAGGGGAGCTTTTAAAGTCCCTTAGAAAGCTTGCAAAAAAAGCAGATAAGATATATCTTGCAACCGATCCAGATAGAGAAGGGGAAGCTATTTCATGGCATTTAGCAAACCTTTTAAAAATAGATGGAAAAGAAAAATGCAGAATTGTTTTTAATGAAATAACAAAGACAGCAGTAAAAAATTCTTTGAAAAATGCAAGAACTATAAATGAAGGATTAGTAGATGCACAGCAAGCAAGAAGAATTCTAGATAGACTAGTAGGATATGAGATAAGCCCAATTCTTTGGAGAAATGTAAGATGGGGACTAAGTGCAGGAAGAGTTCAATCAGCAGCACTTAATCTTATATGCAAACGTGAAGAAGAGATTAAAGCTTTTAATCCAGTAGAATATTGGACAGTAGATTGTGAATTAAAAAAGGAAAGAAAGAAATTTAAAATTAATCTATCAAAGTATAAAACTGAAAAGCTTGAAATGATAGAAGAAAAAAGAGCAAAAGAAATTTTAGAAGACTTAAAAGATGGAGAATTTAAAATAGAAAAAATTAAAAAAGGTAAGAAAGAAAGAAAACCTTTAGCTCCATTTACAACAAGTACACTTCAACAGGATGCAAATAAAAAGCTTAATTATATGACTAAAAAGACAATGTCAGTTGCGCAAGTATTATATGAAGGTGTAGAAGTAAAAGGGTATGGGACAGTAGGTTTAATTACTTATATGAGAACAGACTCAGTTAGAATTTCAGATGATGCAAAAATGCAAGTGAAGGATTTTATAAAAGAGTCATTTGGAGAAAACTACTTACCTAAAGAAGAAAGAATTTATAAGGGAAAGAAAAATATTCAAGATGCCCATGAAGCTATTAGACCAACACATGTTGAAATAACACCTGACATGGCAAAGAAAAGTTTAACTCCAGAGCAGTATAAATTATATACTTTAATTTGGAATAGATACTTAGCATCTCAAATGGAATCTTGTAAATTAAACACAAATTCAATAACTATAAAAAATGGTGATTATACATTTAAAGCAAGTGGATCAACAATAGAGTTTGATGGATTTATGAAAGTTTATGATATAAGTAGCGATGAGGAAAACACAAGACTTCCTGAACTTGAAGAAGGGGAAGTGTTAAAAGAAGCATCCTTAGATATAAGTCAACACTTTACAATGCCACCTGCAAGATACAATGAGGCATCATTCGTAAAATTGTTAGAAGAAAAAGGAATAGGACGTCCAAGTACCTATGTACCTACTATATCTACCTTATTAGGAAGAGAATATGTAGTTAGAGAAAAGAAAAACTTAATTCCAACAGAACTTGGTTTTATTGTAAATAATATAATTGAAGATTATTTCCACCAAATTGCAGATGTAGAGTTTACTGCAGAGATGGAAAGAAAGCTAGATGTTATAGAAGAGGGCGGAACAGAGTGGAGAACAGTTGTAGGAGATTTCTTTAGTCCGTTAAAAGAAGCTATCGATAGAGCTGAAAAAGAAATTGCAAAAGTTGTAATAGAAGATGAAGTAAGTGATGTTCCATGTGATAAATGTGGAAGAATGATGGTTATAAAAAGAGGACGATATGGTAAGTTCCTAGCATGTCCTGGATATCCAGATTGTAAAAATGCAAAACCTATCGTTGAAGAAATTAAAGCTCCATGTCCTAAATGTGGTGGAAAAGTATATGCTAAAAGAAGTAAAAAAGGAAATAAATTCTTTGGTTGTGCGAGCTACCCAGAATGTGATTTTGTAAGTTGGAGTGAACCAGTAGAAAAGAAATGTCCAGAATGTGGTGCATTTATGATGAAAAAATATTCTAAAAAAGCTGGAGAATATTTATTATGTTCTAATGATGAATGTAAACATAAAGAGGAATTAAAAGAAGAAAAAAATGAAGCTAAAGAAGAAAAATAAAGCTTTATAAATCTAATTTTTATATAACCCTAAATTCTAAAGTGTAAATTTAGAATTTAGGGTATAATTTTGCTTTAAACAAACTAGATAAACAGAGAGAAGTGTGTTGAAATTAGGGAATTACTGTGATATACTGAAAAGCAGAATTAGTGAAAAGAGTTAGATTATTGTGAATTTTCTAACAATTAACCAAATGAATTCGAGGAGGAGTATTGATGACATCATTACTTGATAAAACGAGAAAATTAAATAGAATTTTACAAAAGACAGGAACAGAACCAGTTGTATTTGAAGATATATGTAAGTTATTAAGTGATGTATTAGAATGCAATGTGTACATAGCAAGCAAAAGAGGGAAAGTTATAGGATATAGTTTTTCTGAGAAATTTGAATGTGACATAATGAAAAAAAAGGTAACTGATGAGAGAAAGTTTCCAACAGACTACAATGAGAAGCTTTTAAATGTATCAGAAACATTAGCTAACTTAGTAAATAAAGGTGAATGTGTATTTGAAGGTGAAAAAGAATGTACATTAAAAGATAAACTTTCAACAATAGTTCCTATTATAGGTAACAGAGAAAGATTAGGTACACTTTTATTAGCAAGGTTTGGAACAGAGTTTACAGATGAAGATTTAGTTTTATGTGAATATAGTGCAACAATAGTAGGAATGGAAATGCTTAGAGCAAAGCAAGAAGAATTTGCTGAAGAAACAAGAAAAAAAGCAGTAGTACAATTAGCTATAGGAACTCTTTCTTATTCGGAACTTGAAGCTGTAGAACATATATTCAATGAACTTGATGGAAATGAAGGGCTTTTAGTAGCATCTAAAATTGCTGACAAAGTAGGAATAACAAGAAGTGTTATTGTAAATGCATTAAGAAAGTTTGAAAGTGCAGGAGTAATTGAATCAAGATCCCTTGGAATGAAGGGAACTCACATAAGAGTTTTAAATGATAAATTACTAGATGAACTAAAAAAAATAAAGTAGAGGTAGCTTTTAATTAAGCTATCCTTTTTGCTTTTCTTATAAAAAGACAAAATAAGAGTAAAATCTAAGAAAAATTAAATAAAAGTAATTTTTTTTATTGCGAGGAAGAAAAGCTTATGTTATACTAACTAAGGTAATAAAATACACACATTATCTAATTTGTAGGTTGGTCCTTTAAATAGGTTCCTACAGTAAAAGTAGATAGTGGAGGAAAAACCAGGAGGTAACAAAATGTCAGTTATATCAATGAAACAATTATTAGAAGCAGGTGTACACTTTGGACACCAAACTAGAAGATGGAACCCTAAGATGGCTCCTTACATCTTCACTGAAAGAAACGGAATCTATATCATAGATTTACAAAAAACTGTTAAGAAAGCTGAAGAAGCATACAATTTCTTAAGAGAAGTTTCAGAAACAGGAAAAGATATCCTTTTCGTAGGAACTAAAAAGCAAGCTCAAGAAGCTATCCAAGAAGAAGCAATAAGATCAAATATGCACTTCGTAAACAACAGATGGTTAGGTGGTATGTTAACAAACTTCAAAACTATCAGAACAAGAATTAGAAGATTAGAAGATTTAGAAAAAATGCAAGAAGACGGAACTTTCGATGTTCTTCCTAAGAAAGAAGTTATTAAACTTAAAGGAGAAATGGAAAAGTTAGTTAAAAACTTAGGTGGTATTAAAAGCTTAGATTCAACTAACATTGGAGCTATGTTCGTAGTAGACCCAAGAAAAGAAAAAAATGCTATTTCTGAAGCTAAAATCTTAGGAATTCCAGTTGTAGCTATCGTAGATACAAACTGTGACCCAGAAGAAGTAGATTACGTAATTCCAGGAAATGATGACGCTATAAGAGCGGTTAAATTAATAGCTGCTAAAATGGCTGACGCTATCATTGAAGGAAGACAAGGTGAGCAAATAGAAGAATAGTCTTTAACATAGAAGGTAGGTGAATTTATTCATTTACCTTTTATCCTAAAAAGACATAATGCTTATATATTTAAGGAGGAAATTGAATAATGATTACAGCAAAGTTAGTTAAAGAATTAAGAGAAAAAACTGGTGCAGGGATGATGGACTGTAAAAAAGCTTTAACAGAAACTAATGGAGATTTAGAAAAAGCGGTTGAAGTTTTAAGAGAAAAAGGATTAGCTGCTGCTGCTAAAAAAGCAGGAAGAGTTGCTGCTGAAGGTATAGTTAAGACTTACGTTTCAGAAGACAACAAAGTTGCTTCTATAGTAGAAGTAAACTGTGAAACAGATTTCGTTGCAGCTAACGAAGAATTCGTAGCATTCGCTACAGAATTAGCTAAATTAGCAGCTAACTCAAACGTTCAAACTGTTGAAGAGTTAGTTAATGAAAATATGGGAGATAAAACTGTTTCAGAAACACTTACAGCATTAGTTGCTAAATTAGGTGAAAACATGACAGTTAGAAGATTCGAAAGAATGTCAATCGAAAATGGAGCTATCCAAAGCTACATCCACGGTGGCGGAAGAATCGGAGTTTTAGTAGAAATCGCTTGTGAAGCTAACAGCCCTGTAGTTACTGAAGTAGCTAGAGAAGTTTGTATGCAAGTTGCTGCTGCTAACCCATTATTCTTAAATAGAGACGGTGTTGACACTGATGCTTTAGAAAAAGAAAAAGAAATCTACAGAGTTCAAGCTTTAAATGAAGGAAAACCTGAAAAAATCGTTGAAAAAATGGTTATGGGAAGAATTCAAAAGTACTACAAAGAAGTATGTCTTGTAGACCAAGTTTGGGTTAAAGATGGAGATAAAACAATAACTAAATTATTAGAAGAAAAATCAAAAGAAGTAGGTTCTCCAATGACAATAAGCAAATTTGCTAGATTCGAAAGAGGAGAAGGAATCGAAAAAGTAGAAGAGGATTTTGCTGCAGAAGTTGCAAAACAAATGGGTAAATAATTCTACTTTATGAGGAGAGAACACTTTGGTGTTCTCTTTTTTTGAAATAATAAATAAAATATTAAGAAGTTGAAATTTTGGAGGGATTTGAAAATGGCTGATTGTAAATATAAAAGAGTAATGCTTAAACTTTCTGGTGAGGCATTAGCAGGGAAAAATGGATTTGGAATAGATTTCACTATGGCAACAAGAATTGCTGAAGAAATAAAGATTTTAGTAGAGCAAGGTGTTGAAGTTGGTGCCGTTGTTGGTGGTGGAAACATCTGGAGAGGTAGAAGCGGAGAAGGTATGGATAGAACTACTGCTGACTACATGGGAATGATGGCTACTTGTATAAACGCTTTAGCACTTCAAGATTCATTAGAGCAACTTGGAGTAAATACAAGAGTTCAAACTGCTATAGAAATGAAAGAAATTGCTGAACCTTTCATAAGAAGAAGAGCAATGAGACATTTAGAAAAAGGAAGAGTTGTTATATTTGCAGCTGGAACTGGAAATCCTTACTTTACAACTGATACAACTGCAGCTCTTAGAGCAGCTGAAATTGAAGCTGATGCTATACTTTTAGCTAAAAATGTTGATGGAGTTTACGATAAAGATCCAAACAAATTTGACGATGCAGTAAAATATGATAAACTATCTTATATAGAGGTTTTAGAAAGAGGACTTCAAGTAATGGATTCAACAGCTATATCTCTATGTATGGATAATGAAATTCCAATATTAGTATTTGGTTTAGATGAGCCAGGAAATATACAAGAAGCTATTACAGGTCAAAAAATAGGAACTATAGTTTCAAAATAAGGAGGATATATATGGTTAAAAGCATTATAAAAAATTCAGAAGAAAAAATGCAAAAAACAATTAGTATTTTAAAAAATGATTTATCAACAATGAAAGCAGGAAGAGCAAACCCAACAATGCTTGATAGAGTTCAAGTAGAGTATTATGGAAGCATGTGCCCACTTTCACAAGTTGCAAATATTTCAGCACCAGAACCAAGAGTATTACAAATATCACCTTGGGAAGCATCTTTATTAAAAGATATTGAGAAGGCAATATTAGTATCCGACTTAGGTTTAAACCCTTCAAATGATGGAAGTATAATAAGACTTATAATTCCAGAATTAACAGAGGAAACAAGAAAAACTCTTGTTAAAAATGTTAAGAAAACAGGGGAAGATTCAAAGGTTGCATTAAGATCAATAAGAAGAGATGCAAATGATAAAATTAAAGCCCTAAAAAAAGATGGGGAAATAACTGACGATGAAGTTAAAAAAGCGGAAGGTGATATTCAAAAAATCACTGATAAGTTTGTAAAAGAAATAGATAGCTTAGTAGACAGTAAAGAAAAAGAAGTTATGTCAATTTAATTAAAAAACCTGCTTTTGCAGGTTTTTTAAATAATTATATGGGGAGATTTTGATATGATAAAATTCTTTAAAGGTGAAAAAATTAAAGGGACAGAAGAAGATATAAGTATAGATATGGAAAATATACCACAGCATATTGCTATAATTATGGATGGTAATGGAAGATGGGCAAAAAAAAGAAAACTTCCAAGAACTATGGGCCATAAAGCTGGTGTAGAAACAATAAGAAGAGTGTTAAAAGAAGCAGATAGATTAGGAATAAAATATATGACACTTTATGCGTTCTCAACTGAAAATTGGAAAAGACCAAAAGAAGAAGTTGGCGCATTAATGAAACTTTTAGTTCAATATTTAAGACAAGAAATAAATGAACTACATAAAAATGGAGTTAGAATAAATGTCTTAGGAGACATAGATATGTTACCTAAGGAGTGTGTGGAAGAAATAGAAAAGTCTATCGAAAAAACTAAAAATAATACAGGAATAACTATGAATATTGCTCTTAATTATGGAGGAAGAAATGAAATAGTTAGAGGTATTAAAGAGATAGCAGAAGAAATACAAAGTGGGAAAATAAAAGTTTCAGATATAAATGAAGATATGTTTGAGAATTATTTATATACAAAAGGGGTTCCAGACCCAGATATTATTATTAGACCATCAGGAGAACAAAGATTAAGCAATTTTCTATTATGGCAATGTGCTTACTCAGAATTCTGGTATTCTAATATATGTTGGCCAGATTTTAAAGAAAAAGATCTTCATCAAGCAATTTATGACTTCCAAGGGCGTGATAGAAGATTTGGAGGAATAAAAAAATAAAAGAGGTGATTTTTAAGTGAAAGATAATAGATATTTAGGAGCTCTTATTATTGCACCATTTATAATATTTATATTCTTAGGTGGGATATATTTAGAAGGACTAACAGTAGTATTATCTCTAATAGGATTACATGAATTTTATAATGCGTTAAAGGCGAAGAATTTTAACCCCTTCCCAATAGCAGGATATCTTTTAGTGGTAATTTATTATTTAACCAATAATGATTTATCCCTTACTATGTATGCATTAATCTTTATAACTTTTATTTTATTAATGTTGCCAGTTATAAATTTAAAGTATACTTTTATTGATGTAGGAATTACTATTTTAGGTTTTCTTTATGTAGGAATATTATTCTCATTTATTTACTTAGTAAGTATAAAGAGTGGAGGAGAATTTCTTGTATGGCTTATATTTATCGGTTCTTGGGTAACAGATACAGCAGCTTACTATTCAGGAAAACTATTTGGTAAACATAAATTATGTCCAAAGGTTAGTCCAAAGAAAACTATTGAAGGTTCAGTAGGTGGAGCTATTGGGGCTACAATAGTATGTGGATTATTTGGAATAGTTTTATTCTTTGGATTTAATATTTATATAATGCCACTTTATAATTTCTTTATTATAGGAGCATTATGTGGAGTGTTTAGTCAATTTGGAGATTTAGTTGCATCATCTGTAAAAAGATATGTAGGAATAAAAGATTATAGCAAGCTTATACCAGGGCATGGTGGAATACTAGATAGATTTGACAGTATTTTATTTTCTGGATTAATAGTGTTTTATTATTTAACGTTTATAGTTAGATAAAAATAAAGTCTTTGAAGAATACTTCTTCATAAGGCTTTTTTTTCTGCATATAAATACTTATGTGGAGGAATTTTTATGAAAACATTAAATTTAGAAAAAATAAAAGAAATCCTAATTTGGGGATTTGGAATAATCTTATTTATATTTTTAGTGGACAACTATTTTAAACCTTTTATATGGATTTTAGTTTTATATTTTTTAGGAAATCCTATAAATAAATTTTTACGAAGGAAACTAAGGTATAAAAAACTTTGTGCTGGTATAACAATTTTATTTTTAAATGCAGTTGTTGTATTTATGTTATTTTACTTATGGAATGCTTTGTATAGCGAAATAAGTGAAGCTATAAGAAATAATATAGAAGAAATAAAAAGCTTTTTAATTCAATCTGAAGTCTTCGTGGAGGGGATTATAGGAGAAATAAACATAATGAAAAATGTAAGTAGTATGTTGGATTTTAATTATATAAAAATTGGTGCGGAATCTACAGGAGATAATGTAATGGCATATTTTGTAGGGAATATTTGTGCTTTTTTTGTTTTAAGTGATAAAGAAAAAATAAGAAAAAAGATAAGAGAGTTGATTCCATATAAAATAAATAAAAGAATTACGAGAATAATAATGAATTTAAGAAATGTATTGAAAATACAATTTTTATTGTTAATGATATCAACAACTATAATAATTTTAGGCTTTAAAATTTTAAGAATAGAAAATTCTGTGTTGCTTGGAGTGGTATGTGGACTTTTGGATATTTTACCTTATGTTGGAACTATAATTGTATTTATACCAATAATAATATACAATATTATTGTAAAAAAATATTTAATTGCATTTGGATTAATATGTCTTTATTTACTTATACAAATTGTAAGAGAAATATTAGAAGCAAAATTAGTAAGCAATAAATTTAATATACATCCATTATTATCTTTTTTATCAATTTATGTAGGTGTAAAAGTTTTTGGATTTATAGGAATATTTATTGGACCTATATTTTGTATGACATTATTGGATATAATAAGTGAAGATTAACAAAGGGTGGAGGAATATAGATGAAAAACATATCAATATTAGGTGTTACAGGATCTATTGGAATACAAACATTAGATGTAGCAAGAAAAAGCAAGGATATACAAGTTGTAGGGGTAACTGCAAATACTTCTGTGGAAAAAATGAAAGAGATAATAAAGGAATTCAAACCTAAATATGTGGGAATGATGGATAAAAATTCTTCAAAAGAAATTCAAGAATATATAAAAGAAAACTCTTTAGAGATTGAGGTATATAGCGGAATTGAAGGACTTATAAAAATTGCAACTCTAGAAGAAATAAATATAGTGGTAACATCTGTAGTTGGGATGATAGGGCTTAGACCAACTATAGAAGCTATAAGAGCTAAAAAAGATATTGCATTAGCTAACAAAGAAACTCTTGTAGTAGCAGGAGAAATTGTTATGAAGGAAGCTAAGGAAAATGGTGTTAAAATATTACCAGTAGATTCAGAACATAGTGCAATTTTCCAAGCACTTAGAGGAAATAAAGAGGGTGAAGTGAAAAATATTTTATTAACTGCATCAGGTGGACCTTTTAGAGGAAGAACTTTAAAAGACTTGGAGAAAGTTACTTTAAAAGATGCCTTAAATCATCCAAACTGGAGTATGGGAAGAAAGATAACAATTGATTCTGCAAGCCTTATGAATAAAGGGCTTGAGGTTATAGAAGCACACTTTTTATTTAACTGTGATTATGAAAATATAAAGGTTGTAGTACATCCTCAAAGTATGATACATTCAATGGTAGAATATAAGGATAATAGTGTAATGGCACAAATAGGTTCACCAGATATGAGATTACCTATACAATATGCTTTAAATTATCCTGATAGAAAAGAAGAAATTGCTAAAGAAATAGATTTCTATGAAATGTGTAATTTAACTTTTGAAAAACCAGACATGGAAACTTTTAAATGCTTAAAATTAGCATTTGAAGTAGGAAAAAGAGGAGGGCTTATGCCTACCATATTAAATGGTGCAAATGAAGAGGCAGTAGCACTATTTTTAGAAGAGAAAATTAAGTTTTTAGATATAGGAAATATTATAGAAAAAGCTATAGAAAAATATTCATCTAGAATAGATGAAGCTTTAACTATTGAAAATATTATAGAATTAGATAGAGAAGTAAAAGAGTATGTAAGAAATAATTTTTAGGAGGAGAAGGGATTGTATGTAATTTATGCGATACTAGCTTTTAGTTCATTAATAATAGTTCATGAGCTAGGACACTTTATATTAGCTAAGATAAATGGAGTAAATGTAGTTGAGTTTTCTATTGGGATGGGACCAAAACTATTTACTATAACTAAAAATGATACAAAATATTCATTAGGGATACTTCCAATTGGGGGATATGTCCAAATGGCGGGAGAACTTGGTGATGAAGAGGAAGATGTAGATTTAGAAGGAACTCTTAATAGCAAAAAGCCAATTCAAAAGATATTAGTAATAGCAGCAGGAGTTTTTATGAATGTAATGCTAGCTGTTATTATATTTGCGGCAATGGGAAGTCATTTTGGATATGCAACTACAAAAATTGGAGAAATAACTAAAGGAAGTCCTGCAATGGAAGCTGGAATAAAACCTGGTGATGTTATAAAAGAGATAAATGGAAGCAAGGTAATTGCAACTACTGATGTAACAGCAGAAGTAGGAATGGCTGAAGGAAAAAGTGTTAATCTTTTAATAGATAGAGATGGAAAAGATTTTAGTGTAAATTTAACACCAAAAGAAGTTGAAGGACGTTACTTAATTGGAGTAGGCTTTGATTATGTAAAAAACCCAAGTATAACAGAAAGTCTTAAGCATGGAGCGATAGAAAGTGTAAGTGTAATAAAGCAAACATTTAGAGGGCTTAAAATGCTTGTAACAGGGCAAGGCTCAATAACTAAAGATGTTGGAGGACCAGTTACAATAATAAAAATGACTGGAGAAGCTGCTAAAATGGGAATATGGCCACTTTTAAATCTAACAGCATTTTTAAGTATAAACTTAGCAGTTATAAATTCACTTCCAGTACCAGCCTTAGACGGTGGAAGATTCCTTATCTATTTATTTGAGATGATAACAAAGATAAAAGTACCAACAAAGGTTGAAAATGTAATAAATGCAGTAGGGTTTATTATGCTTATGGTACTAATGGTATTAGTAACCATTAAAGATATAATATTTCCTATAGGATTATAAGGAGAAAAAAATGGAAAGAAAGAAAACAAGAGTAGTACAAATAGATAAATTAAAGGTTGGAGGAGATAATCCAGTTGTAATTCAATCTATGACAAATACAGATACAAGAGATGTAGAGAAAACTTTAGAGCAAATAAATAAATTAGTAAATGAAGGATGTCAAATGGTAAGATGTGCAGTTCCAGATATGGAAGCTGCTGAAGCTATAAAAGAAATAGTTTTAAAATCTCCAGCACCAATAGTTGCAGATATACATTTTGATTATAGATTAGCTCTTAAAGTAATAGAAAATGGAATTTCTAAATTAAGAATAAATCCAGGTAATATTGGAAGTATAGATAGAGTTAAAGAAGTAGTTACTAAGGCTAAAGAAAAGAATATTCCTATAAGAATAGGAGTAAACTCAGGTTCTTTAGAAAAGGATATTTTAGAAAGAGATGGAAAGCCTACTGCTAAAGGACTAGTGGAAAGTGCGTTAAGACATGTTAAAATATTAGAGGACTTAGAATTTTATGATATAATTATTTCAATAAAATCATCAGATGTAAGAATGATGATAGAAGCATACAGACTTATGAGTGAAAAGGTAAATTATCCTCTTCATTTAGGAGTAACAGAATCAGGAACTAAATTTAAAGGAACAATAAAATCAAGTGTAGGAATAGGAACCCTTTTAGCAGAAGGGATAGGGGATACTATAAGAGTATCATTAACATCAGACCCTATAGATGAAATTGAAGTTGCTAAAGAATTACTTCAAGCACTTGGACTTTATGAAAATGGAATACAATTTATTTCATGTCCTACATGTGGAAGAACAGAAATAAAGCTTATTGAAATTGCAGAAGAAGTTGAAAGAAGACTTAAAGGTTCTAAAAAGAAAATAAAGGTTGCTGTTATGGGATGTGTTGTAAATGGACCTGGAGAAGCTAGAGAAGCAGATATTGGAATTGCTGGTGGAAAAGGTGTTGGAATAATCTTTAAAAAAGGCGAAATAATTAAAAAAGTAAAAGAAGAAGAATTAGTAGAAGAACTATTAAAAGAAATAGAATCTTTATAGAAATAGTGAATTTAAAAGAAAGTCCTCAAAATTTATTTTTGAGGACTAAAATTTTTAAGGAGGAGGGATAAGTGTGGGAGAAGACTTTATAAAATTATTAAATAAAGAAATAAATAAAAATGAAACCTTAGAGGACAAGGAATTATCTTTAAAAAGATTTCAATTTTTTAAGAAGAGTGGAGTTTTAAAAGTAATATTAAAAACAAAGGTATCACTTACAGAAGAAGAAGAAAACTATATAGTAAGATTGATAGAAAGTAGAATAGGAAAGAATTTTAAAATAGAACTTCAAATATTTAAAGACGTTGAAGGGATGCCTTTAGAAGATATTATAAAAGAGCATTGGATGGATATAGTAATGGAAATAGGCAAAAAAGTGCCACTTGCAACGGCAATGCTTTATTCTAAAAATAGAAAAGTAGAAGAAGGAAAAGTTATTATTGAGTATGGTTGTGAAATGATAGTAGACCATGCAAAAAGAAAGAATGTAGGAAAAGAAATAACAAGAAAAATAAACGATATATTTGGAATAAATCCTTTAGTGGAAATAAAGTATAATGAAAATTTAGAGGATAAAGAATACGAAGATGCTAAAAAAGAAGAATACTTAAAAATAATGCAAGATGCAGTTAAAAATAGAGGTTTAAGTCATTCAAATGGAGAGCAAAGAGAAGCTAAGAAAGAAGATAAACCTAAGCAAAAAAGTACATACAATAAGGAAAGTTATAGACGTGAACCTAAGGATGAAAATAGTATTTTAGGAAGAGGAATAAAAGATGAGCCTATAACAATAGATGAAATAGATGAAACATCAGGTTATGTAGCTATACTTGGGGAAGTATTCAAAACTGAAACTATTGAAACAAGAACAGGAAAAACTATCTTAACATTCTATATTACTGATTACACAAGTTCTATAACTGTAAAATGCTTCTTAAAGGAAAAAGAAAAAGAAGAAGTTTTAGACAATGTTAAAAAAGGACTTTACTGCAAGGTTCGTGGAGAAGCTGTTTACGACACATATGCTAGAGAAGTAGTTATAATGGGTCGTGATATAGTAAGAATGAAAAAGATAGAAAGAATGGATGGAGCAGATGAAAAGAGAGTTGAGCTTCACCTTCATACAGCTATGAGTACAATGGATGGAATGACATCAGTTGGAAAACTTGTAGAAAGGGCTGCTAAGTGGGGACATAAGGCAATTGCAATAACAGACCATGGAGGAGTTCAATCTTTCCCAGATGCACAAAGTGCTGCAAAGAAAAACAAGATAAAGATTATTTATGGAGTAGAAGGTTACTTAGTAGATGATGGAGTGCCAGTTGTTTTAAATGAAAAAGGACAGGATTTAAATAGTGAATATGTAATATTTGACTTAGAAACAACAGGATTCTCACCTAAAAATGATAAAATAATCGAAATTGGAGCAGTGAAAATTAAAGATGGGAAAATTATAGATAGATTTAGTGAATTTGTATATCCAGAAAGAAATATACCATATAAAATTACAGAGCTTACAGGTATAACTGATACTATGGTTGAAGGAGCAAAAACTATAGAAGAAATTCTTCCAAGCTTTTTAGATTTCTGCAAAGGAAGTGTATTAGTAGCACATAATGCACCTTTTGATAAATCCTTTATAAAACATAATTGTAGGCTTCAAAATTTAGAATATGATTTTACAGTGCTTGATACAGTACCGCTAGCTAGATTTTTATACCCAGAGCTTAAAAAGGTAAAACTGAATATTGTAGCTAAACATTTAGGAATATCATTAGAAAATCACCATAGAGCAGTAGATGATGCAAAAGCTACATGCGATATTCTTTTAGTTTGCTTTAAAAAGATGGAAGAGGAGCTAGAAATAACTACACTTAAAACTTTAAATGAAAGATTTTTAGAAAACTTTGATATAAAGAAACAACCTACATCACACATAATAATACTTGCAAAAAATCAAGATGGGATAAAAGATCTTTATAAATTAGTATCAGAAGCACATGTAGATAATTTCTTTAGAAGTGCAAGAACTAAAAAAAGTAAACTTCAGTCTATGAGAGATGGACTTATAATTGGCTCAGCTTGTGAAGCGGGGGAAGTATACAAGGCAGTTTTATCAGGTAAAAGTGATGAAGAAATTGAAAAGATAGCAGAATTTTATGATTATTTAGAGATACAACCTTTAGGTAATAATAAATTCCTTATAGATAAAGGTAATGTTAAAGATAATGATGAATTAAGAGAAATAAATAGAAAGATATATAATTTAGGAAAAAAATTAGGTAAGAGAGTCGTTGCAACAGGAGATGTTCATTTCTTAGAGCCTCATGATAGTGATTTTAGAAAAATAATAATGGCGGGAAAAGGATTTAAAGATGCAGATGACCAACCACCATTATATTATAAGACTACAGATGAAATGCTAAGAGAATTTAGTTATTTAGGTAGTAGCGAAGCAAGAGAAGTTGTAATTAAAGCACCTAATGAAATAGCAGATGAAGTAGAGGATGTTAAGCCAATACCAGATGAAACTTATCCACCTAAGATAGAAGGAGCAGAAGATGAAATCAGAAATATGGTTTTAACTAAAGTTCATAATATATATGGAGATGATTTACCAGAGGTTATACAAAAAAGATTAGATAAAGAGTTAAACTCTATCATAAACAATGGATATGCCGTACTTTATCTTATTGCTCAAAAATTAGTTGCAAAATCATTAAAGGATGGTTATTTAGTTGGATCAAGGGGATCGGTTGGATCATCCTTTGTAGCAACAATGTCTGATATAACTGAGGTTAATGGGCTTCCACCACATTATGTATGCCCTAATTGTAAAAATTCTGAGTTTTTCTTAGATGGATCAATAAGCTCAGGAGCAGATTTAGAAGATAAAAACTGTCCTGAATGTGGAAGTGTTTATATAAAAGATGGGCATGATATACCGTTTGAAACCTTCCTTGGATTTGAAGGAGATAAAGAGCCAGATATTGACCTTAACTTCTCAGGAGACAACCAAGCAGATATTCATAAATATACAGAAGTTCTCTTTGGAAAAGGATTTGTCTTTAAGGCAGGAACTATAGGAACAGTTGCAGAAAAAACAGCTTATGGATATGTAAGAAAATATTTAGATGAAAGAGGGATAAGAGCCTCAAATGCTGAGATAGAAAGGCTTACTCTTGGATGTACAGGAATAAAAAGAACTACAGGGCAACATCCAGGAGGAATCATGGTTGTACCAAGTGATAATGAAATATTTAACTTTACACCAATACAATATCCAGCAGATGATAACTCAGCAGATTTTATAACAACACACTTTGATTATCACTCTATAAGTGGTAGACTTCTAAAGCTAGATATACTAGGGCACGACGACCCTACTGTATTAAGAATGCTACAGGATTTAACAGGACTTGATCCTAAAACTATTCCATTAAATGATGAAAGAGTAATTAGTCTTTTCACAAGTGGAAAAGGAATTGGAATAGAAAAAGAAAAGATAGGTAGTGAGATATTTGGAGAAGTTGGAAGTTATGGACTTCCTGAGTTTGGAACTAAATTCGTAAGACAGATGCTTATAGATACACAACCAAAGACTTTTGCAGACTTAGTAAGGATATCTGGTCTTTCACATGGTACTGACGTTTGGCTTAACAATGCACAGTACTTTATAAAGGAAGGGTATACTACACTAAAAGATTGTATATCAACTAGAGATGATATTATGGTTTACTTAATGTATAGAGGCTTACCACCTAAGACTGCATTTACTATAATGGAGAAAGTAAGAAAAGGAAAAGGATTAAGTGAAGATGATGAAGCATTAATGAAAGAAAATGATGTTCCGGAATGGTATATTGAATCTTGTAAAAGAATAAAATACATGTTCCCAAAAGGGCATGCAGTAGCCTATGTTATGATGGCAGTTAGAATAGCTTATTATAAGGTTTATTATCCAGAAGCTTATTATTCAACATTCTTTACAGTAAGAGCTGATGAATTTGATGCAGAGCTTATTTCAAAAGGAGAAAGTGCAATTACAGCAAAGCTAGAAGAGTTATATGCAATTGGAAATGCTGCAACAGTAAAAGATAAAGGGATGATAACATCATTAGAACTTTGTTATGAAATGAGCAAAAGAGGACTTAAATTCTTAAAGGTAGACCTTTATAAATCAGAAGCAGTTAAATTTGTAATTGAAGAAAAAGGAGTAATAAGACCTCCTATAAGTGCACTTCAAGGTGTTGGTGCAAATGCAGCAGAAGCAATAGTTGAAGCGAGAAAAGATGGAGAGTTTATATCAAAAGAAGATTTAAGACTTAGAGCAAAAATAACAAAAACAAATATAGAAACTTTAAGTAACCATGGTTGCTTAGAAGGAGTTCCAGAAACAAATCAGCTTTCATTATTTTAAAATAGTTATTAAAAATAAATCATAGTAAAAAATATGAAAAGCCAGGCAGAAAAATAAAAACTTGAATTGAAAAAGGATTTATGTTATGCTTATACAGAAAAGATTATTGCACGGAAGTATGGAAGGAGTGGGAAAGTATTTATCCCGCTCTTTCTGTTTAATAAACGCAACTTATTTTAGTTGCGTTTATTAATTAAAATAGTACTTTTAGGGAATAATATAAAAAATTGAATATTTAAAAGGAGGTTAACAGATGAAAAAGGATGCTTTAATGGAAAAGTTAGAAGAATTATTTTTACCGGTTACAAATGAATTAGGGTATGAATTATATCATGTAGAATTTGTTCGTGAAGATGGAGAAAACTATTTAAGAGTTTATATTGACAGCGAAGAAGGAATAAAGTTAACTGATTGTGAAGCTGTATCAAGACAGATAAGTGATGTTATAGATGCAGAAGACCCTATTGATAAATCATATTATTTAGAAGTATCATCACCAGGGATTGACAGAGGCTTATTTAAAGAAGAACATTTTAAAAATGCTTTAGATAAAAAAGTATTTGTTAAATTTACAGGTGCCATAGATGGAATAAAACATATCACAGGGATTTTAAAAGAATTAAATGAAAATGATATAATTATAGAGGGGGATGTTACTATAAACATTCCAAAAGAAAAAATAAAATCAGCGAACATACAAGGGGAGCTATAAGAGGAGGAAATTACGATGAATGAAGAGTTTATAGTAGCTCTTGAAGAGATAACTAAACAAAAAGGAATAAGCAAGGATCTATTATTTGCAACAATTGAAGATGCAATGGTATCTGCTTATAAGAAAAACTATTCAAACCAATACACAAATGCACAAAATGTTAAGGTTAGAATAAACAAGGATAATGGGGAAATAAAAGTATTTGCACAAAAGGTTGTTGTTGATGAAATATTTGATGATATAACAGAAATAAGCCTTGAAGAAGCAAAAGAAATAAATCCAAGATTTGAAGTAGATGATATTGTTGAAATTGAAGTTACTCCAAAGAACTTTGGAAGAGTTGCAGCACAACATGCAAAACAAATGGTAACTCAAAGAATAAAAGAATCAGAAAGAAGCATTATATTCCAAGAATATAAAGAGCTTGAATTTGATATAATCACAGGAACTATAATAAGAAAAGATAAAGGTTTAGTTTTTGTAAATCTTGGTAAAATCGAAGGTGTTATAGGACCAAATGAGCAAATGAAAGGTGAAGAATATAGATTCAACGAAAAGTTAAAACTATATATAGTTGAAGTTAAATCAACTCCAAAAGGACCACAAGTTCACGTTTCAAGAACACATCCAGGATTAGTTAAGAGATTATTTGAATTAGAAGTTCCTGAAATACAAGAAGGAATAGTAGAAATTAAGAGTATCTCAAGAGAAGCTGGTTCAAGAAGTAAAATAGCAGTATTCTCAAATGACGAAGAAATAGATCCAATGGGAGCATGTGTAGGACCAAAAGGAATCAGAGTTCAAGCTGTTGTTAACGAACTTAAAAATGAAAAAATTGATATAATCAAATGGAGCAAGGATCCAGCTGAATTTATATCAAACTCATTAAGTCCTGCAAAAGTTATAAGCGTAGTTGCAAATGAAGAAACTAAATCAGCAGAAGTAGTTGTTGATGATAACCAACTTTCTTTAGCAATAGGTAAAGAAGGTCAAAATGTTAGACTTGCAGCTAAGTTAACTAACTGGAAAATAGATATAAAAAGCAAAAGCCAAAGTGAAGCTGAAAGAGTAGAAATCGCTGAGGAAATAGCTGAAGAAATAGAAGAAGAAGTTGTAAATGAAATTATTGATGAAATCTTAGAGATTGAAGAATAATTGAAGTGAGGGGTGATTTTTATGAAAATTAAAAAGATACCTTTGAGAATGTGCACAGGATGCTCAGAAATGAAGCCTAAAAAAGAACTTATACGAGTTGTAAAGTCTAAAGAGGGTGAAGTTTCAGTTGATCTTGTAGGAAAAAAACCTGGAAGAGGAGCATATGTATGCAAATCAGAAGACTGCTTAAATAAGGCTTATAAAACGAGACGATTAAGTAGAAATTTAGATGTTCAAATTGGTGAAGAGATTTATAATAGACTAAGGGAAGAAATGAATGATGAATAAGTTTTTCAATTTTTTAGGGCTTGTAAAAAGATCAGGTAATTTAATAGAAGGTTATAGTAAATGTGATGAGCAAAGAAACAGAGCAAGACTAAAGCTTTTTATAATTTCAAAAGATGCATCAGAATCATCTAAGAAAAAGTTTTTAAAACACTGCGAGGAAAAGAAAATACCGTATATTGAAGATTTTAATAAAGAAGAATTAGGAGCTTCTATAGGTAAAGAAGAGATAAAAATATTAGCTATAAAAGATAAGAATATGGCAAATAAATTATTAAGTCTTTACAAGGAGGATCCGAAAATGTAAAAATTTAACCGGGGGTGACTGTATGTCAAAAATTAAAGTATATGAATTAGCAAAGGAACTTGGCGTAAGTTCAGTTGATTTAATTGAGTTGTTAAAAAAAGAGTTTAACGTTGTAGCGAAAAACCACATGAGTATTATCGAAGAAGAAGATGCAGAGCTTATAAAAGAGCTTATTGCAGAGGGTGGAGAAGACATCATTAAGAAAACTTTAGTAGATGAATACGAAGATATATTAGCTGAGGAAGTTAATAAAGGAAATAGAAAGAAAAAGAAAACTAGAAAGCAAATGGAAGCAGAGGCTGCTGCACTTGCTGCTGCAAATAGTTTAGAAGTAATTGAAATAAACGAAACTATAATGGTTAAAGATTTAGCAGAAAAAATCAAAAAACCATATGCAGAGCTTATAAAAGAGCTTATGTTCTGTGGCGTTATGGCTGGAATGAACCAAGAAATCGACTTTGAAACTGCTAAAAAAGTTTGTGAAAAGTTTGAAATCATAGCTGAAAAGATCGAAAGAAATGATGAATTAGATGATCTTATCATAGAAGATGAAGAAGAAACATTAGAAAAAAGACCACCAATCGTAACTGTAATGGGACACGTTGACCATGGTAAAACTTCTCTTTTAGATGCTATAAGAAAAGAAAAGGTTACTGAATCAGAAGCAGGTGGAATCACTCAACATATAGGTGCGTACACTGTAACATTAAAAGGCGAAGAAATAACATTCTTAGATACTCCAGGACATGAAGCTTTCACATCAATGAGAGCTAGAGGAGCACAAATTACTGATATAGTTATATTAGTTGTTGCAGCTGATGACGGAATCATGCCACAAACTAAAGAAGCTATAAGTCACTGTAAAGCTGCAAATGTTCCTATGATTGTAGCTATAAACAAAATTGATAAAGATGGTGCAAACATAGATAAAGTTAAGCAAGAATTAACTGAATATGGATTAGTTGCAGAAGACTGGGGTGGAGATACAATATGTGTTCCTGTTTCAGCTAAGCAAGGAATTGGTATCGAAAATGTACTAGAAATGGTACTTTTAACTGCAGAAATGTTAGAGCTTAAAGCTAACCCTAACAGAAATGCAAACGGAACAGTTGTAGAAGCTAAGCTTGATAAAGGAAGAGGACCAGTTGCAAGTTTACTTGTTCAAACAGGAACTTTAAATGTTGGAGATTCAATTTTAGTTGGAACAACATATGGTAGAATAAGAGCTATGTTTGATGATACAGGAAAGAAAATAAAATCAGCAGGACCATCAATCCCTGTAGAGGTTTTAGGACTTTCAGAAGTACCAGCAGCTGGAGACAGATTCAACGAAGTTGAAGATGAAAAAACAGCAAGAAATATGGCTGAAAAAAGAAAAAATAAAATTAAGAATGAAAATTTTGCATCAAGCCACAGAGTTTCTCTTGAAGGTTTATATAACCAAATCAAAGAAGGAACTGTTAAAGAGCTTGGTATAATAGTTAAAGCAGACGTTCAAGGTTCTGTTGAAGCTATAAGACAATCACTTGAAAAATTATCAACTGATGATGTTAAAGTTAGAGTTATCCACGGTGGAGTTGGAGCTATAACTGAAACTGATATAACACTTGCATCAGCTTCAAATGCAATAGTTATTGGATTTAACGTAAGACCTGATGGAAATGCTTTAATGGCATCTGATAGAGATGGTGTTGAAGTTAAAACTTACAGAATCATCTATGATGCAATAGAAGATGTTAAATCAGCTATGATAGGAATGCTTGAGCCTGAATATAAAGAAGTTATATTAGGAACAGCTGAAATCAGAGAAACTTACAAAATATCAAGCGTTGGAACAATTGCAGGATGTTATGTAACTGATGGTAAATTAGTAAGAAATGGTGAAGTTAGAATCATAAGAGATGGAATAGTAATATTCGAAACAACTTTATCATCATTAAAAAGATTTAAAGACGATGTAAAAGAAGTTAAGAGTGGATATGAGTGTGGATTAAGCTTAGAGAAGTTTAACGACATGAAAGAGGGAGACCTTATTGAAGCTTATGCTATAGAAGCAATTGAAAGAAAAGAACTTTAATTTAAAAATAGAGGTGAAGATAAATGGCTAACTATAGAGGTGGAAGAATAAACGAAGAAGTTAAAAAAGAAGTTAGCAATCTAATTCAAAATGAAGTTAAAGACCCAAGACTAACAGCTATGATTTCTGTAACTGATGTTGAAGTTACAAGAGATTTAAGTTTTGCAAAAATATATGTAAGTATATTCTGCATTAGTCAAGAAGAGAAAGAAGAAAATTTAAAAGCATTAAGAGGAGCTAGTAGCTTCATAAGAAGAGAAGTTGGTAAAAGAGTTAAATTAAGAGCAGTACCACAAATTATATTTGAATTAGATGAATCTATAGATTACGGTATGAAAATTGATGCATTAATAGAAAGGTCTAAAAAATAGTGTCTTTAAAAGATGTAGCAAAGAAAATACTAGAATCAAAAAAAATAGGTATATCTTTCCATGTGTCTCCTGATGGAGACGCAATGGGAAGTGCTTTAGCACTTCTAAATGGTTTAAGATACCTAAAGAAAGATGCTTATATAATATCTAAAGATGTTATTGCAGAAAACTTAGAGTTTCTATCACTTGGAAATGAAGTTGATGGAAATACTGTAAGCCCTGTGCAAGGAACAGATTTAGTAGTTGTAGTAGATTGCGGAAATTTTGAAAGAATTTCTGCAGATCTTTCTTTTTATAAAGGATTTTTAATAAATGTAGATCATCACATTTCAAATGACGAATATGGAAACTTAAACTATGTAGATGCAAAAGCTGCATCAACTGGTGAAATTATATTTGAGCTTTTAAATAATCTTTCAATTAACTTCAATGAAAAAACAGACATTTTGAAAAAGATAGGGACATGTCTATATACAACTATCGTAACAGATACAGGTTCGTTTAGACATTCTAACGTAACAGAAAGAACTCACAAAATAGCAAGTATGCTAATTAGTGTGGGAGTAGATAATACAGATATTTATAGAAATCTTTTTGATAATAGAAAAATGAAAAAGCTAAACCTTATGGGATATGCTTTTGAAACAGCAAGACTTTATTTCCAAGATAAGGTTATTGTTGTAGGATTATCAGAGGATGTTCTTAAAAAATATGACTGCGAGCAAGAAGATACATCAGATGTAATAGGAAATCTATTAAGTGTAAAAGGTGTAGAAGTAGCAGTTTTATTAAAAGAAACAGCTGATGGAACAAAGGCAAGTTTACGTTCGAAAAATAATTTTGACGTTAGACGTGTTGCTGAATGTTTTGGTGGCGGAGGTCACATAAAAGCATCAGGTGTTATGCAAAAAGGTGTTTATTTAGAAGATGCTAAAGAAAGCCTTTTAGAAAAAATTGAAAGTGAGCTAGAAGTATGGAAGGCGTAATTAATGTTTTTAAAAACACAGGAATGACTTCTTTTGATGTAGTAAGAAAAATCAAAAAGCTTGCAAAAACAGGTAAAGTGGGCCACACAGGTACTCTAGATCCAGAGGCTTGTGGGGTTCTTCCTGTATGTATAGGAAAAGGAACAAAAATTATAGATTATATAATGAGAGCTCCAAAAGTATATACAGTTCAGTTTAAGTTAGGAATGAAAACTGATACTTATGATTTAGAAGGAAAAGTATTAGAAGAAAAAGCCTGTAGCCACTTAACTGAAGAAGAAATATTAAAAGCTATTTCAAAGTTTGAGGGAGGGTACAATCAAGTACCACCTATGTACTCAGCTCTTAAACAAAATGGAGTTAGATTATATGAATTAGCTAGAAAAGGGATTGAAGTAGAACGTGAAGGTAGAGATATAACTATCTATTACATTGAAAATATTGTGATAAACAATCCTATAATAGAAATGAAGGTAAAATGTTCAAAAGGAACTTACATAAGAAGTCTTTGCTATGATATTGGAGAAGAGTTAAATGTTGGTGCTGTTATGACAAAGTTAAAAAGAAATGCTACATCAAACTTTACTGAAGAAGAAAGTGTAAACATTGAAGATTTAACTGAAGAAAATATAGGTGAGCATATTATTTCTATTGAAGAAGCTTTAAAGGATTATGAAAAAGTTACTATAAATAATAAATTTTTAAAGCTTATAAAAAATGGTGCAAAGGTATATGATAAAAGACTTTATACATCAGAAGTTCAAGAAAATGTTCTATATAGGGTTTATGATGGAGATGGAAATTTCTTAGGACTTGGAAAAAAAGATGAGGAAGGATTTAAGATAGAGAAACATCTATCTTAAACTTGGGAAATAAAGTGATGAAAGAGAAAAAAGGATATTATATAGCCCTTGGAAGTTTTGATGGACTTCATAAAGGTCATCTAGAGCTTATTTGTGAAATAAAAAAATTAGCAAAAGAAAATGATTCTAAAAGTATGGTATTTACTTTTTCAAATCACCCAAGAGAAGTCATAAATAAAGGGTTTAAATTCAAATATTTAATGGGAAACACTGAAAAAAAAGAAATATTATTAAACAAAGGCATAGATAAAGTTGTTTTAGAAAAATTTGATGAAGAGCTAATGAAGTTATTACCAGAAGAGTTTATTAAAAAATTATGTGATGAATACAATGTCAAAGGAATAGTTGTAGGATTTAATTACAGATTTGGATTTAAAAATAAAGGTGATATAGAATTATTACAAAAACTTGGTGAGAAATATAATTTCTTAGTTAAAGTAATAAAACCATATATGTATAATGAAGATGTTGTTAGCAGTACTAGAATTCGAAATGAATTGTTAAATGGTGAAGTTGTAGAAGTAAAAGAGATGTTAGATAAACCATATATGTTAGAAGGGATTGTAGTTTCAGGAAAAAAACTTGGTAGAACAATAGGATTTCCAACTGCCAATTTAAAAGTAGAAAAGCAATATATAATTCCTAAAAAAGGTGTATATTACACAAATGTAATATATAAAGAAAAGATATATAAGGGAATAACATCTGTTGGAAATAATCCTACAGTGAATGGTGAAAAGCTAACAATTGAAACATATATTATCGATTTTAACAAAACAATCTATGGTGAAAGTTTAAAATTATTATTTTTGGAAAGAATAAGAGATGAGAAGAAGTTTAACTCATTAGATGAGTTAGTTAAAAGATTAGAAAAAGATAAAGAGTTTGCTATAAAAAAGGGAATTTATTCTAAGACATAAATTATGTTTACAAAATAAATTATTTTTGATATACTTACAAAGTAAACCTAGTTCTATGTTAAAAGGTGCCATCTTTTTACTTGGAATTAAGGGGATAATTATACGGAGGTGTAGATACACATGGATAAGGCAAGAAAATTAGAATTAATTAAAGAATTTGGTAAGAACGAAAAAGACACAGGATGTGCTGAAGTTCAAATCGCATTATTAACTGAAAGAATTAACGAGTTAACAGCTCACTTAAAAGTTCACAAGAAAGATCACCACTCAAGAAGAGGTCTTTTAATGATGGTTGGACAAAGAAGAGGTCTTTTAAACTATGTTGCTAAGCAAGATATCGAAAGATACAGAGCTGTAATCAAAAAATTAGGTTTAAGAAGATAATATCTTAGAGCGGGCATTCCCGCTCTATTATTTTAAAATTATTAGAAAAATTTGTAATTAAAGGCGAAGGGAGGTCCTTTATGAGGAATGAATTAAAAACAGTTATAGCTGGAAGAGAAATGAAAGTTCAGTTTGGTGGATTTGGTATGTTATCAAATGCGGCAACTTTTTTCAGTTATGGGGACACTGTAATACTAAATAACGTTAATGCCTCAGAACAACCAAGAGAAGGGATAGACTTTTTTCCACTAAGTGTTGAATATGAAGAAAGATTATACTCTGTTGGTAAAATTCCAGGAGGATTTGTAAAAAGAGAAGGAAGACCTACTGATAAAGCGATTCTACACGGAAGAGCTGTTGATAGAACAATAAGACCATTATTCCCAAAAGGATATAGAAATGATGTTCAAGTTGTTTGTACTGTAGTATCAGTTGAGAAGGATAATATACCTGAAATATTAGCAATAAATGCTGCATCAACATCATTATTGTTATCAAGCATACCTTATACAATTCCAGTTGCAGGAGTTCAAGTTGGACTTATAGATGGAAAATTCGTATTAAACCCAACATCAGATGAAAGAAAAGTTACAGAACTAGATCTTACTGTTTGTGCAACAGAAGAAAAGGTTATGATGATAGAAGCAGGCGGAAATGAAATTGATGAAGATACAATGATAAAAGCAATTGATTTCGGATTTGATGCATGTCAAGATATAATAAAATTCCAAAAAGAAGCTCAAGCTAAATTTGGAAAAGAAAAAATAACGCCAGAATTATATAAAGTTGATGAACAAGTAGAAGCTGATGTAAGAGCATTTGCAAGTGACATGGTTAAAGAAGCTATGTACATCATCGACAAAGATGAAAGAAATGAAGCTATGTCAGCTGTAAACGAAAAAGTTTATTCTGAATTTGCTGAAAAGCATGAAGGAAAAGCAGGAGACATAAAAGAGATTCTTTATAATATGCAAAAAGAAGTAGTAAGAGATATGCTACTTAAAGATAAAAGAAGACCAGATGGTAGATCTTTTGATCAAATAAGAAAGATTGATTGTGAAGTTGGAATTTTACCAAGAACTCATGGAACAGGATTATTTACAAGAGGATTAACTCAAGTTATGACTGTTGCAACTTTAGGTTCAGTAAGTGAAGTTCAAACTTTAGATGGTATAGATGAAGCAGAATCAAAAAGATATATGCATCACTATAACTTCCCAGCTTACAGCGTAGGAGAAGTTAGACCTCTTAGAGGACCAGGAAGAAGAGAAATAGGGCATGGAGCACTTGCAGAAAGAGCACTTGAGCCATTAATTCCTTCAATGGATGAATTCCCATACTCAATCAGATTAGTATCAGAAGTATTAAGCTCAAATGGATCAACTTCACAAGCATCAGTTTGTGGATCAACACTTGCATTATTAGATGCTGGTGTACCACTTAAGAGACCAGCTGCAGGTATTGCAATGGGACTTATAACTTCAGCAGATTTATCAGAAGAAGAAGTTTTAACTGATATTCAAGGAATAGAAGATTTCTTTGGAGACATGGACTTTAAAGTTGCAGGTACTGAAAAAGGAATAACTTCAATTCAAGTTGATACTAAGCTTAAAGGATTAAGCAGCTATGTAGTAAAAACTGCTATTAAAAATGCAAGAGATGCAAGAATGTTTATCTTAGGAAAGATAAATGAATGTATCGAAGCACCAAGAGCTGACGTTTCTTTATATGCACCAAAAACATCAATTATAAAAATCAATCCTGATAAAATAAGAGAAGTTATTGGAGCAGGTGGAAAAGTTATAAACAAAATTATTGAAGATACTGGAGTTAAGATTGACATTGAAGAAGATGGAACTGTATTTGTATCATCTGTAGATCATGCTGGTGTTAACAAAGCAATCGAAATAATTGAAGGTATAACTAAAGAAGCTGAAGTTGGTGAAATCTACTTAGGAAAAGTTACTAAAATAACTACTTTTGGAGCTTTCGTAGAAATTTTACCAGGAAAAGAAGGATTAGTACACATTTCTAAACTTGCTAAAGAAAGAGTTAACAAGGTAGAAGATGTTGTTTCAGTTGGAGATGAGATTTTAGTTAAAGTAACTGAAATTGATAACCAAGGAAGAGTTAATCTTTCAAGAAAAGACGCATTAGAAGAAAATTCTGAAGAAAAGAATGATTAATATATAAAAAGGCAATTATGTTGCCTTTTTTTTGTTATAATGAATTAAAGTAACAGTTGAAGAAGGAGAAGGTTTATGCACAAAGTTATAGAACTAAAAAATGGATTAAAGATAGTAATGGAAAAGATAGATGGAGTAAACTCTGTAAGTGTTGGAGTAATGGTTAGAAACGGCTCAAGAGATGAAACAGAAGATATAAATGGAATAAGTCATTTTATTGAGCATATGTTCTTTAAGGGAACAGAAAAAAGAAGCTTTAATGGAATAACAAGTGCCATTGAAAACATAGGTGGGCAAATAAATGCTTTTACAGGAAAGGAAACTACTTGTTATTTTGTGAAGGTGTTAGGAAGTCATATTGAAACAGGATTAGATGTTTTATCTGATATAATTTTAAATTCAAAATTTGATAAAGATGAAATTGAAAAAGAAAAAGGTGTTGTTTTAGAAGAAATAAATATGAGTACTGACTCACCAGAGGAAGTTTTAGAGGATTTACATTCTAGCATAGCATTTAAAGATACCTCTTTAGAAAGACCAATACTTGGAACTCATGAAACTGTAAAGAGTTTTACAAGAGAAAAGATAGTAGATTACATAGAAAGACGTTATGTACCTAAAAACTCAGTAATATCTATTTGTGGAAAGTTAGAATTTAATGAGATAGAAGATTTAGTTACAAAATATTTTGGGGAATGGAAGAATAAAGAAGAAATTAAAGAGAATAATGAAAAGTTTGAAGCAAAAGAAGGCAGTTTAAGTATAGAAAAGGAAATTGAGCAATTACATATAAATATTGGATATAAAGGACTTCCTTATAATCATAAAAATTCATATGCATTAGTTTTAGTAAATACTATACTAGGTGGTGGAGCATCTTCAATATTATTTAATAAGGTTCGTGAAGAACTTGGGTTATGTTACTCTATATACTCATATATGGATTCATATAGAGGTGCTGGAGGTATGAATATATACTTAGGTTTAAATAAAAATTCAGCTAAAAAAGCCTTAGAAGTTATAAAGGAAAGCATGGATAACTTTGTTCAAAAAGGAATAACAGAAGAAGAGCTTAAGATAAATAAAGAAAAAATAAAAGGGACATATATATTAGGTCAGGAAAGCACAAGTTCAAAAATGTTCGCCAATGCCAAATCTTTACTATTTAGAGGTGAGATAAGAACAGAGGAAAAGGTTATAGAAAAAATAGATAATATATCTATGGAAAATGTTAATGAAGTAATCGAGTATTGCTTTAAAGACGGGGCTTTGAACACTGCGTATGTAGGGCCAACTATTGATAGAGAAGAATTAAATTCAATTATATTTAATTAAAAACTAATATATATAAATAGAAAAAAAATAAAACATGATATATAATTAAGAATATCTCCCTGGAGAATGAATATACATATAGTATTTATTAATAAAGGGAGGTATATTTATGTATATACATGGTGAAAAGAATATAAAATATCTAAGTGAGCTTGAAAGGTATGAACTTATAAATATTAATGATGGAGAAAAGTATGATTATCTTCAAAATAATGACATTGTTATAGATGATGAAGGGAATATAAAGTTTCTCTTGATAGATGTAGCAACATCTAAGTTTAGTCTTTTTGGTGGAGCTAGAGAAGTTTTAGAAATTGACTGGAACTGTGTTCAAAAAGTTGGGGCGAAAACCATAATACTTGATGCCGATGAAAGAAGTATGAGGCGGGCAAAGGTATAGATTAAAGGGGGAATTAAAGTGAAAATAGTTGTTCAAAAATTTGGTGGAACATCTGTATCAACAAAAGAAAGACGAGAGAAAGTAATAGAAAAAGTAAAAAAAGCTATAAATGAAGGTTTTTCTCCAGTAGTTGTTGTATCGGCTATGGGAAGAAAAGGAGAACCTTATGCAACGGATACATTACTTTCTTTAATAGACAATAAGTTTAAAATGTATAATAAACAATCAACAGACCTTTTAACTTGTTGCGGTGAATTTATAAGCTCGGTTGTAATGTGTAATGAATTATTCAATGCAGGGATAGATGCAACAGCATTAACAGGTGGGCAAGCTGGTATCATAACAAATAATGAGTTTACTCAAGCAGAACATATAAAAGTAAATGCTGAAGAGATTAAAAAATTATTAGCTAAGGGTAAAGTACCAGTTGTAACAGGGTTTCAAGGTATGACAGAAGATGGATATTTTACAACACTTGGAAGAGGTGGAAGTGATACAAGTGGTGCTATACTTGGAGTTGCGTTAGAAGCTGAAAGAATTGAAATATATACAGATGTAGATGGAATAATGACAGCAGACCCAAGGATTGTAGAAGAAGCATCTCTTATTAATGTTATAAGCTATAATGAGGTATTCCAATTAGCAGACCATGGAGCTAAGGTTATTCATCCTAGAGCAATTGATGTGGCTATGAAAGGGAATATTCCATTATTAATAAAAAATACAATGAGTGACTGTGAAGGAACTCTTATAAATAATAATGGTGATATAAAGCATCCTAAGATTATTACAGGAATTACACATCAAAATGATAGAATTCAAGTAAAAATACAATTTGATGAAAATAAAAACAATTCAAATTATAGAAATCTTTTAGGGCTTTTAGCCGCAAATGATATTAGCTTAGATTTAATAAACATTTTCCCAGAAAGACAAGTGTTTACTATAGGTGCTGATAGAAAAGAAAAGCTAGAAAAAGTCCTTCATTCTATAGGTTTAAAATATGAATTAGTAGAGGAATGTAGTCAACTTGCTATAGTTGGAAGTAGAATGACTGGTATACCAGGTGTAATTGCAAAAATAGTTCAAGGCTTAAATGATAATAATATTGAAGTATTACAAACAGCAGATTCACATATGACTATTTGGTGTCTTATTCATACAAAAAATGTAGAAAAGGCGATAAATGCCCTACATAAAACTTTTGAATTAGCATAATTAATGTATAAAAAAATAACTCTCGTACAAAATAAATTTGTACGGGAGGTGTTTTTATGAAAAAAAAGATAGAAGAAAAAAAAGAAGTAATAGAAGATTCAAAGATAGAAAATGCAAAGGTTGAGGCTATAAAGGAACTTGGAAATACAGGAGTTGTAGATAACAATGAAAGAATAAGGGTGTTATCAATAATTGGGCAGATAGAGGGGCATGTAGCAGTACCTGCACAAACAAAAGCAACAAAATATGAACATATTATTCCACAGATTATAGAGATGGAACAAAATAAAAAGGTAAAAGGAATCCTAATTGTAATAAATACAGTAGGAGGAGATGTAGAGGCGGGACTTGGGATAGCTGAAATGATAAATTCAATATCAAAACCAACAGTTTCTATAGTAATTGGTGGAGGACATTCAATAGGTGTGCCACTTGCTACATCAGCAACATATTCCTTTATTACACCATCAGCAACAATGATAGTTCATCCAATTAGAATGAATGGATTTATAATTGGAGTATCACAAACATTTGAATATTTTAAAAGGATGCAAGAAAGAATAAATGGATTTATAATAAGAACATCAAAAATAAAAGAGAAAAAATTAGAAGAATTGTTAAGACAAACAGGAGACCTTTTAAATGATATGGGGACTATTTTAATTGGAGAACAAGCTGTAGAATGCGGACTTATAGATAGCGTTGGTGGAATAAAAGAAGCCATTAAAAAGCTTGATAGCTTAATAGACCAAGAGTAAAGATTAAGGTCAGCTATATTAATATGGCTGATTTTGTTCTGTTTAAAAAAGGAATTTTCTATCTCTTTGTAGAATAAAAAAAGTGAGGTGATTAAGTGAGTACAAAAAATAAAAGTAGGGGAACAAAAGTAAATGGAAATACAGGTCGAAAAAAAACAGTACAAACTAAGGGGAATTCAAATAAAGGAAGCTCAAATAAAAGTGGAGATATAAAAGGAGTAGTATTTATAGCTATTGGAATAATACTATCCTTAGCAATATATACTAATTTAATAGGAACATTATCTGTAATGTCACAAAATATAGCTCGATTCTTAATCGGAATTGGAGGATATGCAATACCTATATATGTATTATATTTAGGATATGAGTACGTGAAAGGAAAAGGAAGCGTAGAGTTAAATAGGAATTTCACTGGGGTAACAATTTACGTAATTATATTTATATTAATTAGTTCAACTATATATCTAAGTGGAGTACAAAAGCTTAGCTTTTCAGAAGGATTTAATAGCATAGTAAAAAGTACAGGAGGAATCAATGGAGGAGTCCTTGGATATTTTATTGCATACCCATTATATAAATTTTTAGGGTCAATAGGTTCGTACATTGTATACTTTGCATTTGTAGTAATAGGAACAATCTTAGTTTTTGATATAACCTTATATGATTTAGGACTAAAGGTTAAGGATAAAAGTAAAGTAATAAAAAATGTAAGAAATATAAAACGTGAAGAAAAAGAAGAGAGTATAAGGCCTAAAAAGATAGAAAAAGAAAAATCTAAAACTGAATCCTTCGGTGATGACTATAAAAATAAGTTAAAGACAATGGAGTTTATGCATAATTCTAAAATGCATGTTGAAGATGAAGAAGAGGATGGCTTTATAGAGAAAAAAGTTACCAACATATCTAAGCCTAAAGTAGAAGAGAAAAAGAAAACTATACCTAGAATAAATGAGCCAATGATAGAAAAGGCTAGTAAAAAAGATGCTTCAGAAAAAGAAAGTGTAAATAGAGAAATTGAAGATAGTTTAAGAGAAAGCAAAAAGAGTGAAGAGAATTCTGTTTATATAAAGCCGAGTATAGAGCTTTTAGAAATAAACAAAGACACTGAGTTAAATGGAAGTGATAGAAAAGATTTAATAAAGAGTGCGGACAAGCTAACTAGCACACTTTTAAGCTTTGGTGTTGAAGCAGAAGTAAACCAAGTTACAAAAGGACCATCGGTTACTAGATTTGAATTACAACCAAGCCCAGGGGTAAAGGTAAGTAAAATAGTTAATTTAGCAGATGATATAGCCCTTGGACTTGCAGCATCAGGGGTAAGAATTGAAGCACCAATCCCAGGGAAGGCAGCAGTTGGAATTGAGGTTCCAAATAAAACACAAACTCCAGTATTTTTAAGAGAAGTTTTAGGAACAAGTGAATTTTTAGATAGTGATAAAAAACTTGCTATTGCCCTTGGAAAAGATATAGGTGGAGAATGTGTTATTGGAGATTTAAGTAAAATGCCACATACATTAATTGCAGGAGCTACAGGTTCAGGAAAAAGTGTATGTATAAATACATTAATAGTAAGTATTCTTTATAAATACTCACCAGACGAGGTTAAGCTTCTTATGGTAGACCCAAAGGTTGTAGAATTAAGCGTATATAATGGAATACCACATCTTTTAATTCCAGTTGTAACAGATCCTAAAAAAGCAGCAGCAGCTTTAAATTGGGCTGTAAATGAAATGACAAGAAGATATAAGCTGTTTGCAGATTCAGGAGCTAGAAATATAGATTCTTACAATCAATTGTATAAAAAAGGTGTAATAGAGGAAAAATTACCTTATATAGTTATAATAGTAGATGAGCTTGCAGACCTTATGATGGTTTGCGCAAATGACGTAGAAGACTATATAGGAAGACTTGCACAGATGGCGAGAGCTGCAGGAATGCATCTTGTAATTGCAACTCAAAGACCATCAGTAGATGTTATAACAGGGGTTATAAAAGCAAATATACCATCAAGAATATCCTTTGCTGTTTCATCACAAATTGATTCAAGAACTATTTTAGATAGTAGTGGAGCAGAAAAATTACTTGGAAGAGGAGATATGCTTTATTATCCTGTTGGAGAAAGTAAGCCTTTAAGAGTTCAAGGATGCTTCATATCAGAAGAAGAAGTTGAAAAGGTTGTTGAATATGTGAAAAAAGATTCAGAAGAAGTAAAATATGAAGAAGATATATTAGAACATATTCAAAAGGAAACTCAAAACACTGCAAGTAGTGGAGGAGGAGAAGAGGTTGATGAGCTTTTAAATGATGTTATAGAAACTGTAATTACATTTAATCAAGCATCTACTTCATTTATACAAAGAAAATTTAAGGTTGGATTTAACAGAGCCTCTAGAATAATGGATGAGCTTGAAGAAAGAGGAATAATCTCAGAAAGAGATGGAAGTAAACCGAGACAAGTTTTAGTAAGTAAAGAAGAATACTTTAGTGATGAAGAGTAGATAAGAAAAATTACTTGTCATAAAATAAAAAGAGATATACAATAAAATAAGCAAACAGGAACACAGGAGGAAAATGGTTTGGCAAAATATAAAGTAGGAATGGTCAGTTTAGGCTGCGATAAAAACAGAGTAGACTCAGAAATAATGCTTGGTGTTATGAATAAGGTTTATGAAATAACAAATAATCCAACAGAAGCTGACATAATAATCGTTAATACATGTGGATTCATTGAAAAAGCGAAACAAGAATCAATTGATACAATTTTAGAAATGGCAAAATATAAAGAAGACCATAAATGTAAGCTTCTTATTGCAACTGGATGTTTAACTCAAAGATATGGAAAAGAACTTCAAGAGTTAATGCCAGAAATAGATATTATACTTGGTGTAAATGATTATGCTGAGATAGATAAGATGATAGTTAAGTTTATAGATAACAATGAAATCTTAGATGCAGTAAATTATTCAGATCAAAACATAAATGAAGGTATAAGATTACTTACAACAGATAAAAGCACAGCATATTTAAGAATAGCTGAAGGGTGTGATAATTTTTGTACTTACTGCATAATACCTAAAATAAGAGGTAAATTCAGAAGTAGAAAAATGGAAAACATTCTTGAGGAGGCTAATACATTAGTAAACTCAGGAACAAAAGAGATAATTTTAATAGCACAAGATACAACAATGTATGGAAGTGATATATATGGGGAACAAAACCTACATATACTATTAAGAGAACTTTCTAAAATAGAAGGTTTAAAATGGATAAGATTACTTTACTGTTATCCAGAAGAAATTTATCCAGAATTAATAGAGGAAATGAAAGTAAACGAAAAGGTAGTAAAATACTTAGATTTACCAATACAACATATAAGTGATAAAATACTTAAACTTATGGGAAGAAAAACAACTAAAAAAGATATCTTAGATAAGATTGATACTTTAAGAAATGAAGTAGAAGGAATAGTTCTAAGAACATCACTTATTGTAGGATTCCCAAATGAAGGAATAGAAGAATTTAATGAACTTAAAGATTTCTTAATAGAAAAGAAGTTAGATAAAGTTGGAGTATTCAGTTATTCAAGAGAAGAAGGAACACCAGCGGCTATTATGGAAAATCAAGTAGATGAAGAAGTAAAGGCTTTAAGAGAAAAAGAACTTATGCTTGTTCAAGGAAAAGTATCTAAAGAAGTAAATAGAGAAAAAGTTGGGAAAGTTTATGATGTTCTTGTTGAAGGAAAAAATGGAGAATATTATATAGGAAGAAATTACGAAATGGCACCAGATATCGATGGAACAGTATTCTTTAAAAAAGGCTGTGATGATGTTAAAAAAGGTGATTTTGTAAAAGTGAAAATTGAAGACAATGAGGAGTATGATCTAATAGGAGTTGGTATATGTGAATCTTGCAAATAAGCTAACAATAATAAGAATTTTATTAGTTCCAATATTCCTAGTATTTATAATAGTTAAGGGCATACCATATGGAACTTTTATTGCAACGTTCATATTCATTCTTGCATCTATAACAGATAAGTTAGATGGATATATTGCAAGAAGTAGAAATCAAATAACGAATTTTGGAAAGTTTATGGACCCATTAGCAGATAAATTACTAGTAACAGCTGCATTAATATCATTAGTAGAATTAGGGTTTGTTCCAAGTTGGGCAGCAATAATAATTATAGCTAGAGAATTTGCAGTTTCGGGACTAAGAACTCTTGCGGCATCAGAGGGGAAAGTTATAGCAGCAAGTTGGTGGGGAAAAATAAAAACTGTTATCCAAATGATAGCAATAATATTGTTATTGATTGAAGTAAATATTAATACCTCAGCATGGCTTACTACATTTGTAAATAGTAATAGTATAATACACTTTATATTTACAGGGCTTCCAGCAATAATGTTATATTTAGCAGTTATAATAACACTTATTTCAGGGTATGATTACTTTGCAAAAAATAGAGGAGTAATATCAACAAATAAGTAGTTTATTAAAAGAAATAAGAGAATGTCTTAGCTTAAAGACACTCTCTTATTTTATGCATTTATTTAAAATACATAAAATGGAATAAAAGTAAAAAACATATGTATAATATTGATAAATTATGTTGACTATAATAATATGATACTATATACTAATAATTAAGAAGAACGTTTGTTCTATAAGAGGAGGAAATGAATTAATGAGCAATATAGATGTTAATAAATTAAAAGCCATAGAAGCTGCAATGGGACAGATTGAAAAGCAATTTGGTAAAGGTGCAGTAATGAAGCTTGGAGAAAAAGCGACTTTAGACATAGAAGCAATATCAACAGGGTGTTTAGATTTAGATATCGCACTTGGAATTGGTGGAGTACCAAAAGGAAGAATAGTTGAAATATATGGACCAGAAAGTTCAGGTAAAACAACAGTTGCTCTTCACATAGTAGCAGAAACACAAAAAAGAGGCGGAGCAGTAGCATTTATTGATGCAGAGCATGCTTTAGACCCATCATATGCAAGAAACTTAGGAGTAGATACTGAAAGTCTTATAGTTTCACAACCAGATACAGGAGAACAAGCTCTAGAAATAACAGAGGCGTTAGTAAGATCAGGAGCAATAGATACAATTGTAATTGACTCAGTTGCAGCACTTGTACCAAGAGCGGAAATTGAAGGTGAAATGGGAGATTCTCACGTAGGTCTTCAAGCAAGACTTATGTCACAAGCATTAAGAAAGCTTGCAGGAACAATAAATAAAACTAACTGTGTAGCTATATTCATAAACCAACTTAGAGAAAAGGTTGGAGTTATGTTTGGAAGTCCTGAAACAACACCTGGAGGAAGAGCGTTAAAATTCTATTCATCAGTAAGACTAGATGTTAGAAGAATTGACTCTATAAAACAAGGTGAAAACATGGTAGGTAACAGAACAAGAGTTAAGGTTATAAAAAATAAAGTTGCACCACCATTTAGACAAGCGGAATTTGACATTATGTACAACGAAGGTATCTCAAGAGAAGGAAATATTGTAGATGTTGGAGTTAAAGAAAGTATTGTACAAAAAAGTGGAGCTTGGTTCTCTTATGGAGATATAAGATTAGGTCAAGGTAGAGAAAATGCAAAAGGATATTTAAAAGAAAATCCAGAAGTAGCATTAGAAATTGAAAACACAATTAGAGAAAAATATAATCTTCCAATAATGGAAGCTAAATTAGAAGTTGCAGCAGATAAAGCAGCATCTAAAGAAGAAAAATAGAATTTTTTTTGAAAAGCATATTCAAGTGGATATGCTTTTTTTATAGTAAAAATATGATTTAATAAAATGTACAAAAGTGATGAAAAGAATTTTCAAATGATAGCTTTAAGAAAGAAGAAAAAAATAATAGAATAATGGTGTAAAGAGAAGAAAAAAGAAGAAAAGCACTAGAATTTTTCTTTAAATCACTTAACTTGACATAATTTTAATTTTAATATACAATAATAACAAATACTGGTTTATCATATTCAAGAATAACCATGAATGAAATATGACACTGACTATGCTAGTAGAGAATTAGGCTTAGGAGGTGTTATTTTGCAGATTGCAGGTATTATTGGATATATAGTAATATTACTTATCTTAGGAGTAGTAGTATACAAAACAATTCAAATAAAATCAAAAAATAAAATTGAGGCTCTAGAGAAGGAAGCTGAAAAGGTTCTAGAAAATGCTAAAAAGGAAGCGGAATCTACAAAGAAAGAAGCTATCTTAGAAGCTAAAGAAGAGGTTCATAAATTAAGGAATGAACTAGAAAAAGATTCTCGTGAGAGAAGATCAGAAGTTCAAAGACTTGAAAGAAGAGTAATTCAAAGAGAAGAATCTCTTGACAAAAAGAGCGATCTTTTAGAGAAAAGAGAAGAGGTACTTAATAGACGAGTGATTGATGTTCAGAAAATAGAAGATGATGCAAATAATCTTCATTCTAAAAGAAGGGAAGAACTTGAAAGAATAGCTAGTCTTTCTGGAGAGGAAGCAAAAGAAATTCTTTTAGATGAAATAAAGAAAGAGATATCACACGATGCAGCTATGATGATAAAAGAAATTGAAAGCAGAGCGAAGGAAGAGGGCGATAAAAAAGCTCGTGAGATCGTTACAACTGCTATTCAAAGATGTGCTGCCGACCATGTTTCAGAAACAACAGTTCACGTTGTTGCACTGCCAAATGACGAAATGAAGGGTAGAATAATAGGTAGAGAAGGAAGAAACATTAGAACTTTAGAAACTTTAACAGGAGTAGACTTAATAATAGATGATACTCCAGAAGCAGTTATTTTATCTAGCTTTGATCCTATAAGGAGAGAAGTTGCTAGAATGGCACTTGAAAAGTTAATAGTGGATGGAAGAATCCATCCAGCAAGAATCGAAGAAATGGTAATAAAAGCTCAAAAAGAAATAGAAAACAATATTAAAGAAGAAGGAGAACAAGCAACATTAGAAACTGCTGTTCACGGTCTTCACCCAGAGCTTATAAAACTAATTGGAAGATTAAAGTATAGAACTAGCTATGGACAGAATGTATTAAAACATTCTATAGAAGTTTCATATTTAGCTGGATTAATGGCTTCAGAACTAGGTTTAGATGTTACTCTAGCTAGAAGAGCAGGATTATTACACGATATAGGTAAAGTTGTAGATCAAGATCAAGAAGGACCACATGCATTAATAGGTGGTGAACTTGCTAAGAAATACGGCGAATCTAGTGCAGTAGTAAATGCTATATCAGCTCATCATGGAGATGTTGAAATGGAGTGCTTAGAATCAGTCTTAGTTCAAGCAGCGGATGCTATATCTGCAGCTAGACCAGGAGCAAGAAGAGAAACATTAGAGGCATATATTAAAAGATTAGAAAAATTAGAAGAAATTGCAAATTCGTACGAAGGTGTAGAAAAGTCATATGCCATTCAAGCTGGTAGAGAGATTAGAATTATGGTTAAACCAGATCAAGTTGACGATGCAGGAGCTATAGAACTTTCACGTAATATAGTTAAGAGTGTAGAAGAGCAACTAGAATATCCAGGACAAATAAAAATCAGTGTAATTAGGGAAACTAGAGCCATTGATTTTGCGAAATAAGAAAGAGGTTATATTGAATTTTTATTCAGTATAACCTCTTTTAAATTTTACTGTAAAATATTTCATAGATAAACAAAAAAACTTAAGTTTAAGTGATGAAATTTAATTAAAATAGATAAATAAAGGAAAAATGAATAAAATTTTCTTTTTTCGACAAATAAATAAAGGAAATTTGAAATAAATGTAGAATATATATAAAGTACCAGAAGATGGGTATTATAAATAAATTTATTCGTAAAACTAGGGAGGAAATAAAAATGGAAGTACTAAAGGTATCAACTAAATCAAGTCCAAATTCAGTAGCAGGAGCTTTAGCTGCAATAATAAAGGAAAAAAATACTGTAGAAATACAAGCTGTAGGGGCTGGAGCCATAAATCAAGCGATAAAGGCAATTGCAATAGCAAGAGGATTCGTAGCACCAACAGGTAAAGATATAATATGTATACCAGCATTTACAGATATAGAGATTGATGGTGAAGAAAGAACAGCAATAAAATTAATAGTTCAAGTTAGATAAATTAAATTAAAAAGATAGCATAAAAATTTGTTAAAATAATCTAAAGTGAAATGTGAAAAGTATACAAGCGGAAATAATAGGTTTATAATGCAATAAATATATTATGAATAGTTGAAATTATAAATAAAAACGTTTATAATTAAGAAAGTTAATAATAATTAACACAATATTAAGCAAAGAGGTGTATTTCGCATGGTATCTAAAGAGGTTTTAGTAAAAAATGCTACTGGTTTACACGCTAGACCAGCAACTTTATTAGTAAAGAAAGCTTCATCTTTCAAATCAGATGTAAGCATTGAATTCAACGGAAAAAAAGCTAACGTTAAAAGTTTAATCGGAGTTTTATCTTTAGCAGTAACAGCTAACTCAAGTGTAACTGTTATAGCTTCAGGAGACGACGAAGCTGCAGCTGTTGAAGAAATATCAACATTAATCGCTAACTTAGAGGATTAATTAACTTAGAAGGCCTTCATAATTGAAGGTCTTTTATTGTATCTAAAAATAATTAATAGTTACTTCTATTTCACTAAAGCACGTTAGAGTAACTACTTGAATATAAGAAAAATAAATGTAAAAATAAAAGAAGACTATTGCAAAGAGAAAAGGAGAAAAGTATGAAATATAGAGAGTTTGGAAATACAGGATTTAAAATAAGTGAGGTTTCTTTAGGAACTTGGCAATTAGGTTCAAAATGGGGAGATGAATTTAATGAAGAAGTAGCATTAAATACATTAGAAGCAGCATTTAATGAAGGAATAAACTGTTTTGACACAGCAGATATATATCAAAATGGATTAAGCGAAAAAGCTATTGGAAAGTTCATTAAAGGAAAAGAAGATAAAATATTTGTAATTACTAAATGTGGACGTAAGTTAGATCCTCATAATGAAGAAGGGTACAATAGAGAAAACATTAGAGCATTTGTAGAAGCTTCAATAGAGAATATGGATGTAAAAAACTTAGATTTAGTTTTATTACATTGCCCACCATCAGAAGTTTATAAAAAAGATGAAGTATTCAATGCATTAGAAGAATTAAAAACTGAAGGTAAGATAAATGCATATGGAGTAAGTGTTGAAAAAGTAAGTGAGGCTATGGAAGCTTTAAATTATGGAATTTCAGCAGTTGAAATCATATTTAATATGTTTAGATTAAAACCAAGTGAAGAATTCTTTAAAAAGGCAAAAGAAAAGAATGTTGGTATAATTGTAAGAGTACCTCTTGCAAGTGGATTATTAACAGGAAAATATGATGAGAAAACTGTTTTCTCAAAAGAAGACCATAGAAATTATAATAGAAATGGAGAATTCTTCGATAAAGGAGAAACTTTCTCAGGAGTAGATTATAATACTGGAATTAAAGCTAGTAAAGAATTAAAGACTAGATTAAATACTGAAAATTTAGCTATGAAAGCTTTAAAATATATACTTATGTACAATGAAGTTTCAACTGTAATTCCAGGTGCTAGTAGACCAGAGCAGATAAAAAATAATGCAAAAGCTAGTGATATGGAAGATTTCACAAAAGAAGAAATGGATATAGTAAAAGAAATTTATGATAGAGATATAAAAGAATCAGTTCATAAGTTATGGTAGTAATTGGAAATTTAGAATTAAGAATTTAGAATTGTTGAAGAAAACTCGCTGTTGGCGAGTTTTTTTCTTTTTGGAAATAGGAGGGAGAGTTAAGAGTTAAGAGGTAATAAGTAAGAGTTAATAAGTAAGAGTTAAGAGGTAAGGGGTAAGAGTTAATAAGTGAGAGTGAAGAGTTTAGGGGAGGGTTTGGGGACTCAAAATTTGTCTGTTGACAAATTTTATCGTAAGAGAAGTGGAAAGTGGGAAGTGGGAGGTGATAAGGAGGATTGGAAGGTGGGAGGGGGTGGTGTGCTTTACAGAGGGAGTTTTAGGTGCTAGACTGATTTTATAGAGGTGATGATGATGATTAAATTAATTTGTACTGATATGGATGGAACTCTTTTAAATACAGACCATTCTGTGAGTGAAGAAAACAAGCAGGCCTTAAAATATGCTTTGGATAAAGGGGTACATATAGCTATTTCTACTGGTAGACTTTTTACTTCTGCAAATTTTTATGGAAGACTTATAGGGATAAAGACACCTATAATTTCATCAAATGGTTCTTACATAAAGGATGTAGAGAATAATAAGGTTTTATTTAAAAGTCCTCTTTCTTTAGAAGAGGGAAGAGAAATTTATAAGATATTAAAAAAATATGATTTAAGTAGATTTTTTAATACTTGGAATACTGCAATTAGTGATTCTGAGTTTATAAGTAACCATGGATATAAGATTAGTAATGAAGGATGCACAGAGGAAGAAAAAACTAAATTTGTAGTATCTGAAAATGTAGAGGAAGCTTTAGAGAGCTATAATGGAGAAGTTTTAAAGGCTATTTGCATAGATTATTCAAAGGAAAAGCTTGAAGAAGTTAAAAAGGCAAGAAAAGAAATTGAAGATTTAAATAAATATGAAGTAGTTTGTTCAAGTCCTTATAATTTTGAGGTAATGAAAAAAGGAACTTCTAAAGGTTTTGCAGTTAAGAAGTTAGCCGAAATGTTTGATATAAAGAAAGAAGAAATACTTTGTATTGGAGATAGTGAAAATGACCTTTCAATGCTTCAATATGCAGGTGTGGGAGTAGCTATGGGAAATGCTTTAGATTTTGTAAAGGAAAAAGCAGATTTTGTAACTTTAGATAATGACCATGCAGGTGTTGCCAATGCTATTTATGAAATGATAAAGTAAGCTATTTTAATAGGTGAAAAGTATTATTATAAAAATTATAATTTAAAGTTAAAATTTAAAAGAAAAATTATCAAAAAATGAAAAAATGTGATATAATACGAATGAAAAGAATAAAAAATAAAAATATATTCGTATGGAGGTATAATATGAGAAATATTTATAATACACCACTTAACAGTAGATATGCGTCTAAAGAAATGAGCTATATTTTTTCTGATGACATGAAGTTTTCAACATGGAGAAAGCTATGGGTGGCTTTAGCAGAAGGGGAAAAGGAGCTTGGTTTAAATATAACTGAAGAACAGTTAGATGAATTAAGAGCGAATATAGATAACATAAATTATGATGAAGCAATTGCTAAGGAAAAAGAAGTTAGACATGATGTTATGAGTCATGTATATGCATATGGACTACAGTGTCCTAGTGCTAAGGGAATAATCCATTTAGGAGCAACTAGCTGCTATGTAGGAGATAATACAGATGTAATTATCTTAAGAGATGGTTTAGAGCTTGTACGTGATAAGATTGTAACAGTTTTAGATAGATTAAGTAAATTTGCTATGGAATATAAGGATATGCCAACACTTGGGTTTACTCATTTCCAACCAGCTCAATTAACTACAGTAGGTAAGAGAGCTACATTATGGATGCAAGACTTAGTAATGGATATGGAAAACATTGAATTCCTTTTAAGCACTTTAAAATTAAGAGGAGTTAAAGGAACTACAGGAACTCAAGCAAGTTTTATGACTCTTTTTGATGGAGATGAAGAAAAGGTTAAGGAACTAGATAAGATAGTTGCAAAGAAGATGGGATTCTCTACAAGCTATGGAGTAACAGGTCAAACTTACCCAAGAAAGCTTGATTCAATAGTTTTAAATACTTTATCAGAAGTTGCACAAAGTTGTTATAAATTTAGTAATGACTTAAGATTACTTCAAAGTATGAAAGAAATGGAAGAACCATTTGAAAAGCACCAAATAGGATCATCTGCGATGGCATATAAGAGAAATCCTATGAGAAGTGAAAGAATGGGAGCATTAGCAAGATACGTTATAGTTGATGCTTTAAACCCTGCTATAACTGCTTCAACTCAATGGTTTGAAAGAACATTAGATGATTCAGCAAACAAGAGAATAGCTATGGCAGAAGGATTCTTAGCATTAGATGGAGTATTAAATCTTTATATCAACATTTCAGAAAGTATGGTTGTTTATGAAAAGGTAATAAGAGCTCACGTAGATAATGAGTTACCATTTATGGCAACAGAAAACATTATGATGGAAAGTGTTAAAAGAGGTGGAGATAGACAAGAACTTCATGAAAATATAAGAGTTCACTCTATGGAAGCTGCAAAGAGAGTTAAAGGTGAAGGTTTAGATAATGATTTAATTAAGAGAATCATAAATGATAAATCATTTAACTTAAGTGAAAAAGAAATTTTAGATATTATAGACCCTAAATTATTTACAGGAAGAGCATCAAGTCAGGTTGTAGAATTTATAGATGAGTATGTAAATCCAATAGTAGATAAATATAAAGAGGCAGTAGATATAAAAAGTGAAATAAACGTATAATTAAAACAGGAAAAAGGTTCTAAATCAAAGTTTGGTTTAGAACCTTTACTTATTATATGAATAAAAGGAAGTTTTCGATTATTTATATGTAAAAGAAAATAAATATATTACTTAGAATAAGGAAGTACATAAATAAATCTTTAATATAAAAAGAGTAGATGATAAAATAGGAGTATAACATTTAAAATAGAAGATGAAATTGTGGAGATGATAGATTTGAAAGATAAAATAATGATAGTAGGAACAAGAGAAAAGGTTGGAAAAAGTCTAATTAGTATGTGTATAGGTAAATTTTTAAAAGAGAAAAGTATAAAGGTTATTCCTTTTAAAACATTTGATATAGATAATAAAGTTATTTCAATTGGAGAAGACTTAAAAATAGGATATAAAGAAAGCTTAAAAATGGATGCATTAGAATGTGAAAAAAGTGTATTTAATAATCCAATTGTTATAGAAAAAAACAAGAATAAAGCTAAGGTTTATGTAAATGGAAAAAGTTATGCAAAGGCTGAAGAGTTTGACTATAAAAAGTTAAGATTAGATTTTGAAGAATTTATGGATAATGCTTTTGAAGAGATAAAAGGTGAAGGCTTTACATTAATTGAAGGCTTTGGTGAATGCTTAGAGTATGTGGAACGTGAAGAGGAGTTCTTAAACTTTAATTTTGCTAAAAAGGTTCAATCAGACATAATTTTAGTTAGTGATTTTGAAGATAACAATACATTTGCAAACATTTATGGAACTCTTTCATTAGTAACTAAGGATGATAGAAAAAGAATAAAAGGAATTATTATAAATAACTATGATGGAGATATGGAGTATTTAAATAAAGGACTTTCAAAGCTTGAAAAAAGATTAAAGATTCCTTTCTTAGGAGTTATGCCAAACATAAACACAGATATTTTAACAGCAGAAGATTATGGAAAGAATTATAGATTTGATAAGAAAGGCGATTTAATAATTGGAGTTGTTAAAACACCAGGACTTTCTCATGTATCAGATTTCTATCCTTTTGAAGATGAAAAAGAAGTTAAAATGACTTTAATTGAAAAGCCAGAGCATATTGATGATGTTGACTTTATAGTTATGCCAGGCAGTAAAAATACTTTAAAGGACTTAGAATTTTTAAAGAAAACAGGATTAGATAAAAAGATTATAGAAGGTGCAGAAAAAGGAAAGACAGTAATGGGAATCTGTGGAGGTTTTCAAATACTAGGAGAAGAGATTGAAGATCTTTATAGCATTGAAAATAAAGGAGCTAAGGAAAAAGGTTTAGGATTAATACCTCTTAAAACAACATATGATTTTGTAAATAAAACAACAATAGCAAAGGGAAATGTTTGTAATATGACAAATAGCCTAAAATCTTTATCAGGAATAAAAATTTATGGATATGAATCTATAGAAGGTGATAGCGATATGCTTGAAGGTTCAGAAGCATTTATGGTAGATAAAATGAATAATATTATTGGATTATCTAATAAAGAAGGAAATGTTTTTGGAACATTTATGCACGGTATTTTTGAAAGTAAAGAGTTTAGACAAGGCTTATTAAAAATATTAAAAGAAAAGCATGGTGTTGTAACAAGCAATAAAGGTTTAGAAGAAAAATCTTTCAAAGAATATAAGGAAAAAAGATTTGAAGAATTTTATAATATCTTTAAAGAAAATATAGACTTAGAAAAATTAAATAAAGTTTTAAATGGTGAAGAAGTTTAAAAAATAAAAAAAGCCACATAAAAGGATTAAAAGAAGTATGAATTAGTCCTTTATGTGGCTTTTGTTTTTTATTGTGAAATTAAAGCTTCATGGAAGGCTTCAGAAATTCCAAGCCAAGCTCTGAAGTTTGTAAGTCCAATATTAGAATTTGAATCTAAATTATTTAAAATATCCTCTACTTTTTCGATGTGATCTAAAATTATTTGGAAATTAGAATAATTTTGTTCTTTACCATAAATATGATTTTTTAAAATATCTAAGTAAACAAAATGAATTAAAACATCCTCTGAATAATATTCTTTTTTTACATCAAATCCTAAATTGCTTATTGAATTAGATATTAAGAAGTCGATAGAATTATCATTTTCTAATAATTCATGAAGAGCTTTTCTTTCAATAATGTTACTCTTGTTAGCAATGCTCTTTAAATTTGAAATTCCCATAAATAATACACCCCTTTACGTTACTCTCATCATTTTCATAGGTTTTATACTTCTTATATATATTTATTCTAGGAAAAATAAGTAAATCCTTCATAAAAAATACAAATTATAAAAAGTTTAAAAAAAGAGGGAAAAATTAAAATAAATTAAAAAAAATAAATTTATTTTAGCAAAGTAGAAATATAAAAAGAAAAAAAGAATAATTATAATAAAGAAGTTAAAAAGGGGAGAAAGATGTTTGAAGAAATAGTAAGTATATTAAATATATGTTTTAGTAATTTTGGACTTCTTGGAATTTTTATAATTATTAGCATTGAACATACTTCAATGCCAATATCAAGTGAATTAGCACTCTTATTTTTAGGAGTATTAATATATATAAAGATGTTTTCTTATTTAGAGGTAATAATAATAACTATTATAGCGGGGCTTATAGGGTCAAGTGTAGCTTATTACTTTGGATATTTTGGACGTGGAAAAATATATAGCTTATCAAATAAAAAATATACAGGAGTAAAAGCCTTATTACAAGAGTTTGAGTTTTGGGAAAGGAAATGTGGAAGGTATGCTTTAGTAGTATGCAGAATACTTCCTATGACAAGAAAGTTTATATCAGTTTGGGCAGGACTTCAAAAGGTTAAATTTATAGATTTTTTAGTGTATTCATTTTTAGGAATTACTATATGGAATACAAGCTTTATAATAGGGGGATATTTTTTAACAGAAAAAATTCACTCAATAGAAGGTATATTAAATAAATGTTATACAATAGGATGTGTATCCATAGCTTTTACATTTGTATATTTCTATTTTAAAAATAAAAAGAGATTAAATAAAAAAATATAGTATAATTGTGTTAAAGAATATTATTTAAAGGTTAGACATGGAGGACAGAAAATGGAAGAAAGCTTAAAGCCTATAGAAAAAATTAAGTTTAAAAAACCTAAGAAGTACAATGCAATTATGTACAATGATGATTTTACTACAATGGAGTTTGTTGTTTTTATTTTAAGAGACATATTTAAGAAAAATGATATAGAAGCAAATAAAATAATGTTAGATGTTCATAATAAAGGAAGAGGTATTGCAGGAACCTACAGCTATGATATAGCTATGACAAAGGTAAACACTGCTTTAAGGTTTGCAAAAGAATATGACTATCCTTTTAAGATGACAGTAGAAGAGGTTTAAAATTATGAGATTAGAAGACATATTAAATGAAATGATTTTAGAAATATTTTTAGAAGCTAAAAAGAAAAAATATGAGTATATAACTCCTGAAATGTTACTTTTGAAAATTTTAGAAAGTGATGTTTTAGAAGAGTTTATAAAAGAGAAAAATATCAATATAGAAGAAATAAAAAAAGAATTAGAAGAATATATAGAGGAAAACAATGAAGAAGTAGAAGAAGCTAGTATAGCAGTTGAAAGCTATATGTTTACTAAATTATTATCTTATGCAGGAGTTATGACAGAAAGCAGTGGAAATAGTGTATTAAAGCTTGAGCATATAGTAGGAGCTTTCTATGAGCTTAAGGAATCCTTTTCTTTATATATATTAGAAAGCAACAATATTAAAAAAAGAGAAATCTTAATTTATTTATTAAATAGAACAGGTAATGAAGAAGAGTTAGAAGAAGAAATATTAGAAGAAGGCGAATTTGAAGAAGAGTTTAAAGAAGAAGCTGAAGGGATAAAAAAAGAAAAAAAGAGAAATATAGATAAATATTCTGAAGAGCTTGTAGAAAAAGGAAAAAATAATCTTCTTGACCCAGTTATAGGAAGAGAAAAAGAAATAGCTAGAACTATTCAAGTCCTTTTAAGAAGAAATAAAAACAATCCAATTCACATAGGTGAAGCAGGAGTTGGTAAAACATCTATAGTTAGAGGGCTTGCAAATCTTATTTCTTCTGGAAATGTTCCAGAGAGATTTAAGAATTCAAAAATATTTTCATTAGATATGGGAGGAATGCTTGCAGGGGCTAAGTACAGAGGAGACTTTGAAGAAAGAATAAAATCTGTTTTAAAAGATGTAGAGAAAAATGAAAATCCAATAGTATATATTGATGAAATTCATAATATTATAGGTGCAGGTGCACTTGGTGGAAGTAATTTAGATGCATCAAGTATATTTAAACCATATCTTCAAGAAGGAAATATAAGATTTATAGGTTCAACAACCTTTGATGAATATAAGAAATACTTTGAAAAAGATAAGGCACTTCAAAGAAGATTCCAAACTATTGAAATAAAGGAATCAACAGAAGAAGAAGCAATAGAGATTTTAAAAGGCTTAAAAGAAAAGTTTGAAGAATACCACAATGTTTCATATACAGAAGAAGCATTAGTAGAATCAGTAAAGCTTACAAATAAATTTATAAATGATAGATATCTTCCAGATAAGGCTATTGATATTATAGATGAAGCTGGTGCATTAAGTGCAATGACAGAAGGAAAGAAAGTCATAGGAAAAAGAGAGATTGAAGAAACAATTTCTAAAATCGTAAGTATTCCAAAAGAAGTTGTTGAAAAAGATGAATTTGAAAGAATAAAAGGACTTAAAAATGCATTAGAAAGTAAAATATTTGGTCAAGAAGAGGCTATAAATAAGCTTTGCAAGGCTATAAATCTTTCAAAGGCAGGACTTAAGGATGAAGATAAACCAGTTGCATCCCTTCTTTTTGTTGGTCAAACAGGAGTAGGTAAAACTGAAATTGCAAAGGTATTAAGTGATGAAATGAACTTAAAGCTTTTAAGATTTGACATGAGTGAATATGGAGAAAAGCATTCAGCAGCTAAGCTTATAGGAACACCACCAGGGTATGTAGGATATGAAGATGGTGGACTTTTAACAGATGCAATTTATAAAAATCCAAATGCAGTTCTTCTTTTAGATGAAATAGAAAAGGCTCATGGAGACGTGTTTGATACATTACTTCAAGTTATGGATTATGGAAGCCTTTCAGACAACAAGGGAAGACGTGTAAGCTTTAGAAATGTAATTATAATAATGACATCAAATGCAGGAGCTAGAAATATAGGAAAGCCTTTAGTTGGTTTCTTAGAAAGAGAAATAAAAAGTGATTCTGTATTTGAAGAAGTTAAAAAAGTATTTTCACCAGAGTTTAGAAATAGATTAGATGAAGTAATAAAATTTAATCCTATTGATGAAAAGGTAGGAAAGCTTATAGCTAAAAAAGAATTAATTAAGCTAGAAAATAAAATCAAAGAAAAAAATATAGAAGTAGTTATGTGCTACGATAGCTTAATTGAAGGAATTTTAGAAAAAGCTAAAATAAAAGAGTTTGGTGGACGTGATATAGTTAAGGTTGTAAATAGAGAATTAAAGCCAATTCTTGCAGAAAAAATATTATTTTCTAAAAAAGATAAATTAAGCATTTATTATATGAATAGTTTTATAGTAGAATAATATAAAAGAGGATTAAGGGGGAGTTTAAAATGTTTGGAAAAATGGCAGCAGATGCACTTGGATTATCAGATATAGGAAAGGTAATAGATCCTAGTGATTTCAATAAGGTAGAATCGGATGATTATATATTACATGAAGATGGGGAAAAAATATTTTTTCTTATAAAATCAAAATCAGATGAATACTGTTTTACAAATAGAGCATTAATTCATGTAGATGGAGCTAATGCGGTAAGTAAAAAAAGAAATCTTTACAGATATGAGTATTATTTAAATGAAATAAGCAATGTAAGCTTAGAAACAGCAGGAAATATTGATTTAGATGTAGAAATAAAGTTTGGAATAGGTGACAGAGGATTTTCTATAGATGTAGATAAAAAGCAGTTAGAAAGATTAAAGGACCTTTATAAAAGTCTTTTAAGAATAGAAATGATTCAAAGAGACAATAAACTTATAATGAATATTAATAGAGACGCATTAAAACGTGCAGAAGAAGTTTTTGCAGGTGATAAAATTTCAAGCACAGATATAGCAAAAGACTTTAAAGAAATAACAGAGTTTTCAAGTAAGTGGATTATAGATAGTATTAAAAATAATACAGTAAGAGATTTTGCACAAGTATTTGAATTATATATAAATAATTAAAAGCGTAGTTGTTTCAAAAAAATGATAGCAAAAAACCCAGGTAGAGAAGTTTGATTCTACTTGGGTTTTAATTTAAGTTGAAAACTTATATAAAATTGTAAAATACAAGATTAAAGTTTATAGGCTATCTATTTTAAGATAGCTTTTTAATAACTTCTAGTAATTTTCACCACATGAAGCAATGCTTTCTTTTTTATCAGAACTACAAGGAGTTACTGCATAAGTAATACCACAGTGTGGGCAATTTTGAACTAAAGTATCCATTTGAAATTCTTTACCACAAGAACATTCTATTGTATGTACAACTTTTGTAGGCATAGAGTCAAACCCTTTACTTCTTACTAAATCACATATTTTCTTTCCATCACCATTAGTGCTTCCGCATCCACAAGCCATAAAAACACCTCCTAAATAAATTGAATTTAAATATAGTATAACCCTTTTAAAAGAAAAAATCCGTATCATTTGTTACAGAAAAAGTGTATCGGTACTTTTTAAAGAATAAGAATTTTATGATAAAATTTAAAATGGAAATTTTAAATAGCGGGGGAATAAATATGGATAATATAGCTTTAATAAATGATATTTCAGGAGTGGGGAAATGCTCACTTACAGCATCGATACCAGTATTTTCATATTTTGAAATAGAATCATATCCTATAATAACAGCAATTTTATCGAATCAAACAGGTTTTAAAGACTTTTCTTTTTTCGATTTTACTCCACATATGGAAGGGTATATGGATGTTTGGGAAAAAGAAAAGCGAAAATTTAATTATATATACACAGGGTTTTTAGGTTCGATAAATCAAATAGATATAATAAGAAATTTTATATTAAAAAATAAAGAAGCCTTTGTTATTGTAGACCCTATAATGGGAGACAATGAGAAGGTTTATAGTACATATTCTAAAGAGATGTGCAGAAAAATGAAGGAGCTTATAAGATATTCTAGTTTAATAACGCCAAATATAACAGAAGCAAAAATTCTTACAGACAGAACTTTAGGAAAAGAAATAAGCTTAGAGGAAGGAAGCTTTATTTTAAGAGAACTTAGTGAGCTTGGTCCTAAGATAGTAGTTTTAACTGGAATAATAAAAGGAAATGAAATAATAAATATGGCATATGATAAAGAAAAGGATAAGGTTTATATAGCTAAAGAAAAATATTATCCATATTCTTTTAGTGGAACAGGAGATTTATTTACATCAGTATTAACAAGTTTAATCATAAGAAAAATAAATTTAAAAGAAGCATTAGAAATTTCAAGTAAGTTTATAAGAAGAGCTATTGAAGAAACAATAAAAAATGAGTTTGACACAAGAGAAGGTGTAAAGTTTTATAAGGTATTAAAGGAAATAGATGTTGATTAAATAAAAAATAGAAGTTAATTTATAGAATAGAAAAAATTACAAAGCATAATGAAGAGGAAATTAGACAAACTATTACTAGATAGCTAAATATTTTACTAATGAAAGGATGTTTTGTATGGGAAGAAAAAAAACTTATGAAGAAGATTTAGAGATGAAAAAAGTAAAAAGTTATAAAAAGAAATATGAAAACAAAAACACATATCTAGAAAATTCAGATAATATAAGAAAAGGATAAGGCATAAAAAGACTTGAACAAGATAAAGTTCAAGTCTTTAACTTTTTAAAGCATATAAGATAGGAAAAGGCAATATACATATCTTGAGGTGATGAAAGGTATGGAGGAAGTAAAAGAAAAAAAGAAGTTCAATAAAAAGAATATTATATTAATCGGAATTATAAGCATTTGTATGGTACTAATTTTAATAACAGCAGTTAACTTAATTTTCCCAAGTAATGAACTTAGTAAAACAGATAAAACTGCTGCAGAAAATGTAATTAAAAATTTCATTAGTGAAATAAATGAAAAAAAGGATAATGATTACAAGGAATTTATGATAGAGGGATGGGAAAATAAAGATATTAAACCTCTCTTTTTAGGTGGACATGAATTGGAAAAAGTAGAATTAATAGAAATAAAGAATGATAAATATGTTCAGTATATTAGTGCATATATTGAGAAAAAGAAAAGAGCAGGGGTAGATGTAGAAGGAAAGAAGTATGCTTCCTTTACAACAAAAATAAAGCATACCTATAAGGAAAAATCAAAATATAAGAATGAAGAAAAAGAAATTGTATTTTTGATGGAAAAGGAAAAAGAAGGGTGGAAAATAATAACTTTTGCAACAAAGGGTATAATTGACTCATTAATTAAATAGTGAAAAATTTTAGATTTTAGGGTATAATAGTTTAATGTGGTTTAATTTAAGGATTAAACGAATAAACTATTAGGAGGATTAAATGGTTAAGGATTTAAACATACCCGTAGAATTAGAAGCTAGAGTAAAAGAAATTACTGATATGTTAATAGAGTTTGGTACTAAGGTTTTAGACGATTCATATAATGAAAAGTTTTTAAAACTAACTGAAGCTATAGCAAACTGTGAAGACTTAGCATTAAATAGAGGAAAGACAGGTACATGGGCGGCTGGTACTGCACATAGTATATTCTTTATAAATGATACATTATCAAAAAAAGGAATCCACATGGATGAACTTGCTGATTTCTTCTCAGTATCAGAAGGAACTATAGGGACAAAGTCTCGTGAAATAAGAAAAGCACTTTCTATACAGAAAGACTCTGTTGAATGGAAAGTAAATGAAGAGAAAAAAGAAGAAACAAAGGTAGAAACTAAAGAGAGCAATGTAGTAGAATTATTTAATAAAGCCTTAAAAAATGAAAACATAGAAGAAGGGCAAAAAGAAATAAAAGTCTGTTTAGACATGCTAAAGGTAAACTTAGGAGAAGATTATTTCAAAGAAAATAATGGTAATATTGGAGTATCTGCAGAAGGAGATTTCTTATTATCAGTACAAGCAACTCTTTCAGCATATGAGTTTGCACTTGGAAACTACAAAGAAAGTTTTGAACTTGAAAAGGAGCTTTTAGAGTTCAATGTAGCAGATACTAAAAATGTTAGACATTCTTTAATATTTAGAGCATTACTTGTAAAAGAGTATGGATATGTTAAAGAACTATTTGAAAGATTTAAAGATGATGAGTCAGTATTCTTTAAGTATGCAAGAGTATTATATTCATTAGCACTTGGAGACAGAGGAGCTGCTAGAAAGTGGCTTAAAAAAGCTGTAAAGCATAACTTTATGGTTATGGAAATTCTTTATGGTGGAAGAGAAGTATGTGATGATGAAATAGTATACTATGAAAAAGGTAGTATAGAAGAAGCAACATTATGTATGGAATTCAGTTTACCACTTTGGACAGATAAGAAAACATCAAGTTGGGTTGTTACTGCTATAAAAAAGGTTAAATAGTTAAGAGTGAAGAATTAAAAATGAAGAGTTAGTGGGACTTGAAAGAGAGTCTTTGGGAAACTCAAAATTTATCGGTGATAAATTTTATCGTAAGATTAGTTTTTAGTTTGAAATTGAATGATAGAGTTCTTTTAAGACGTAAGTCTTGAGAGGGCTCTTTTTTTATTGAAAATTTAAAATTAAAAATTTAGAATTAGGGAGACTTGCAAGCAAGTCATGGGATGTTAAGTGATGAAATAAGGGAAATGTACTTAAAAAAAGAAGGAAGAGAAGAAGGCGATTTAAAAAGAGCTAGAATTGGAATAATGAATATGTTGTTAAATGGTATGAATAAAGAGTCAATTTCAAAGATGCTTGAGGTGGAAATGAAGCTAGTTGATGAAGTTGCAAGGGAAGTAGTTGAAAAATAAAAAAAGATTGGCATCGCCAATCTTTTCTTATTTTCCAAAACTCGCGTTAGCGAGTTTTTTCCTTCATTCTTCATTTTTCATTTCTAATTTTTAATCAACTTATCTTTTTTAGGTAGTAGTAAAGCAATTATAAGTGCTATTACTGCTATTATTGTTAATGTTAAGAACATTTTAGAAAATCCTGAGTTTATTGTTTGTTGATATACTCTTTCTATTGTTAAGTGAAGTTTATCAATGGATGTCATGTAGCTTTCTTTCATTGAAGCTATTGTATTTGCTTTCATATGTGCTGGCATTCCGTGTAGGTTTTCTGCAAGCTTTGGTGCCATTGCATTAAATTGATTTGACACAAAGTTTTTAACTACATCAAAGATTGTTGTAACATTTGCATTTTGGAATGAGTTTAACATGGCTTGGCTGTGTACTCCTGATGCCATACTTGAAGCTGAAGCTCCTGGAATGGCTGGAAGTACATGCATAAGCTTACCTGCTACATTTGAACCTGCAGCTGAAATAAATCCAACTAGAAGGTTTGGTGATAAAGCAACACCAAGTGATCTTATTAAAGATAGTGTTGATTGTGCTGACCCAATTTCTTCTTTAGGTACTGATGATTGAATTACATAGTTTAATGGAGTACCCATAGTGAATCCAACTCCAAGTCCCATAAATGCTAAACCTATAACAAGTGGGATAATGCTTAATGTTTTAGGAACAACTAATGCTAAAAGAAGAGTTCCTATTATTGTTGAAGAGAATCCAAATATAAGTACAAGCTTTGGTGAGAACTTATCTATAAGTTTTCCTCCAAATGGTGCTGTAAGTCCTGAGAATAAAGCCATGAAGGTTACAAAATATCCTCCAGAACCGAGTTTTAGTTTAAGTACATTACTACAGAATTGAGGTAAGAATACAACAACCATTAATCCTGCACCAACTAAGAAGGCAATTATAAATACTGAAACAAGTTCATGTCTTTTAAAGTATTTAAGATTTATAACAGGGTCTACTGCACGTGATTCTACAAAAATAAGTATTGGTAATAGTATTATAGCTAAAATTAAATAAGGTAAACATTTGTATGAGAAGAAACTGTCTTTTAAGTTTACGAAATTTAAGTTTGTTATAAACAACATAAGTGAAACTATAAATAAACCAGAGATTACGCTACCTGAAATGTCAAGTTTCTTTCTTTCAAGTTGAATTTTTTCAGTTTTAGTCATAACTAATACAATAAGAACAACTATACATATAGGAACATTTATAAAGAATAATAAATCCCAGTGTGAACCACCAAAAGTATCTAATATAAATGAACCAATAGATGGACCAATTAATGTAGCAATACCATTGATACC
>NZ_JBOFRG010000188.1:0-1698 GCF_051650885.1 Clostridium sp.
AAGGATTTGAAGTTTGATTATTTAAAACACCATCTACCTTTAACGTATTTGGTATTAATGTTATATCTGTTGGAAGTGTATCTATAAATGTAGCTGTAGTTGCATTTAAGATTCCACTATTATTTAGAACTATTGTATAAGTTAAAATATCACCTATCTTTGTATAATTTTTGTTTACACTTTTATTTACATTTATATTTGCAGTTTTTATTATTGTAGTTACTGCATATTCTGAAACTATCGTATTTGTAAATACAGTTCCATCTGAAATTGTATTTCTAAAAACTACATAGCAACTATTTTGAATATTATTGAATGAACCTGAACTATTTATAATAGCGCTGTAAGTTACTGTTGCTGAATATGGAAGGTTTGCACTTGTTGCTAAAGTTATACCCATTGATAGATTATCTAAAGGCTTATTTACTCCATTTACAAAAATACTTCCTGGTACAAAACTTGTATTATCCGGAATTGTATCATATATTTTAAAATTAAATATACTTCCACTTCCTTCAAGGACCACATTCATAGTATATATAACTGTATCTCCATAATTAGCTAAATATTTATCTACTGTTTTATTAAGAGTTGTAATAGCATTTGATGGATTAACGGCTGCACCATATGCTATATAATTTGTATTTCCATCAACTGGTGAAAATGCAATTCCTCCATTATATCCGTCTAAATAGTAACTATTGGTGTTTGGTGGTATATCTCCACTTGATGGATATATTGCTAAATCAAGACCTTGTCTTCCATTAAGAATGTTACTTCTTGTGCTTGGGTCATTATTATTATTTCCAAAGGTTGCATTTGTATATGGTAATCCATCACCACTATTATTACTTATAATTGAATTGAAAAAGTTTGGTGCTTCCCTATTTGGTGCTGAAAAAGGTCTTGTTGCTTGAAGAATTAATGCATCTCCAGCATTACAAGCTGCATGAATAACCGCCGTCATAAGATTTGCCGTTACTGTTCCTGTTGATGGTGTGACTATTGAAATATTAGTTCCAACCTGTCCATAGTTATCATTTGAAATAGATAGTGTTGCATAATTATATGGACCACTTTGACTTTTAACCGCTAGAGCTAAAACCCAACCTCCACCTTCCGCCTGTGTTGCTGCTGCTGTTATATTCGCAGGAATACTACCACAAATGTAATTTCCACTACCAAATCCACTTACAATACTTGTTACATTTGCTGAACACGAATAAAATCCTGAACCATTTAAAGTTGTTACTGGTGTTACAATATGCTTTACATTATCTGGTGTAATTAAATATACTGGTGTAGTCCTAGCTATCGCACCAATAGTTCCCCCTGTATTCCCTCCCCATATTAAAAATGCTTCATCAATTGTAGTTCCATTTGGTATATCTACATAAACTCTTGAATTTGCATCCATCCAATTAAGAGTCGTTCCAGCAGGCCAACCTCCTGGTGCCACAGTTGTTGTATCTACAGTCATAAATGCCCCTTGTGTTGCAATTGTTCCTGGTACTATAGCTCCTACTCCTTTTGTCAATCCTAGCGCATTCCCAAAATAAAGAAATCCACCTTGTATTATTTTTTGATATAAAAGTGATACTGCCATTTTTCTCCTCCTATTTTTTCACTCAACTACTTCCATCTATATTTTCATATTGTTCCTATTCTTAATTTAATGTTCCCCATAGCTTTATTTAT
>NZ_JBOFRG010000189.1:0-1870 GCF_051650885.1 Clostridium sp.
ATGCAAAAGGAAATTATGGAGATACAGAGAACCATGAGGGACTTCAGAAACGGCCTTACAGGAATGACGACGTCAGCGATACCACCTGCACCATTGCCAAATACCCTTGATGAGCACGCCACTGATTTGGAGTTCTGGATCACGGATATTCAAAAGTACATAGAAAAACGACAGATACCGATGGAAATGGAGATGGAAGAGATTGATCAGTTCCTTCATCCAAACTGGAGATGGTGGTTACAGAACAAAATCGAAAAACGAGACCCCAAGCAGCCAATGTATGCAGATGAATTTTTTTCATTACTAAGGCAGAACGTACTGTACCAATCTGAAACCGCGGTGATCCGTGCGTTGAAGAAGGTAACATGGAAAGGAGATGTGTTGGAGTATCTAAATCAGGTCAGGGCAATAACCGCAAAACATCGACAAGAAGACATTATGCAGGAATATGGAGTACCTGGAAAGCAAAATCACTACAGGAGTGGTGAACGATACTCTACCGCTACAGAGTCTCAACCGGAAATGACAACCGCTTTAGCAGCTGTGAATATGATGACCCCCGTCAAAACTGAGGAGCGGGAGACCACTGTGAGCAGAAGAGATGTGAGAGAGTTATCTCCATTGGAAGTTGAAGCTATTTGGGATTCAAGACCTATGCCCACAGGTGGTACTGCGTACTTTATAGCCACGAAAGAGCTCCATTGCCCTCTCAAGATTCGCCATTTAAAAACGGAGCGGAGCGCGCAAAAACTCAAGCAACGCATTGCAATGTACCAGGGAAGAACGTTACACGATGCAGCGCGCGCCCTCAACATACCTATCGAGACCACTCTACCTATCCTACAATCAACAGCCTAGGGGGATTTCTAAAAAGGAGGGGGGAATTTGTAGGACCCGTGGTCGCTACAAGTAGTAAGCTATTGGCAACCTTTAGTTAAAATCACTCTAATATAGAATATATAGAAACTACACATTTAACACATTAAATATAACTTCGAACAGTCACAAACAGTGCATGTTTCACTACAGAGAGAATTTACACCCTCTTTCGCGTAGTTTCTAAGCTAAGGCATCAACAGAGTCACGGGGATCCGGACTCTGTCTTATTCCCGTCTCGGCGATCCCATAAGGATCTGGCCTTGAGACAGAATGAGTAGCAACAACTACTCAGAACGATTAATCTTCTCGGAATAACTAACTGATGTTTTTGCCTTTTGGATTTAAAGTGTTATTTCTAACCTTTACCACCTTTGACGTCGACATTTGAGAAAAAGCCTCATTTCACTATAAGTGACTTGGAGGTTCAGCGGTGACCAGATTAGCTACCTGTGTGCACGCTGATATATACTGTACTAATGAGGTTTGGGTTTAGCATGAATGTATTTATAACTATTAAATAAGGGTTTCATGTTAGACGTCCTCGAGTAGCAGTTATCAAGACTTGATCCGTACGCTGAGACTAGCGGGACGGATGCTTTAAGGGATCCGAAAATCTATAGATGAAAAACTGATTTGTCGCCATCAGTTGACGAACTGAGTGGGACGCTTAGAATTTATATATTAACACAACGTGGAACTATATTTCTATTTCCTCCAGTTGAGAGAGGTCGTGTCGTTTAAGTGTACATCATATGTTTGGGCTCCAATACTATATATATATATATAGAGTATCTTTAAAGTGGGAAACCTGGCTCAAAGTGTGTGATATAATTCATAGTTGGTTTAATTAATAATTGTCATTTTATGAGATATTCATTATTCTAATCAAGAGTTATATTACATGCTTTCTATTGTATGCTCCGACTGCAATATTTGGCTACATTATTAAAGTCGTAAACTGTAGCAGCAGCGGGTCGGGGCACGACATATA
>NZ_JBOFRG010000190.1:0-1111 GCF_051650885.1 Clostridium sp.
AGTACTTTAAACCAAATACAACAAGGAGGGTGTAATCACACCAAAAACAACAGTCAAATCCTAAAATACTTATCTCTACGGCGAGATTTAATTTAGAACAAGTCACTGAAAGCTGTACAGAGCAAGGAAGAATGAACTAGTTTAATAAGGGGTCTTCTACATGATTGGTAAATAGAAACAACCAGGCTAGATCTGAATCAAATTACTGCTTTCTACAAGATAGAAATATCTTCTGTAGACAGAAAATACAATATACTATCTGTAAATCTAATAGAAAGACTATAGATCATCAAGCAAAAAAGAATGATTGAATGTTTGGTTTTGATTATATGAGAAGACACAACGAGGTAAAAAAGATGTCTACATATCTTGTTATGTAAGACGTATGGCTTATTAAAATCTAGTAAGAAAAGAACCATCCTTGTACATTAAGTAATATTCATTGACAATGCTGAAATATGAATGGTCATGCGTATCTTAACAGACATAACAAGTCTGATATTCTTGTATTAGACAAGAAGAGAAAGGAAATCTTGATTGTCGAGGTAGGTATAATCAACAAAGATCTTCTTACAGTTTAATTTAATTGGAAATTAATAAAATACAATCTTCTTGCTAATGAGATCGGATTAATACAAAAAGATAAAACAAGATTAGTTCCCTATATAATGACATGGGATAGTGTGGTAAAGGCTTATCAAATGAAAGACATTCAAAAGCTAGAAATTAATCCTACCTTGGAAGAATGCATCCTTTCTGTGGTGCTGAAGAAAACCTTTGAGAGTTATTTTCTGGAGTAAGACGAAGCTGGGTGAAGAAATGAGAAAGCATTGGAGAATCTGGTAGGTGCTAGAGAAGAAGTTGAAGAGGTACAACATGGAAGGGATGACACAAGATTCGAGCCGAAAATATCAAGGAAAACTCATTGCACAAAAGATCTTATAACTAAGAAACCTTGTCAGATGAAAGACTCTATATGGAATTATGCTTTTCTATCTACGGATATCTAAATGGCAAAAAAAAAGAAAACCTTAGCCCAATAATAAATTTATTTATAATTTTAAGCTTAAATGATAAAGTAAAATTTAGAATTAAATATGAAGCTTGAATG
>NZ_JBOFRG010000191.1:0-1707 GCF_051650885.1 Clostridium sp.
CATACCATCCCGTTCTAGAACGGGAGACCACCACTAGTTTATCATAAAAAACTTAAGGGTTGAAATATAAATGTCAAGTTCTTTAATGATTAGTTCTTGCATGAGGGTAAAAATTATCATATTATAAATCGTACCAGGGTACGACACCCCTCCCCCTTATTTTGAAGAGTCAAACTTTACTCTTGATTTATTTAGCCGATAGAATTTGTTTCCTTTTTTTACGACGTACGCATCTGGATCAACGATTTCCTCAATAATATAGCCGGATTCCCAGTTGTTTTTAAACTTTCCCGATAACACATCTTTAAATATGAGAACATTGTCCCCTTTCTTTAATCGTTTCTTAATTTCTATTTTACCTTTTTCTATGGCTTTCTTATAGTTATCAAAGTTATAGTTCCTGTTGTTGATGAGTTGAGAAGCTGAAAGTGTGATGTCTTGTTGTTTAAGCTCAATGTCTATTGGGAATAATGGAACTTTCTTTTCTTTTAACATGTAAGGCGACATTCCAATACTCCTGTTATACGAGTAATTTAGTGCGTCCGTAGCGTTTTTAAGTTGTCTTTTCCAGCTTATCTCACCATAAGATGTTATTCTTTTTAGAATATTGATAAGTGATTGATTCGCACGCTCCACTGCCCCGACAGTTTCGTGATGTTCCGGTGAACTGAATTTCCACTCAATACCTTTACTCTCAGAAAACTTCGAACATCCTTGTTCGCAAATTAAAGCCCATTATCAGTTAGAATGATAGTTGGAATGCCATGCTTATCTATAATTAGCTTCTGAATGGCTTCTGTTATGACTGGACCTGTTTTATGGTTAATTATAGCCGTTTCGACCCATTTACTATAGTGATCAATTGCTATGAAAATGAAACTATTCCCTCCGGACTTGTCAGGTATCCTACCTATTAAATCCAATTCCCAAAGTTGATTTGGTCTCTCGGTCTTAATTACTCTGTTTTTAGTGTTTATAAGAGGGTAGCCAGATTTTAAACAGATCTCACATTTCTTGACGTACTCCTCGACATCTTTGTGGAGAGTTTTCCATTTGTACCTTTGATTAATCATGAATTTCATGGTATTTGGTTTTCCATGTCCCGAAAGCAAGTGATAAGATTCAATTATTTTCTGTTTATCTTCCAATGTCAATTCATCAACTCTTCTTTCCCCAAGTTGTGCTACTATTGGTTGTCTGCTGAAGCCATCCGCTCCATTTTCTTCGCCCTTTATGTAGGTGGGTATAAACGAAAATTCCTGCAATATCATAGCCCAGCGAAGCAACCTGCTGGTAGGATTTTTTGTCTCCCACATGTAAGTTAGGGCTTTATGGTCTGTTTTTAAGATAAATTCTTTTCCCAAGAGATAATTCCGATAATGACTAATACTTTTTACTACTGCTAATAATTCTTTGTCTGTCGTTGAATAATTCTTATGAGCCTTTTCGAGGCTTTTACTGTATGCACTAACGAACTTATCTTTTCCATCAGACCCTGTTTGTGAGAGTATTGCACCTATCCCATGTTCCGATGCATCAGTAGTGAGTATAAATGGCTTGCTAAAATCAGGCTTATATCTCAAAGTTTTCTCTGATAAGTGTCCTCTGAGTGTAGAAAATGCAATTTGACATTTGTTATCCATTTTGATTGTCTTAACGCTTCTTTTAGATTCACCTTTTAAAAGATCATATAACGGAGCCGCTGTT
>NZ_JBOFRG010000192.1:0-4452 GCF_051650885.1 Clostridium sp.
AACATTAAGTGTAATTGTAAACTTTTTAGGGGGAATATATTTTATGTATTTACTATTAAGAGAGGGGAGAATGTAATGATAAAGATTAAAGATATAGTAAAGAAATATGGAAAGAAAAAAGTTGTAGATAATGTGTCAATAAATATAGAAAAAGGAAAAATAACTTCTTTTATAGGGCCAAATGGAGCAGGAAAAAGTACAGTTCTTTCAATGGTTACAAGACTTATGAAAAAAGATTATGGTGAAGTTTTAATAGAAGGAAAAGCTTTAGAAAAGTGGAGTAATAAAGAATTATCTAAAAAGATAGCAATATTAAAGCAATCAAATAACATAAGCTTAAAGCTTACAATTAGAGAGTTAGTTAGCTTTGGAAGGTTTCCACATAGTGAAGGAAAGCTTACTAAAGAGGACAATAAATATATTGATGAAGCTATTTCTTATATGAAGCTTAAAGATATTGAAGATAAATATTTAGATGAGTTAAGTGGAGGGCAAAGACAAAGAGCCTATATTGCTATGGTTATAGCACAAAATACAGAGTATGTATTTTTAGATGAGCCTCTTAATAATCTTGATATGAAACATTCTGTAGAAATGATGAAGGTACTTAGAAATCTTTGTGATGAACTTAAAAAAACAGTAGTTTTAGTTATGCATGATATAAATTATACCTCTTGTTATTCTGATTATATAGTTGCACTTAAAAATGGTAAGATAGCTAAAAGTGGAAAAACAAAAGAGATAATAAAGAAGGATGTATTAGAAGAGATTTATGAAATGGACTTTAATATACAAAACATAGATGGTCAAGAAATCTGTGTTTATTTTTAGAAAATATATTGAGAAAGATAATCAATTTTAAAAGGAGAGATGAAAAATGAATAAAAAAATAGGGATAATAATAGGAGGGATTATAGTTTCATTAATTGGAGGAGCTGTACTTTTAAAAGGAAATGAAAGAAGGGAAAAAGAAGAAAATAGTATAGAAAAAATAGTGGTTACTCATAAGGTGGGAGAAACTAAAGTAAATAAAAATCCAGAAAGAATAGTTGTATTTGATTATGCAGCCTTAGATGTAATAGATAATTTGAATGTAGAAGGTGTAGTTGGAATACCGAAAGCTGGAACAATTCCAGAATATTTAAGCAAATATAAAGGTGAAGAATATGCAAATGTAGGTGGATTAAAAGAACCCGACTTAGAAAAAATACATGAACTTAAGCCAGACTTAATAATAATAAATGGAAGACAACATAGTTTTTATGAAAAATTATCAGAAATAGCACCAACTATTTCACTTTCAAAAGAAGACGGAAAGTATATGGAGAGTACAAAAAAGAATTTAAATTATTTAGGACAAATATTCAATAAAGAAGAGGAAATAGATAAAGAACTTTCAAAAATAGATAAGAAAATTGAAGAGATAAATAAAGTTGTAGAAGAAAATAAATTATCAGCAACAACTTTAATAGCTAGTAATGGTGAACTTAGTGTATTTGGGAAAGATTCAAGATTTGGGATTATATATAATGAACTTGGATTTAACTTAGATTCTGAAGATGTGAAAAAAGCAGACCATGGACAAACAATATCTTATGAATATGTAAAAAATCAAAAATCAGATTATATATTTGTAGTAGACAAGAGTGCTATAACTAAAGAAAAGAAAACTGCAAGAGAGTTACTAGATAATAAATTAATTAAAGAAAGTAAAGCTTATAAAAATGGAAATTTAATTTATTTAGATACAGTAGCATGGTATACAAGTGATGGTGGAATTACATCAACAAATATAATGTTAGATAATATAAGTGATGCTATAAAAAAATAATAGAAAGTCTAAAATGGAACTATCATAATCTTAGATAGTTCCATTTTAAGTTACTTTAAAAGTATGTAAAAGAAAAGTTATTCTGAAATAGTTTCTTTATTAGGAAGTGTTTTTACTTTAAAGGTAAAGTACCAAAGCTTAAATAAGATTATTAAGAGTAGAAATAAATTAATATAGATATTTCTAATTATAAGCATAGAAAGAATAATCAATGTATTAGCAATTAAAAGTAAGGTAACTTTTCTTTTTAAAGTCATTGATTTATTTTCAACAAGGTCTTTTGCATATTTTTTATATATAGTAGATTTAATAAACCAGGTATGAACTTTTTTTGAGCTTTTTAAGAAGCAAAGGGAACTTAAAAGTAAAAATGGTGTAGTTGGAAGTATAGGAATAGCTATGCCAATTCCCCCTAAAATTAAACTTAAAAATCCGATAATAATAAGTAAAGGTTTCATAAAAAATCTCCTTTTAGTCTAGTAGATTTAAATATTGTTTATATAAAGTAATATATGAGTTAGTTTATCTAATTGGGATTAAATTATAAGTGGAAAGATATTTTACTTATAAATTTTAGTTCGTATAAAAAAATAAAGAGAGGTCAAACTATAAAGGAAAGATAAAGGCTTTCATAAACAAAAGATATTAAGGAGTGACTTTATGAAGAGTTTAAAGGGAACAAAAACAGCAGAAAATATAATGAAAGCATTTGTAGGAGAATGCCAAGCAAGAATGAGATATACATATTTTGCAAGTATAGCAAGAAATGAAAATTATCTTCAAATGGCAAAGATATTTTTAGAAATTGCTGAAAATGAAAAAGAACATGCAAAAAGATTTTATAAATTTTTAAAAGAAGACTTTAATGGAGAAAAAATGCATATAGATACAGATTATCCAATAGAAGTTCCAGAAGACACAAAAACCAATTTAATATTTGCAGCAGAGGGAGAGCATGATGAAAATACAAATTTATATCCATCATTTGCAGACATAGCACAAGAAGAAGGCTTCCCAGAAATAGCGGCATGTTTCAGAATGATTGCAAAAGCAGAAGTTGAACATGAAAAACGTTTTAGAACTCTTGCAGATAATATTGAAAAAGGAATTGTATTTAAAAGAGAAGACCCTAAAACTCTTTGGAAATGTGATAACTGCGGATTTATTTTTGAAGGATCAGAACCACCAAAACTTTGTCCTGCATGTATTCATCCACAAAAACATTTTGAGATATTCTGTCAAAATTATTAAAAGATTAGTATAAGGAAATGGACTAGTAAAAACAAATTTTTTTACTAGTCCATTTTTTATTCAATATTAAAGTTTATGTCTTATTTAGAAAGGGCATTCTTTTTTGGTTCTCTTATAAAAATCATTATTACAAGGGAAAGGACACAAAAAGCTAAAAGAATACCAAACATATATTTATAGCTAGGAACAAGTCCACCAACAACACCAGTAAAAATACCTGCAACACCAAAGCATTGATAAATAATTCCGTAATTCATACTGTGATTTCTAAGACCATAATATTCTCCAACTATAGATGGATAGATAGTAAATCCACCACCAAAGCAAGCAGCAATTAAAATTAAAGCTATTAAAAATACAGGGAATGTTATTTTAATAAATAAAAGTACTAATAAAGCTATAATCATTAAAACGAAAAGAATAGTAGCTGCAATGTTTATTCCAAGCTTATCTGAAATAAATCCATAAATTATTCTACCTAAAGTATTGAATATAGCAATTATAGAAACAGCTAATGCTGCAGTTGCTACAGTCATATGGCCTAAATTGATAGCAATTGTTGTAGCAGAACCGATTAAGTAAAGTCCTGTTGCACATGAACCAAAGAAAGCTATAAATAAAAAGTATGTTTGCTTTGTACCTAATAAATCTTTTACTGAATAAACCTTAGTTTGTTTATGATTTTTATCAGGTAAGATAGATAAAATTGCTTCTCTAGTAATAATAGCTCCAACAATAATTAAGATTCCAGCTAAAACTCCCCATATAAGAAATGCTATATGAACTTCAAAATGTTTAAAAAGATATGAGTTAATACTTGTAAAGATTAAGCTTCCTACTCCATAAGCACCAACAGAAATTCCTGAAACAAGTCCCTTATGCTTAGGAAACCACTTTATTACATTTGAAACTGTTAAAACATAGGCTACACCATCACATAATCCAAGTATTACACCAGCAAAGATATATAAAAGCGGTAGTGAATTCATAAGAGGTGCAATTATAAGTGTGATACAGAAAATAATTCCACAAGCTATAATAACTTTTTTTAGACCAAAGGTAAACTGAAGTTTTTTAGCTAAAAGGGTTCCAATTGCTAAAAATAGTGAAGCAATTGAGAAGCTAATAACAACTTGTTTTACATCCCAGCCATGAGCAAGAGCTAAAGGTTTATTAGCTAAGCTCCAAGTATAAAATGTTCCAAGACCTAGCTGTGTAATAACAGCTCCGATTAAAATTAAAATTTGTTCTGATTTTTTCATTTTTTCTCCTATTCTATTATTAGAACTGTGGTTATTAGTTAATAATAATTCTTCTTAAATTTATGATTTTTATTATATAATAATTATTATCCGTTGTCTTTATAAATT
>NZ_JBOFRG010000193.1:0-3201 GCF_051650885.1 Clostridium sp.
TCTCACTTTACAAATGTTTTTTGATCAATCCAAAATCTCTCCATATGCCAAATCTTCCAGACTCTCCCAAAGACGCCATGGTGGTCATCAGTCCCACTGATCCAGTGTCAGTTGGCAGCGTGGTGAACCTGACTTGCTCCTGCAGAGGAAACCCTCCTGTTGTCCACTTTGTCTGGTTCATGATCAGTGACGGCAGACTGGAACAGATCAGAGTTGATACACAGGTTTATGGCTTTGAAGTGACCAGCAGTGATCGAGGCAGATTGTACTATTGTGGGTGCAGAAATGACCTGGACATTCAACTATCAACAGGATGTCAGTTGATATTTGAAGGTAACTGCAGGAATTATGGTTTCAGATGTTTTAGAGTAAAAACATTTTAGAAGGTGGCCATGCTGTTGTGTTACAGGTGATCAACAGTCTGAACTGGTTGGTGTCCAAGTTATAGTGAAGACCCTGGGAATCCTAACGCTTGTCAGTACGTTGGTCATCTTTGAGTGGTAAGACAAACTTTTCTCATATGGTAATTTGTACATTTTAAATGTGGTTTGACTGTATGAGAAAGATCAGCACCATTATAGCATAAACACAAAAAAAGCCTTAATTACATCATCTTTTTCTTCCAGCTGGTTTAGATCAAGACGCTCCACCAAACCAGCGAAGGTAAGCTACTAGACGAGGAGAGTTGCTGTGTATCGTTATCGATCAACTTAACTGTCTGCAAGTGTCAGGAGGAAGGAAAATAAAATAGCTCCTCATTCAGCTCTTAAGAATCACTTAGCAAGGGTTTATTTGTTTGTACAGGAATAATCCTTCAAAGGCGATAATGTTTAAAGGCCCGTGTCTGCACCATCAGCAGTGACACCAGACCACAATGCAATGCAGCACATTAGAGTAACCTGATCTCACTTTTTCTTGATAAATCAGAGCTGAATGCAGTAATTCAGGAATGTTCACTATTGATTTTGAAAGGAAGGTACGTTGAGGGAATGAAAGGAACAAAAAAGCAAATTATGACACTTGACATTGCAGACTGGTGAGGTTAGCAGCTGGCGAACATATAGAGCATTTAGCAGCTAAAAGAACAGTGAATATTGGACTTACATACGCCAGATGGCCGGAAACATGACTCCAAACGAATATGAATGTTACTCCGTATCTGCTGGTGTGTGAATAGGCAATTTTTTGCAAACACCTTTGTAAAATGGTTCAACGTTCACTTCATTCATCCATAAACATACGGATTGCTGATTAGAGAAGATCAGAATTAAATACCCATAAAACAAAATCAGCGATTAAAAACAACATAAAACTACATTCCACAATTTTAAAATAGCAATTAAGGCAAACCAGCTTTAAACCTGCATTCATTGATTTTCAGCCTTTTGGGGGCAGCCCAACAAGCTGTAAACACAACACTGACATATTATCATATGGCGACCATCATCTAATGGTCATGTGTGAGACTTACTAGTCAGGCAGGTTTGTGATTTCATCCTGATTTTGTGTGTGTGTGTGTGTGTGTGTGAATTTTAACTTGTTCTTTGAGGGTCTAATTTTGGTGGTTGATTGCTCCACCTGCTGTTCTATAATGTGGAGGTTGTAAAGCTCTGTGACACGTAACACAACTGTAACACAAGTGACTAAGTGCTGCACAAATGGCATGTAACAGGCACCCTAGAGGGCACTGCATCACGTTTTCTTGCACATTGGGCCACCGTAGAGGTCACTTTATCATGTTTTATCTACCAATGGGGATATCCAAGAGGGCTCTTTTGCGGCATTTGTTTTTTTCTTCGAACATGGGGGCACCCCTGAGACCACCAGTGAGCTGTAGCCAATTCACGGCAGAGTACTAACACCACTTTCTCTTGTTTCATTTCCACAGAACACAGTAGAAGCAGACTATGTCAACAGCAACATGTCATCATGAGTCACAAGGAGAGGAGGAAGATGTCATGTTCACTATAAATGGAACAACATACTGTTTTGTCTTTTCTGTATTCATTTCTCAGTCTTAGTGTGCCACTTACAATAACGTGTAACATTTTCTCCAAGCCGGTAAATACTACATGGCACTACTTTCTTTAAAGATGACCCCAGACTTGGGTGAATAATATTTGTATGTGATGTTTTTTTCTGCTCTGTGTTTCTTTGTTAAAGTAAGCGTAACACAAAAGTGAAAACATCTTCTTTAATGATTTATCTCATGTTGAAGTGATTCATGGCACTTGTCTTTCTTTTGTTCTTAAGATAGCAAAAAAGATATTGAGACTATGTAATTCATTTTTATTGATTAACTGGTGTTTCCATTGGATGCATGTAAAGTGTGTTAAATGAAATAAAAATGAAGCTTTTCATGCAGCAGAAAGCGTTTAGGAGGAAAGCACGTTTATCACTTATTCTATCATTTGTGTTACACACGTGTGTGTCAATGACTGCTGATATAATGTGACTTTTACAGTGCAGAAGTCAGCAAAAACACGCGGTAACTGTATGTGTGAATTACATAATGTTAATACTTTCACCTGCTCAAATATGTCATTATTATTGTCAGTTACATAATATATACATATAAAGGCTCACTATGAGTCGTGTTAAAAATAAAAGTCTTTGTGGATGAATTTGTCATTTGAAACCTAAAGATTTTAAGATGTCGTAATATCTGACTTCCTCACAGGATATGAGAAGTAAGAACAAAACTGCCTGTATTTCTTCAATATTTTAGACATGGGGGTCATGTGATATCTAGCAGCTTTGCAACAAAACAAAGTGAACTGCATTTCTTAAACAGCAAATCCTCTTTCAGTCATATTACAACAGTTAGGTTAGGTGGTTTGTTGCAGTTCTGATAAAATTGACAAATTGCCTCATTTCACTCTAAAACCATAACACTTGTCTTATTTTGTAGCTGTGGGCTTGTTTGGTAAGGAAACATTTTACTGCTTTTACATCTCTGCTTCGTAAACTAAAACTTTAATTTAGTCATTCTTCATGTACTATTATTTTTTACTTTAACTGAAAAAAACATGAACTCTATATTTTAACTGATTTCAAACCACAACTCTGCAGACATTGTTAACCATTACTACTGTAATGAAGTTTCTTTAAAAGACAATGAATGTGTTGTAAAAACTTAATAAGTCTTATGATTATTACAACTGAAAACTAACAGTCTTATTGTGTCCAGGTTTCTGTCTG
>NZ_JBOFRG010000194.1:0-4094 GCF_051650885.1 Clostridium sp.
CCAGATAAAAGAATAATAAATGCAGTACAACTACAAATTATTATAGTATCTGTGAAAACACCCAATGTTTGGATAAGACCTTGTTTAACAGGATGGGAAACGGTAGCAGTAGCGGCAGCATTTGGAGCACTTCCCATACCAGCTTCATTAGAGAATAAACCACGTTTAACTCCAATTAGAATAATTCCACCAAGAGTTCCACCAGCAAACTGTTTCATTCCAAAAGCACTTTGGAATATAAGTGATATAGTTGATGGTAATTTATCAAAGTTCATAAATATAACAAATAAAGCTACTAAAATATAAGCTATTGCCATGATAGGCACTAAAATTTCAGAAACCTTAGCTATTCTTTGAACACCACCAAAAATAACAAAAAGAGTTAAGATCGATAAAACACTTGCAATTAAAACTGGACTTAGATTGAATGCTTCATTAAAGGAAGCGGTAATTGTATTAGCTTGAACTGCGTTAAATACTAAACCAAATGAAATTGTTATAAGAATTGAAAAAAATACACCAAGCCATCTTTTTTTCAAACCTTTTTCTATGTAGTAGGCAGGTCCACCTTTAAAAGAACCATCACTATTTTTTTCTTTATAGATTTGGGCTAGTGTTGATTCTATAAAGCTTGAAGCTGAACCAAGTAAAGCAATAAGCCACATCCAAAATATAGCGCCAGGTCCACCAACAGAAATTGCAATTGCAATACCAGCTAAATTACCAGTCCCAACTCTAGAAGCGGTACTAATACAAAAGGCTTGGAAAGAAGAAATATTTCCTTTCTCTTTTTTTGCACCAAACCCATCTGATAAAAGTCTAAACATTTCCTTTATAAATCTGAATTGAACAAAATTGGTTTTAATAGAAAAATATAAACCTAAAGCTAAAAGTAATGCAATAAGAATATAAGTCCATATAAAATCATTTAAGCTAACGATTAAAGAATTTAAAGTATCCATAATAAAACATCCCCCTAATAATATAATTTATATTAAGTTTATATGAATAACTAGAAAAATGCAAGAAAAAAATAAAAAAATTCATTTTAAGATTAAAAAATATATAAAAAGCGATAAAAATAAAGAAAAAATGAAATTTTTAAAAAATAAAAATTCAAAAATAAGTGATGAAATAAGAGTTTTTAGAAAAAATTAAATTAAAATAAAAAAAGAAGGCTACATAGTGTAACCTTCTTTGTAAATAACTACTATTTAAGCTGCGATTTTTGGTTTTCCATGTCGACCTATAATAGCATCACCAGAAACTGGTGGTTTAGGTGGGTCAACTGGTTTAGGTGGATCCACAGGAGGTGTAGGTGGTTTAGGTGGATCCACAGGAGGCGTAGGTGGTTTAGGCTCATCAGGTTTAGTTGTTTCATCTTCATCCTGATCTTCTAAATCATCAGCCTCATCTTCAGTTTCAGGCTCTGGCTTTGAATTGTCAGAACTTGTTGGAACTGCAAATTTGCTGTCAGCAGCATTTGAATTTGGGTAATCTTTTTTTATAAATACTTTTGATACTTTTAAAGCTTCAGGAGTATTTTCATTAGCTAAAAGATTATTATTTTTGTTAACAACAACTTCAACATGGGTTTCACAATAACCAGTAGGTTGAGTTCCTGATATAAATAGTTCACTTCTGATTCTATTTCCTCGAGGATCACGCTTACATAATGCAGTAGGCAATTTACCAGAGTCAATACATATAGAAGTAGAAACTATACCATTAGGTTTTTTAATATCAGTTGTACTAAGTCCATTATGAGCAGGCTTCATAATTTTCCCCCAAAGAGTAGCTGCAGTTCTACCAGAACCACCACCTTGTATTGATTTTTGATTATCATACCCAACCCACACAGCTGCACTGTAGTGAGGAGTTAATCCTGCAAACCAGTAATCTTTATTGTTACTTGTAGTACCAGTTTTACCTGATACAGGCATAGCACCAAATTTAGCAGAACCACCATTGTAATTTAATGGTTCTTTTAACATGTCATAAAGAATATATGCAGTTTGTGGAGAGAAAACATTAGTTTTTGTAGTGTTAGATTCTAAAATAACATTTCCATCTCTATCTAAAACTTTAGTATAGAATTTAGGATCAGTGTACACACCACCATTTCCAAAAACCCCATAAGCAGCAGCCACTTTAAAGGTATTTCCACCGTCAGATCCATTTGCATTATCAAATTGACCTAATCCAACTGTACTTATTCCTTGTGAGTTTTTATTGAAAACTAATCCAAGTTGTTCACCATATTTAACTCCAGTTTTAGCACCAACTTCGTTAGCAGTTAATGCTGAACCTATATTGCTTGAATATTTTAAGGATTCTCTTAGAGTAAGTAGTCCTTTATATGAGTTTGGTGAATTACTACCTGCATATACTTTTTTAGTAGCAGGTGTTTGAGCATCATCAATTACAGAACCTGCAGTCATTACTTTTTGATCAATAGCAGGACCATATGAAGTTAATGGTTTTATAGCAGAACCAACAGACCTTAAAGCTGAATAAGCTCTATTAGTAGACATAGCAGGTTGCTTTCCACGCCCACCAACCATAGCAACTACCTGATTAGATTTAAAATCGTAGATAGTAGCAGAACTTTGAAGCTTATAAACACCGTCTTTATCTTTTTCACTAGCACCAGCTATATTATAGTTATTTGGATCATCCATTATTTTTTGTACTTGGTCTTGAAGTTTTACATCTAATGGAGTATAAATTTTTAGGCCACCAGTAGCTAATAAATTATTAACTTCTTCATCAGTACATTTTAATTTAGATTTTAAATCTTTTTTTACTTGATCTAAAGTAGCAGTTACATATGATTCATATTTAACTGTATGAGTATTAGTTGATCTTTTAAATTTAAGCTTTCCAGAGTCCAATGCTTTAATAGAGTCATTATATTCCTTTTCAGTTATATAATTATGCTCCTTCATTTTAGATAAAACAGTTTTTGTTCTGTTTATATACTTTGAAGGATCTTTTATATTGTTAGGATTATGAGCATTATATGTGTGAGTTGCTTGTGTAACTCCAGCTAAATAAGCACATTCTATTAAAGAAAGATTTTTTGCCTTTTTATTAAAGTAATATTTAGCACCTGCTTCAGCACCATAAGAAGTTCCACCTACAGGGAAATTATTAAGGTAAGCAGTTAAAATTTCATCTTTAGACAATTGTTTTTCAAGTTGAAGAGCTAAATATATTTCTTTTATTTTTCTGTCGATGCTTCTTTCATTAGTAAGATAAGTATTCTTGATTAATTGTTGAGTTATAGTAGATGCACCTTGCATGCCACCTTTTCCTGTAATTACATATTTAACATCATATAAAAGTGCACCAGCAATTCTTTTTACATCTATACCGCTATGTTCATAGAATCTTTCATCTTCAATAGAAACGATTGCATCTTTTAAATTTTGAGGAATCTCTTTTGAGAGAAGCTCAGTTTTAAGTGTTTCAGAAGTTGGTGGTATATCAATAGGGGTATTTTCCTTTTCACTTATTACCTGTGCGGCTTGACTACCATTTGTTATTTTATCTACGTCTAGCTCAGGAGTTGCTTTAATTATTGCAAAAACATAGCCAATTCCTACAACACATACAGATAAAAATAAAAGTAATAATGATAAAAGTGAGTATTTTAAAATTTTCTTAGCCTTAGATTTTTTAGTTATATCTTTAGATTTTTTCTTTTTTCCCCCGTTTAAACCGTCATTTTTTTTATTAAGATTTACACCTCTGTTTGAAGAGGTAGAATTCTTAGAAGGTTTATTATTTTTTGAGATATTATCTTTTGCCATCTGTCCCTCCTAGTCTTAAAATATTAAAAATAAAATAATATTCTTTACAATTATAACATAATTATATTATTAGGAAAACTATAGAGGAATAAATAAAGGTGATTATTTATGCGATATTATACAAAAAAGAAGAAAAAGAAAAAATTTAGAGTGTGGTTTATATTTATATTACTCTTTTTATTTTTAACGAATATGTTCATAGTTTTTTTTGATAAGAAGGTGATGCCAACAGTACTAGAACTTGCAAAAGCGACTATGAAAAATAAAATAGTACGTATA
>NZ_JBOFRG010000195.1:0-2279 GCF_051650885.1 Clostridium sp.
TGGATTAATTAAGAGAATTATTTGTGTTGGAACTAGTATTTTAGTGATGTCTTCAGCATTAAGTATGATTGTTGCTAATACGAGTATGCTAGATGGGACTATAATTCCATTTATAATTAGGGTTTTTAATGTTCATGATGATTTTGATTTAGGGAGATATAATAGGTTTTTAGGATTTTCACATGGTCTTGATTTTGCTTTAGATAAGTTCATAGTTGTTATTTTAATTTTGGGAATATTTTATTATTTATTTAAGAAGGAAAGAAAGATTAAAATTAGTTTTATAGATTATGGTATTTTAGGAGTTTTAATATTTATATGCGGAGGCGCTTTATATATGGGATATAATAGCTATGATTTAGCACCTGGAGCGTATGGTGAAGTTGAGGAGAGAGAGTATGCATATAGGATAAATAAATATGATATGGATATAGATATTGATAAAAAGTTAAAATCAAATGTAAAAATGGATATGACATTTGATAAAAAAGAGAAAAACTGTTTATTGTATTTAGATTCAATATTTAAAGTTACAGAAGTTTTAGTAAATGGGAAGAATGTGGAATATGAAAGAGGATTTGATACTATAAATATTGATTTAAATCAAGAAGTAGAAGGAAATACAGAGGTGAAAATTTCTTATGAGGGATTAGTAAACAGAATTCTTCCAAATGGGGATGTTGATGTAATTGCAAATAAAAATAAAATTTTTTTAGAAGAAACTTATATGGCATTTTATCCAAAGATGATGGATAAAAGAGAGAAGGAATTTATTATAAATATAGGTGATGATGAAGTTTTATCTAACTTTAAGAATGAAAATGGAATTTTAAAAGGAATAGGAAATGAAGTGGTTTTATTAAAAGGAAATCTAGAAAAAGTGAATGTGGATGGATATGATATTTACACCACAAGGAAAAAGAATATAAAAGAAGAGCTAGTTTTCTTGAAAGATATAATAAATGAAATGGAAAATAAAGACGTGATTATTTCAGAAATAGAGAAACGAAAGGAAATTATATGTACAGAAGCCTTAGGGTTTAGAGTTTTAAATGGGTGCGTGATTATATGATGATAAATAATAAATTAAAGGTAGAGAATTTAAAGTTTAAGTATGGGAAAAAAGAAATTTTAAAGGGATTATCTTTTGAAATTGAAAATGGAATTATTGCTATTTTAGGACCTAATGGAGCTGGTAAAACAACTCTTATGAAAGTTTTAGTATCTCTTCTAGATGGCTATGAAGGAAAAATTTGCTTAAATGATATAAACTATTTAGATAAGTATGTAATTAAAGGTAGTATTGGGTATCTTCCACAAAAGTTTGATACATTTAAAAATGTGACAGGAAGAGAATTTTTAGAGTTTATATATGACTTAAAGGGGCTTAAAACTGGAAAGAATGAAGAAGTTGGGAAGGTTATAGAGTTTGTTGATTTTGAAGAATTTATAGACAAAAAGATAAAAACTTATTCAGGAGGAGTTTTAAGAAGACTTGGAATTGCACAAGCTTTCTTAGGTGATTCTAAAATAATAATAATAGATGAGCCAACAGTAGGATTAGATCCGGAGCAGCGAATTGTGTTTAGAAATATTTTATCTAAGATTTCAGAAGAGAAAATTGTTATAATATCGACTCATATAGTAGAAGATATTGAATTTTGTTCAAATAATTTATTTATAATGAATAAAGGTATTTTAGAATACAGAGGAAATGCTAGAGAGTTAATAGCTAAATATAAAGAATTTGTGTGGACAGATAAAATATCTAAAGATGAATTTAACAAAATAAATAGGGAGAAGAAAGTTTTAAATTTTAAAATAGATGATGGAATATATTTAGCAAAATATATATCTAAAGAAAGAGTTTCTGTGAATGCCAAAAATGAAGAAATAAGTTTAGAAGACGCCTATATTTGTTTTTTAAAGGATGAGAATAAGACATGTTAAAGAAGATAGAATTAAAAATGCTAGGGATTCGAGAATTATTAATATCATTAGCTTTCGTTTTAGTGGTATATAGTATATTTTTATTAAAAGAAGGAATTGTTGAAATTGGAGGAATTATATTTATTATGGATATAGTTTTGCCAATAGCTTTATCCCTGCCAACAATTGTAGTATTTACATTTTATATGACAAGTGAAATGAGTAATATAATAAAAGTTTATGGAGGTAAATCTTATAATAAATACTTATTAGTACTTATTATAAAATATCTTTCAATAGTAACAGTTATTTATATTATTTTATCAGGAATAGTAATTTCTTTAAATACT
>NZ_JBOFRG010000196.1:0-6569 GCF_051650885.1 Clostridium sp.
CACATTATATCATAATATTTCTAAATAAAAATAATTCTCACTAGAATTTTATTCTTACTTTTTTACTAAGAAATAAAAACCCCTATAGAACTTATTATTCTATAGGAGTCTTTCATTTATTTTTTGATAAATAAATATATGCTATTAATTAATGCAATAGTCCCTGAGAAGCATAAAACTATGGTCCAATGCTTAAGTAATAATGGAACTGTATGGAATATTCCTTGTAAAAATGGCACATATAATACAGCCATTAGCATAGATACTGAAACTAGTACTGCAAAAACCAAATATGGATTTGAGAATATTTTTATTTCAAATATTGAATGTCTTTCTGACCTACATTCAAAAACATGAAAAAGCTGTGACATAACAAGTGTAGATAATGCAACTGTTCTACAGGTATCTAAATCCATTCTATAATATCTAGCAACCATAAAAGAAAGCAATGTACACAATCCAATTAAACTTCCTCTAACTAATATTTTTTCTGTTAAGCCTCTTGAGAAGATTCCTTCCTTCTTGTCCCGTGGGCTTTGTCTCATTATATCTTTATCAGCTCCATCAACTCCAAGTGCAATTGCTGGAAGTCCATCTGTTGCTAAATTTACAAAAAGAATTTGTATTGGTGTCATTGGATTTGGAAGAAGGAATAAAGACGCTAAAAACATAGTTAAAACTTCTCCTAAATTACAAGATAAAAGATATCTTATAAATTTTCTTATGTTATCATAAATATTTCTTCCTTCCTCTACTGCATCTACAATCGTATTAAAATTATCATCCATAAGTATCATAGAAGATGCTTCCTTTGTTACATCTGTTCCTGAAATCCCCATAGAAATTCCAATATCGGCTTCCTTTATAGCTGGTGCATCATTTACACCATCTCCTGTCATTGCAACTATATTTCCAAGTGCCTTAAAAGCTCTAACAATTCTAAGCTTATGGTTTGGCGATACCCTTGCAAAAACTCTAACATTTTTTATTTTTCGTCTAAGTTCTAAATCTGTAAGGGCTTCTATTTCACTTCCTTCTAAAACTTGCTCCTCACTTTTACAAATATTAAGAGATTTTGCTATTGAAAGTGCTGTATTTTTATGGTCTCCAGTAATCATTACAGGAGTTATTCCTGCAAGCTTACATTTTAAAACTGCATCATGAGCCTCTTTTCTTGGTGGGTCTATACTACCTGAAAATCCAACAAAAATAAGTTCTTCTTCAAGTCTTTCATCCTTTCTTAAATCCTTTTCCTTATATGCTGCTCCAAGGCATCTTAATGCTCTTCTTGACATTACATCTAATGCCTTTTCAATATTCTTTCTTTTTTGAAGAGTTAATTCCTTTACTTTTCCATCTTCATATATATACTTACAATTTTGAAGAATCTTTTCTGGAGCTCCCTTTACATAACAAATTTCTTTATCTTTTTCCTTTATTACTACAGACATCATTTTTCGTATAGAATCAAAAGGTAAATCAAAAACTCTTTCTTTGTCAGCGCTAAAATCTATTGCCTCTTTAGATTCATTGAAAAACATCCTTATTAAAGCAGTTTCTGTAGGATCTCCGTGAAGAGACTTTTCTATACTTTTAATTTTTCCATCTATTGTGCAGTCATTACAACATACAAATATATTTTTTAGCTTTTCAATCCCTCCAGCTTTATTTATATCTTCTTTTTCTATTTCTATTACTTTTCCATTTATAAACACTTCTTTTACAGTCATTTTATTTTGTGTTAATGTTCCTGTTTTATCTGAACAAATAATTGAGGTACATCCTAAGGTTTCCACTGCTGGAAGCTTTCTAACTAAAGCATTTTTCTTAAGCATTCTTGAAACACCAAGGGCAAGGGCTACAGTAACTATAGCTGCAAGTCCTTCTGGAATTGCTGCTACTGCTAAAGAAACTCCAAGCATAAACATTTCCCCTAATTCATTTCCTCTAAACACTCCTAAAACAGTTACTAAAGAGCATATAACTAAACATATGACTACCAATATTTTTCCTAAGGAATCTAACTTAAGCTTTAATGGTGATTTTTCTTCTTCAATATTTTGAAGTAAGTTTGCAATTTTCCCCATTTCTGTTTCCATTCCAATATTAAGAACTTTAAATAAAGCTTTTCCTTTTAATATATTTGTTCCCATAAATCCATTGTTTTTTCCTTTTTTCTCTTCTTTAGAAACTCCAACTGATTCTCCTGTTAAAAGTGATTCATCAACAACAATTCCAGAGCATTCTAAAAACTCACCATCTGCTGGCACTCTATCTCCTGCCTCTAAAATTACCATATCTCCTATTGTTAATTCACTTGACTTAATAATTTTCACTCTTCCATCTCTATAAGCCTTACAGGTAGGTGCTGCCAAGTTTTTTAATGCTTCAAGAGATTTTTCTGTTTTAAACTCCTGAAAAAAACCTAAAAGGGCGTTAATAAAAATAATAATAAAAATTGTTACAGCATCTGCTATATCCCCCATAATTGCTGAAATAATAGTTGCACCTATAAGCACCCATACCATAAAATCATTAAATTGAGATAAAAAAACTCTTATTAATGAAATTCTTCTTTTTTCTTCAAGTACATTTAGACCAAAAGTTTTTATTCTTTTTTCAGCCTCATTAGTTGATAAACCAAGTATCTTACTCTTGTTTTCTGACAAAACTTTTCCTCCTTATAATTTCTCTCTATTCTATATATATTTAAAATAAGAAAACTTATGAAGAATTTCTATATAACTTTTCTTTACAAATTTCTATTTAGGTTTTACAATTAATATAGAATTTTTATATTTAAGGAGGAATTATTATGAGAAACGTTATTTACGTAACTGGTCACAAAAATCCAGATTCTGACTCAATTTGTGCAGCTTACTCATATGCTGATTTAAAAAATAGAATTGGCGATATACCTGCAATTCCAGTTAGACTTGGAAATGTAAATCCAGAAACGCAATTTATATTAGATTATTTTGGTGTAAATGCACCTCAATTATTAACAACAGTAAAATTAAAGGTTGAAGATTTAAAAATTGATACTATAAGCCCAGTTTCACCTGAAATTTCATTAAAAATGGCTTGGAATATCATGAGAGATAAAAATATAAAATCTATGCCTGTTGCAGACTGCAACGAACATTTAGTAGGAGTTATATCTTTATCTAACTTAACTTCTTCATATATGGATATTTGGGATAACCAAATCTTAGCTAAAAGCGAAACTTCAATAGACAATATTTTAGATACACTTTCTGCAAAGCCTGTCTACATAAATGAAGCTACTAAAATTTTCAAAGGGAAAATCTGTGTTGCTGCTATGCAACCTAATTCAATGAAAGAACATATCGATGCTAGCGATATTGCTATCGTTGGAGATAGACCTGATGTTCAAGAAAACTTAATAAACACAGGTGTTTCTTTAATGATCATTACAGGATCTAACACACTTTCTGATTCTTTAGTTGAAAAAGCTAAGGCAAATGGAGTTACTGTAATTTCAACTCCTCACGATTCATTTACAGCTTCAAGACTTATAATCCAAAGTATTCCTGTAGGATTCGTAATGGCTAAAGAAAATTTAGTTTCATTTACTACAGATGACTTAGTTGAAGAAGTAAAAGAAACTATGCTTGAATCAAGATATAGTAGTTACCCTGTAACTGACCCAGATGGAAGAGTTGTAGGAACTATTTCAAGATATCACTTAATTTCTAACTATAAGAAAAAAGTGATTCAAGTTGACCACAATGAAAGAGGACAATCAGTTGATGGACTTGAAGAAGCAGAAGTTCTTGAAATAATAGACCACCACAGAGTTGCTGATGTATTAACTAATAACCCAATCTATTTCAGAAATGAACCAATTGGAAGTACATCATCAATTGTCTCTAAATGTTTCTTTGAAAATGGCATTAGACCATCAAGAGAAATTGCGGGACTTTTATGTGGAGCTATAATTTCAGATACTCTTTTATTTAAGAGCCCTACTTGTACTCCACAAGACAAGCAAATCTGCTTAAAATTAGCTGATATTGCTGGTGTTCAAGTTGAAGAGTTTGGAACTGCTTTATTAAAAGCTGGAACTTCTTTAAAAGGAAAAACTGTAGCACAAATATTTAACCAAGACTATAAACCATTTAATATGGGTGACGTTAAAGTTGGAATAGCGCAAGTTAACACTATGGATATTGATGGATTTATGCCATTAAAAGAAGAAATGTTAACTTATATGGCTAAGAAAAACGGTATAGATGGTCTTGACGTTTCTATGATTCTTTTAACAGATGTTTTAAACGAAGGATCTCAAATACTTGTTGCAGGTGATAGATTTGATTTAGTTGAAAAAGCATTCAATATTAAACTTGAAGCTTCAACTGCATTTTTACCTGGTGTTCTTTCAAGAAAGAAACAAGTAGTGCCACCATTAACTAATACTGCTATTAGTTAATATAGAAAAGTAGAAAAGACTGGCAAAAGCCAGTCTTTTTTAATGTCTAGGAAAATATAAAATTTTATCTTCTTATATCGTTTATCATTCCCCACATCTCATCTGCTGTAGTTAAGCTTTTAGAGCTTAACTGAAATGCTCTTTGTGTTACGATTAAATCTGTAAACTCTTGCCCTATATCAACATTAGATCCTTCTAATAACCCTTGATATATTGCATAGTCCTTTGATAACTCTACATTTGTTCCATCTACAGGTAAAAATAAGTTTTCTCCTATTGACGTGAAAGCTTTGTCTCCTACTGCTGTATAAACATTTACTTTTCCAACCTCTTCAAACTTATCTTTGTTTTTTATAAAAACAGCTCCATCTTTATCAATTAAGAAATTGTCCTTTGTGAAGCTAACATTATTTTCATTTTTACCATTTTTATAGCTTATTTCAAGCTTGTTTCCTCTTCCATCTACAAGTCTACCTCTTCCATCTACTGAAAAAGCCCCGTCTCTTGTATAAGCTACACTTCCATCTGGTCCTATAACTTTAAAATATCCTTCTCCATCTATGGATAAATCTGTACTTCTTAAAGTTTCTCTCAAATTTCCTTGTCCATTATCTCTAAAATATTCTGTAGTTTTAACTCCAGTCCCAATATTTGCATTTTTATCTTTTAAAGGATACCCTTGTCTGTCTAAAGATTCGTTTAATAAATCCTTAAATCCAACATCAACTCTCTTATATCCCATAGTTCCTGAGTTTGCTAAATTGTTTGAAATTACATCTAATCTATTTTGATTTGCATTCATTCCACTTTTACTTGTATAAAGTGTTCTTATCATAATATTCTCCCCCTATCTTATAGCACCAATTTCATTACATGCTTTTCCTAAAGATTCATCAAGCATTGAGATAAACTTTTGATTTGTTTCAAAGCTTCTCATAGTAGATAACATATCTACCATTTCGTTTGTTATATTTACATTAGATCTTTCTATAAATCCTTGATAAACAGTAACTTCTGCATTATATATAGGGTTATTTCCAGTGTAATAATTATCTCCAACTTTGTCTAAGCTTTTATAATCATTAAAATCTGCTGTTGCAATTTTATAAGCATTTCTTCCTCCAACTAAAAGACTTCCATCTCCTTGTTGTAGAAACTTTTCATTTCCTACAAATATAGGTTCCATTCTTCCTGTATTTTTATTAGTTCCAAGAACATTATCTCCTGTTGTTGTTACTAAAAAACCATCGTTATTAACTTTAAAATTTCCATCTCTAGTAAATAATCTTTCTCCACCTCTTTGAACTACAAAAAATCCTCTACCATCTATAGAAAAGTCACCCATTTTTCCTGTTTCCTTAAAATCACCTTGAGTAAATCTAGTGTCTACAGTATCCATAGCTACTCCAAGTGAAAGTTCTCCTATTTCATTTTTAACATTTTGACCACCAACTACCTTGTCTTTATTTTGAATCATTACTTCTTTAAAACTTTTAAATCCTAATGTTTCACTTTTAAATCCATTTGTATTTGCATTTGCCATATTATTAGAAATAACTGATTGTTTATTTTCAAGTGATATTAGTCCTGAAATTGATGTATAAAGACTTCTTATCATTTTTTCTCATCCCCTTTAAAAATAACTTTACATTCATCTTCAAAATGCATGCCTATCTCTCTCGCTTTTTCCTCTATCTTTGTCACATTTTCTATATTAGAATTGAAAAACAAACTACCAATACCACCTATAATTAATCCAATTCCTATACCAAGTAAGACTTTTCTATCAACTATATTTTCTAATTTTTCTCTTATTTTAATAACCCACGTATTAATAATATTTCCCCCTTAGTTACATTTGCTAAAGCGCAAATGTCCTCATCCTTTTTCCCTTCTAATATAAGCCTTTTTATCTTTTCTTTTTTTGATATATTATTAAAATCTATTTCATTTATTATGTCACTTTCTTTTTTATTATATACTATTTCTTCTTCATCTTCTATATTTTTACTTTTATCTTTTTTTAGAATCTCTATTTCTTTTCTAAGTTCATCTATCTCTAATTGAAGGTCCGTTAAGCTTTCCCCCATATTCTTTCTTATTTTTCCTATCTCTA
>NZ_JBOFRG010000197.1:0-3732 GCF_051650885.1 Clostridium sp.
AATATTGGTGACGAGATCAATTATGTTTCTATTATTACCAATACTGGAACAACTCCATTAACTAATATTATCTTTACAGATACTCTTCAAGCTAGTGGATTAACTTTTGTCACAGGTTCTGCAAGTGTAAATGGAACACCAAGTCCTCTTTCGAACCCAACATCAGGAATAAATATTCCTGATATACCTGTAAATGGATTTGCTGTTGTATCATTTAAAGCTAAAATAAATCAAATTCCAGTACCGAATCCAATTCCAAATGTAAGTAAGGTTGATTATACTTACACACCATCTGGAGGAACACCACAGACTGGAAGTACAACTTCAAATCTTGTAAATACAGTAGTGCCAGTAACACCACCTGGCAAGCCAATAACATCAGTTACAAAAGAAGTATCTACAACGGTTTCTGATATTGGTGGAGAAATAACTTACACTGTTAGAGCTAGTAATTCAGGACAAGTTGCTGCAAATAATGTAGTTATAAATGATATTGTTCCTCAAGATACAAGCTTTGTTCAAGGATCTGTTGTTGTAAATGGTACTTCAAGGCCTTTAGATAATCCAAGTGTGGGAGTTTTAGTAGGCACTATAAGCCCAGGACAAAATGTTGTGATGACTTATAAAGTACGACTTGTACAGGGAAGATTACCAAATCCAAATCCTGTAACTAATATTGCAAATTTAATTTACACGTATAAGCCAACACCAACTTCGCCAGATATACCAGAAAATTTAGAAAGTAATCAAGTTTCAACTAATGTAAATGGTGCTGTAGTTAAGCCAGGTACTGATATTAGCCCTGGGATTATAAAATCTGTTGATAAAGCGGTTTCTAGTATAGGTGAGACTTTAACTTATACTATAAGTGTAAAAAATACAGGAAATATTCCAACTGAGACAAGTATTTTAAAAGATATTATTCCAAATGGAACATCTTACGTTCAAGGTACATTAACTGTAGATGGCCAAAGCGTATCAGGTGATTTAAATTCTGGTGTGAATATTGGAATTTTAACTCCAAATGTAGTTAAAACTATAATTTTCAGAGTTCATGTAGATATGATGCCAGTTCCAAATCCTATTCCAAATAAAGCTGACTTAACTTACACTTATAGGCCTATCCCAAATGGTAGTCCTGTTTCTAATAATGTTACTTCAAATACTGTAAATACGTTAATAGGTGAAAGCCCAATTAAGCCAGGAGAAGGGGTTATTAAAACAGCAGATAAAACTTATGCAAAGTTAAATGATGTAATAACTTATACTGTTAATGTTAAAAATACAGGATTGGTTGATGCTTTAAATGTAATCTTTAGAGATACAGCACCAGATGGAACAAGTTTTATTCAAAATTCAGTTACTGTTAATGGTGTTTCAAGGCAAGGTGCAAATCCAGAACTTGGTGTACCACTTGGGGATATTAGTCCAAATTCTAGCGTGATTGTAACATTTAAAGTTCTAGTTACAAAGATTCCGACTATAAATCCTATTGAAAATAAAGCTACAGTGGATTATGAATATAAGCCATCGCCAACTTCCCCAAATAAAGGTGTTACAGTAACTTCTAATAAAGTACCAACTCAAATAAACTCAGGAAGTATTAGCCCAAATAATGGTGGATTAGTTAAGAGCGTGGATAAGGTTTACGCATCGGTTGGAGATGTTTTAACTTATACTATTAATTTAAGAAATACAGGAAATGTTCCTGTTAACAACGTAGTATTAAAAGATACTATCCCAGGTGGCACAAGCTTTGTTTTAGGTTCTGTTACTGTAAATGGAATTCCTAATATATTAGCAGTTCCAAATGCAGGTATTCCTATTGGAACTATAAATCCACAACAAAATGTTGTTGTAACTTTTAAAGTTAAAGTCACTGAAATTCCAACAGTTAATCCAATTCCAAATGAAGCTATTGTAAACTATAACTATACTGTAAATCCATCAAATCCAAATGGACAAAGTGAATCGAATACAAGTAATAAAGTAACAACTGCTGTAAATGGTGCTGTAATAAAACCTGTTACAGGCATTGTTAAAGAAGTTGATAAAGCCTACTCAAGTATTGGAGAAACTTTAACTTATACTATAAAAATAACTAATACTGGAAATGTAGATGCTTTAAATGTTTTATTTAAAGATACTATTCCAAATGGAACAACTTATATTTTAAATACCTTAACTGTAGATGGTGGAATCATTCCAAATGCCAATCCAGAAATAGGGGTTAATATCGGAAATATTATTCCAAATGGAACAAAAATAGTAAGATTTAATGTAAAAATTGTATCTATGCCAAATCCAAATCCGATTCCTAACAAAGGAAATATAAATTATGAGTATATAAAAAATCCATTAACAGGAGAAAAAGGAACAGATAGTAGTGAGTCTAATCTTGTAACTACAAAAGTAAATGTAGCTACTATTTCTCCAAATAATGGTGATTTAGTTAAATTTGTAGATAAAGCAGCTGCAAATATTGGAGATATTTTAACTTATACTATAAGAATTAGAAACTCAGGTAATACTGATGCTATAAATGTAGTATTTAAAGATACAATTCCTGATGGAGTTCAACTTGTTAATAATTCAATTGCTGTAAATGGAAATGTTGTTGTAGGTGCCTCTTTAACATCGGGTGTATCTATTGGAACTATAAAACCGTCAGAAACTAAAGTTCTTTCATTTAGAGCAGTAGTTACTAAAGTTCCAACTATAAATCCAATGCCTAATGAAGGGATTGTAGATTTTAGTTATGTTGTAAATCCTTTAACTGGAGCTATTCAAAATAATACTAGTACAAGTAACACAGTAACAACTAATGTAAATATTGCAACCTTTAAACCTGAACTTGGTGGTATTGTAAAACAAGTTGATAAAGCCTTTGCTAAAATAGGGGATGAGGTAACTTATACAATAAAACTTTTAAATAAAGGAAATACAAATGCGAATAATGTTATTTTTACTGACACTATTCAAGATGGTCTTTCATTTATTCAAGGATCAGTTAAGGTAAATGGAATAACTAATTTAGGAAATCCAGCAACTGGAATTAATATAGGAACAGTCAAGCCAAATGAAGGTGTAGTTATAGAATTTAAAGGGAAAGTTATAAAAATCCCAAACCCAAATCCTATTTTAAATAGTGGAACTGTAAATTACACTTATACAGTAGATCAAAATAATCCAAATGGTGGGAAAGGTCAAGACACCTCAAATACAGTTAGTACAAAAGTTAATTCAGCTGATATAAGTAGTGAAACAGGTGGCCTTATAAAGCAAGTTGATAAAGCTTATGCGGATGTAGGTGAAACTTTAACTTATACTATAAGGGTTAAAAATACTGGTAATGTAGATGCGTTAAATGTAGTTATAAATGATACTGTTCCCGAAGGAACTTCATTTATTCAAGGAAGCGTAACTGTAAATGGTCGTGAAATCACAAGTGGAAACCCTGAGGTTGGAATCCAAATAGGAACTCTCAAGCCAAATGATACTGCCGTTATTTCATATAAGGCTAAGATTACTAAAATGCCAACTGAAAATCCAATTCCAAATACGGCAGTAGCTAAATATACATTTACTTTATCACCAAATACTACTGTAGATAAAGAAAATATTAGTAATACAGTTTTAACAAAAGTTAATTCTCCAAATATAAATATTGAAAATGGAAGTATTTACAAAAGTGTAAACAAGGCATTTGCAAAAGTTTCTGAAGAATTAATT
>NZ_JBOFRG010000198.1:0-2070 GCF_051650885.1 Clostridium sp.
CTGATGACTATTTACTATTTTAGTAAGGTGGAGTTTCCATCTCAAATGTACCCTATAACAAAATCGGCTCACTCTCAAACTTAAAAATTATTTGGAGGGGATGTTCCCATCTTTCACTTGATGTAGCTGAAAGAGTATGCATCATCATTCATCATTCTAGTAAACTCTTAATTTAGACTGATGTATCTAAAGTAACAGGCAGATCACATACACAAATAAATCCTAATAATACAAATTATTCATGAAGGCTACCAATCAGAATGTCAAGTTCTGCATACATTTGAGTAATTAGCATCACCATGCCTGGTACTGGTGCTAATAAAGTATGTCAGAAGTTGTTTGTAATTAAATTACTGAAGTAAATAGGTCATCATTTCATGCAGTCAGGATGTAAAGCTAATGTTGGTTCCCATTTGTCTGCGCTTAAAACCAAGTGATCTTTTATATCCCCTATGACCCAAGGTGGTGCTGCTTGTTCACTTTAAGAGCAGCCTGGTCAATTGATTACTTGTCAGGGATTGTGGGTAACACAGAAGACTAATTTCCTGTATGCAGCAGTCTGGAATTGTTTTTAGTTCAACATTCCTTCACAGCTCACTGCGTAAGTTTTGAAACTCAACTGTGAATCCAAACAACTACATTTATCTGTAAAAATTCATGAATACTAAATAATAGCATTGTGGTCCTGTGACAGAGAACATTTCAAACCTACATATCAGAATCTTTAAATGCTGGTGTCAGTTCTGGGAAATCTTCCCCAGTATAATACATGATGTTGAGTATATGACAGTACTGATGATCTTACCTTGTTTGTGAAGGTTTGGGTCCAAAGCTGAAGGCTGGAGGATATTCTCTGGAGCTGTTACTCTTCGCAGATGTAAAACTGACTCTTGAGGACGCTGATCCCCCCTGATATTCACTCATCTTCTTGACATTAGTGAATCTGGGAAGAACAGTTATATCGAAGACTACAACAGATGTTTTGGCAGCACTGAACACAACCACGATTTGATACAGCTTCATCATAACAGAACTTCTGTATGTGCTGATGTGTTATGTATGTTGAACTGCTGTACAGATTATGTTATTATATTTTTTTGGTATTGCACTCAGTTGCATTATTTTATTTCTATTAGTGTCTAGAGTCACATGATGCTGCCAGCAGTTAGAGGTCACTTCCTGAGCAGAGAGTAAACATGGTTTGACATGTGGGCAGCTAACTCCTTTTATTTTTCTACCCTTTGAGAGCCTTGGAAAGCGTTGCCTGCAAGTAACTGTTGTCCGTTAAATTGTATCTTTATGTTGAAAGAAAACTTTGAATGAAAATGTTGTCAAGCAAGAAGCTACTTTTGCTGAGCTAGTATTATCTTAGCTAGCTAAGTGTGAACTGACACTCTTTTTTACAGACACTCACAGTAAATGAACCTATCACTTTGATGCAGTGATGTAGACCTGTGTTTAGAGTGTGGTCAAAACACTGTGACGCTTGGTGAGCGCAGAGGTGAGAGGTGAAACAATGATTCTGTAGCTTTGTCATGTCTCTGTGGTTCAAATGTGGACTAGAAGCGCTTCAAAAGCAGACCGTCTTCCAGCAGTCCATTCTGATGCATTTCCATCTCTACTATAAATTTTGAAATTACTATGGTTCGGCGTTAGGTGAAGGAATGGTTCAGTCGGCTTTGATGAGAGTACCTGCAAGGACGGTTAGTTGGTTGGATGGTTAGCTACCTCCTCGAATCTCTACAACGGAAACGGCAAGTGTAAAGTTGGCATGACCCATAGAGTCACAATGGCCACATTTATGGGAAATACGGCAATTAGAAATATTTCCTGAATCTTCCGTTAAGCAAGTCATTAGGTGTTTTTTCATCCACCTGTTTTTATGTGCATTTTCAATTTGTACATAGAAAAACCTGAGGGGAAATGGCAAAAAACAAAAAACAAAACAAAAAAAAAACTTGAAATATCACAAAAACATTTTTACGTTTGGCTGAGGTGTAAAAATTGGTGTATCGATAAAAGCGAAATGCAACAAAGTGCACTGAGAACAAACTTAGCGAATAAATCATG
>NZ_JBOFRG010000199.1:0-2460 GCF_051650885.1 Clostridium sp.
CAGATATTCACAAGCAGGGTCAGAGGTTTCTGCCTTACTTGGAAGAATACCATCAGCCGTTGGATATCAACCAACACTAGCAACAGAGATGGGAGCTCTTCAAGAGAGAATCACATCAACTAAACAAGGTTCAATTACATCAGTTCAAGCAGTTTATGTACCTGCCGATGACTTAACTGACCCAGCACCAGCTACAACATTCAGTCACCTTGATGCTAAAACAGTTTTATCAAGAGCAGTTTCAGAAAAAGGTATATATCCAGCTGTTGACCCTCTAGATTCATCATCAAGATTACTTGATCCTAGAATAGTAGGTCAAGAACATTATGATATAGCATCAAAGGTTAAAAATATTTTAGAAAGATATAAAGAACTTCAAGATATCATAGCTATCTTAGGAGTTGACGAGCTATCTGATGAAGATAAAGTTGTAGTTTCAAGAGCTAGAAAAATAGAGAAATTCCTATCACAACCTTTTACTGTTGCAGAACAGTTTACAGGAATGAAGGGAAGATATGTTCCAGTTAAAGAAACAATAAGAGGATTTAAAGAGATTTTAGAAGGTAAACATGATGATCTTCCAGAGTCAGCATTCCTTTTTGTAGGTAGTATAGATGAGGCTATAGAAAAAGCTAAGAGCATACAAGAGTAGGTGATAAATATGAATGGATTCAATCTATTAGTTATAACACCACATAAAAAGATATATGATAAAGAAACATCAATGATAAGCTTGAAAAATTCAAATGGAGAATTTTCAATCTTAGCAGAACATGAAAATTTAATTACACCAACACTTCCAGGAAAACTTACAATAACAACAGATGATAACAATGTATTAGAATACTTTGCATCTGGGGGAATCTTAAAAGTTAAAGATGGAACTGTAGTTTTATGTGCAGATACTGTAGAAACTAAAGAAGAAATCGATGTTAAGAGAGCTGAAATGTCTAAAGAAAAGGCAGAAAGCAAATTAAAAGATGAGAAATATAGCAATGAAGGTATAGATGAATTAAGGACAAGGTTAGCCCTTAGTCGTGCAATGGAACGTATTGATTTTGCTAGTAAGAAGTAGTTGGAATTAAGAATGAAAAATTTTAAATTTAGAATTTAGGAGAAAACTGGCTTGGGCCAGTTTTTTTTCTTTTGAATTTTAAGGAATAGTGTATCGAATCTTTAACACTTATGTTATATTATATGTATAACAATAATTGAGGAGGAGTTTAATGTTTATAGATGTTGAGTTTGATAGTGATATTCCAATTTATTTGCAGATAAGAAATGAAATAGTTAGATCTATAGCAATAGGTAATTTAAAAAATGGTGATAGTTTACCGTCAGTTAGGCAGATGTCTTCTATGATTGAAGTTAATTTACACACTATTAATAAAGCTTATAATTTACTAAAGGATGAGGGCTTTGTTAAAATTGATAGAAGAACAGGGGCAATGATTGATGTATGTGAAAGAGAAGCGTATAAAGAAGAGTTTGAAGAGAAGCTTAAACTTATACTTTCAGAGGCATTTTTAATGGGAATCTCTAAAGATGAGATTGTGGAAAAGGTTTTAGATAATTTTAAAAACTTTAAAAGGGAGAGATAGAAATGGATAGTGAGATTTTTATAATTTTCTTAGTAATGGTAGTTTTAATAGCTATGAATAATTATTTGCCTATAAAGGGGAGAAAAGGAATTTTGTTTGGATGTGTTGTTGAAGAGGAACAAAAGATTGAAGAGCCTTTTAGTGGAATAATTACAAAATATAAAAAGATAAATATAAGTACAGGAATTATATTTATTTTAATTGTTGTATTAGGTGGAATTTTAAAGAGTGAATGGTTACTTCCAATTGGAATACTTCTTTATATTGGTGTTAACTTTGTTATAAGTGCAAAAATGCATAAATTTGTGTTAGAGGCTAAAAAAACTAATATAGTTTATAAAAAGCCTAAGACAGTTGCAGTTTTAGAGAAAGTTAAACTTAGTAGTGGTAGAATTATTTACTATATAGGAATAGCTTTTATATTTATTTTTATAAATGGATATGAAATAATAACTAGATACAATGATTTGCCAGAAAAGATACCAACACACTTTAACTTTAGTGGTGTAGCAGATGGATGGACAGATAAAGGGTCTGGTGGAGTATATATAATGATGGGTACAATAGTACTACTTATTTTAATTTATATAGGATCAGATATTTTAATGTATAAAAGCACAATGAAAATTGATCCTAAAAACAAAGAAGGTTCATATAAAGCAAATTTAAAAACTAAAAAGCTTTTAAGCATAATGCTTGCACTTACTATGCTACCAGTTTTAATAGTATTTACATTAACTAATTTTGTAACACTTGGAATTATGGATGAAAGTGTACTAAAATATATTATGGCTATTGAATTATTAACAATAGTTGGAGTAATTGGCTTTTGTATAGTTATAGTAAAAGAAAAAAATAA
>NZ_JBOFRG010000200.1:0-14659 GCF_051650885.1 Clostridium sp.
AGCATTATCTCTTGATACCTTACATTTATTTCTTCAAAATAAGGATTTTTTAATTGAGTATTTGTCTTTACTCTTTCTATTACTCCACATAGATGCATAGATAGATTTTTAATTAAATTTTCATCTTCTAAAATTTCTATTTTATTTTCCACATCTATTTGACTAATTATCTCTTTTATATCCCTCTTTACCTTTTCTTCCATCTCACTATTATCACTAAAAAAATTAGATTTTTTTAAAATCTGCTTTGCTAAACATATTACTTCTGTTTCTGGAATTTCTACCTTTAAATAATCTCCTACTGAAGTTAAAACCTTTTCACTTATTCTATAAAAATTCTCATTTTTTAATACTTCAAGCTCTTTTTCTCTACACTCCATATTTTCTAATATAAAATTTTTACTTTTTGCTCTTATAATTAAAATTTTGAAATGATAAAATATATTTTCTATACATATATTACTTATTTCTATCTTATTTTTTATAATCTCATTTATAAAAATTTCCTTTACCTTAAAAAATATCTTTTCAAGGTCTCCTTGAACTTCTATAAGATTGTCTATAAAATTATTTTTATAGATTTGTCTTGCTAAGCATTTTCTTACATCCACTTCAGTATTTAATACTTTAATTCCAAACCTTGATTTTTTTTCTACATCTATCCCAAGCTTTTCTAAATTTTTATAAACTTCACCTAAATCGCTAATTACAGTGCTTCTACTATATTTTAATAAGTCTGCAATTTTATCAATTGTTATATAGTCTCTACACTCTAAAATAATTTTTGTTATTTTAGAAACTCTAATTTCCTTTTGGATTGTAAAAGAATATTGCTCTTCCTCTTCTAGAGTCTTTGTATACTCCTCATACTTTTCCTTATCTTCAATTTCTAGCTTATATCCTTTTCCTCTCTTATTGATTACCCTAATTAAAAACTTTTCCCCATCTTTGTTTATCTCCATTATTTCGCTTCTAATAGTTCTATCAGAAACCTTCATCCTTTTTGTAATCTCATCCATTTTCACATATTCTGTTTCCTCTAAAATATTAATCAATATTTTCTTTCTCATACTTTAACCCCTTTAACCCCTAATTAAATTTCATAAAGTATGTATTAATTATAAAATACATCGTACTTATGAAATAGTTTTAAATTTTCCAAATCTTCAGGAAATTTATACATTTATTTTACACTATTTTACATTTTACTACAATAAAAAACTTCTCTACCTAAAATAGAGAAGTTTTTTTAATTATATAAAAGTTTTCATTTCTTTTAACATTTTATCATCCATATTTTTTATCATTTCTACAAATAATTTTACCGAGTTTTCTAAGTCATCTAAGTGAATTATACTATTGTGAGAATGTCCATATCTTGTTGGAATAGAAATTGTTAATCCAATAGAACCTTCTCTGTTTATATGCATAGCTCCTGTATCTGTTCCACCTGCAAGCATTACATCTGTTTGATAAGGAATATTTCCTTCTTTTGCAACCTTTTTAGCAAATCTAACCATCTTTGTATTTCCTATAGCTGTTGCATCTAAAACTGCTATTGAAGGTCCTTTACCAAGCTCTAAACTAGAATCATATTTATCAATTCCTGGAGTATCTCCATAAGCACCTATATCAATAGATATACCTATATCTGGATTTATCTTGTATGAGGCTGTTTTTCCACCTCTAATTCCAACTTCCTCTTGAACTGTACCTGCTAAATGTAAATCACATGGAATTTCTACATCCTTTAAAGCTTTTAATACTTCTGCAATTATTGCACATCCAACTCTATTGTCCCATGCTTTTGTTGCTACAAATCGGTTGTTGCATAATGGTTTATATGCTGAAACCGGTGTTAATGGATCTCCAACACTAATGCCAAAGCCGTGAAGCTCTTCTTTAGAAGAAACACCAAAATCTATAAACATATCTCTAAAGTCTATTTCTTTCTTTTCTTTTAAAACTTTAACTGGCACATGTCCTATAACCCCAATATACTCTTTTCCCTCTTCAGTTTTAACTGTTACTTCTTGAGTTAAAAGTTGCGTAGGATACCATCCACCTATTGGCTTAAAGTAACAAAATCCATTATCATCAATTCTTGTTATAACAAAACCAATTTGGTCAATATGTGCTGCTATCATAACCTTTGGTGCATTTTCTTTATTAGATTTTTTAGTAAATATTATACTTCCTATATTATCAAAGCTTACTTCATCACTATAATCTTTTAAGTGATTATAAAGCTCTTTTCTCACTTCATCCTCATGACCTGATATTCCATTTATCTGTGTTAGTTTTTCTATAAATTTATAATCCATAACTTTTCTCCTCCAATTTCCTAAACCCTTCTTTTTTAAAAAGGGGCTATAAAAGCCCCTTTAACTTTATATTCTTATTTAAATTGAGCTGTTTTCCAAACATCTGCATAAGCAGTTTTATTTATTCTGTATCCTTCAATATCATTGCTGATTAAGAAAGTTTTTGCACCTTGAGTTATTGGAACTTTAACTACATCAACTTCAACAAATTGCTTTTCTGCATCTAATAACATTTGCCATCTCTTAGCTGGGTCTTGCTCAGCTTTAGCTTTTTTAACTAATTCATCATATTTTGGACTGTTGTAGAATGCATTGTTTATTGAACTATCGCTTGTCCAAAGTTCTAATAGCGCTACTGGATCTGTGTAGTTTAATCCGTAAGTTGCTAAAACTACATCATATTTTCCACTTGCTTCAAGATCTAATCTGTTTTTAAATGGAACTTGCTTTATTTTAACTTTTAATCCTGGTAAATTCTTTTCTAATTGTGATTGTAAGTACTCACCATTCTTTTTGTCTCCATCAGAATCTGTAAGTAATAACTCTACTTCAATTTTATCTCCAAGCTCTTTTTTAGCTTGTGCCCATGCTTTTTCTGCTTCATCTAACTTAAAGTTAACTCCTGCATAACCTTCTCTGAAATCTTTTCCGTCTTTATCAAAAGTAAATCCTTCTGGAATTATTCCTGTTGCTACTTTTGAACCATTTTTAAGAACACTATTTACGTATTGCTCTTTATCTATTGCCATAGACATAGCTTTTCTTAAATTAACATTTTGAACTGCTTTAGATTTCATGTTGAACTTTAATGAAGTTACAGCACTTCCTAAAGTTGATACAAATTCTTCTGAATCTTTATAAGTTTCTGCATCTTGACTTGATAAACCTATTTTGTGAATATCTCCTGCTTCATAAAGGTTTTTAGTTGAAGCTGTGTCTTTATTTATAACTATTTCAACTTTATCTGGTCCAACCTTTTCAGCATCCCAGTACTCATCATTTTTATTAAAGTTTATTAATTCATCTGTTCTCCACTCACTCATTATAAATGGTCCATATGCTATAGTTGTATCTATTGATGTACCAAAAGTTTTTCCACCCTTTTCTACTTCTTCAACAAACTCTTCACTTATTGGGTAGAATGATGGCATTGCAAGTAATGATTCAAAGTATGGCACTGCTCTTTCTAATTGAACTTCTAAAGTATATTTATCTAATGCCTTAACTCCTAGCTCTTCTGGCTTAAGCTCACCTTTTGAAATTTTGTCATAGTTTTTAATAGCTGCATAGTTTAAGAATTGTGCTTGTTGTGAACCTGTTTTTGGATCCGCTTGTCTTTTCCATGCATATTCAAAGTCTTCTGCATCAACTACATCACCTGTTTCAACTGCTTTTCCTTCAACTGTTTTAAACCATTTTACACCTTCTTTAATTTTGAATGTGTAAGTATTTGTTTTTTCATCAAATTTAACATCTTCTGCTAATGCTTTTTCTGCTTGGTCTTTATCATCTAACATAAATAACCCTTCCATTATGTTTGCTAATAAATCCTTAGTAGCTCCATCATAAGCATGTGTTGGGTCAGTTAATTTTATATCACTTGTCCAAGCAAGCTTTAAAGTTTTATCTGTACTTCCCCCTTTTTTATCAGTTCCTCCACATCCTGCTAGCATTGTTCCAGCAACAATTGTAGTTAATAGCATTGCAATTCCTCTTTTTCTTAATATCATAAAAATTCTCCCCTTTTATATAAATTTTATTTTATTTCTTTTTTAAAATTTTCTACTTCTGATTTTGATGCATATACAAAATGATTAGCCTTTATTTCAACCCATTCTGGCTTCTCATTTTCATAATCATGAACGCTTGCATCATATGGAATTCTCTTTCTATGTCTTTCATATTCTGGATTTGGTAGCGGTATTGCTGATAAAAGCGATTTTGTATATGGATGCAGTGGATTTTTATATAACTCATCTGAATCTGCAAGTTCAACAATTTTCCCTCTATACATAACTGCTATTCTATCACTTATATATTTAACCATTGATAAATCATGGGCTATAAACATATATGTTAATCCTCTATCTTTTTGAAGTTTTCTCATAAGATTTACTACCTGTGCTTGAATTGAAACATCTAGTGCTGAGATTGGTTCATCAGCAATTATAAAATCTGGCTCTACTGCTAAGGCTCTAGCTATTCCAATTCTTTGTCTTTGTCCACCTGAAAATTCATGTGGATATCTACTTGCATGGTCTGGATCTAATCCTACTGTTTCTAAAAGCTCACGAACTTTATTTCTTTTATCTTCAGGACTTTTTACCATTTCATAAACTTCAAGTCCTTCACCTATAATATCCTCTACTGTCATTCTTGGATTTAAAGAAGCATACGGATCTTGAAATATCATTTGCATACTCTTTTTAAATTCCTTTTTTTCAACTTTAGAATATTTACTATTTGTATTTTTACCCTTAAATGTGATTTCTCCGCCTGTTTGATTGTATAATCCTATAATACTTCTTCCTGTTGTAGACTTTCCTGAACCAGATTCTCCAACAAGTCCAAATACTTCTCCCTTATATATATCAAAAGATACATCATCTATTGCCTTTACGATTTTTTTCTTGTCTATTTTAAAATACTGTTTTAAATTCTTTATACTAAGTAGAACCTCTTTATTTTTTTCTTCCATATTAGATACCTACTTTCTCTTTAAACTTTTTGCAATTTATAACTGCTTGTGGTGGTGTTACCTGTGGAGCTTTTGGATGCAGAAGCCATGTTGCTGCACTATGAGTATCTGTTATCTTGAACATTGGTGGCTCTTTTATAAAGTCAATCTTCATTGAATACTCACTTCTGTATGCAAATGCATCTCCAACTGGTGGATTTAATAAATCTGGTGGTGAACCTGGTATATTATAAAGTTCAGCACTTTCATCTTCCATATCTGGCATTGATGCTATAAGTCCCCATGTATAAGGATGTGCTGGTTCATAGAATACTTCATCATTTGTTCCTATTTCAACAATCTTTCCTGCATACATAACAGCTACTCTGTCAGCTACATTTGCAACAACTCCTAAGTCATGTGTTATAAAGATTATTGCAACACCAGTTTTCTTTTGAATATCCTTTATAAGCTCTAATATTTGAGCTTGTATTGTAACATCAAGTGCTGTAGTTGGCTCATCTGCTATAAGAATTTTAGGCTTACATGCAAGTGCTATTGCAATTACTATCCTTTGTCTCATTCCTCCTGAGAACTGATGAGGATATTGCATAAATCTCTCTTCAGCCATTGGAATTCCAACTAATTCTATAAGCTCTATTGCCTTTTTCTTAGCCTCTTCCTTTGTAGCTCCTTGATGTATTATTATTCCTTCCATGATTTGCTTTCCAATTGTCATAGTTGGATTTAATGAAGTCATAGGATCTTGGAATATCATTGCGATTTCCTTTCCTCGTATAACCTCCATTTCCTTTTTACTTAACTTAGTTAAATCTTTTTCACCATATATTATTTCTCCTGAATCTACTCTTCCATTTTTAGAAAGTATACCCATAAGAGCCTTTGTAGAAACTGATTTCCCTGAACCAGATTCTCCTACAATTGCTAGAGTTTCACCTTTCTTTAAATCAAAGGTTACTCCTCTTACAGCTCTAACTCTACCTGCATGGGTTTCAAAAGATATTTTTAAATCTTTTACTTTTAATAAAGTTTCCATAATCTTAACCTCCTACTTATTTCTAAGCTTTGGATCTAATGCATCTCTTAATCCATCTGCTACCATATTAAAGCTAATCATTAATACACTGATTACAACTGCTGGTATAGCTAAAAGATATGGATTTGAACTCATAACCTTGAATCCATCATTTACTAATACTCCAAGTGATGCGCTTGGTGCTGGAAGTCCAAGTCCTATAAATGCTAGGAATGCTTCATAGAAAATTGCTCCTGGTATAGTAAACATTATCATAACAACTATTTGTCCTACCGTATTTGGTATTAAGTGTCTTAAAATTATTTTTTTATCTGAAACTCCAAGTGTCTTTGCAGCCATTACGAATTCTTGCTCTTTTAACTTCATAACCTGTGCTCTAACTATCCTACTCATTCCAATCCATCCTGTAATGGCTATGGACATTCCTATTGGGAATATTCCTGGCTCAAAAGCTAGAATGAAAAGTATTATTACTACAAGTCCTGGTATTCCTGCAATTACCTCTGATATACGTTGCATTATCATATCAACTCTTCCACCAAAGTAACCTGAAATTCCTCCATAAGTAACTCCAATTAAAAAGTCAACTGCTGCTGCAATTAAAGCTATAATAAGTGAAATTCTTACACCATACCATACTCTAACCCAAACATCTCTACCTAAATCATCTGTTCCAAAGAAGAAGTATTCATCTTTTAATCCTCTCTGCTCATAAACATCTACTCTCTTACCATCTTTTATTTCCTTAGTTCCATCAAAGTGTTTTCCTATTACAGGTATACTTTCAACTATTGGTATTCTAGGTGGTAGTGAACCATATTTATCTAAAGGTTCATTTTGTGTTGCATAAGTATATTTACTAACCATTGGTGCTATTATTGCTGTTCCAACGATTATAGCTATCATAATTAATCCAAAAATTGCTGCTTTGTTTTTAAAAAGTCTTACTTTAACATCTTTCCAAAAAGTAAGAGATTCTCTTGTTATCTTTTCACAATGCTCATCTGATTTCTTAAATTCGAATAATTCATCATCAAGATTATTTAAATCATCATTTAATAATTCTTCTTTTTCAATCTGCTTACTCATTAGCTTTTCCCTCCTGCTACACGTATTCTTGGATCAATAATTCCATATAAAATATCAACTATGAATAATGCAAATAAGTATAAGAATGAGTAAAACATTGCTACTCCAACTATTACAAAGTAATCATTAGTTAATATTCCATTTACTAAAAGTGATCCTACTCCTGGTACTGAGAAAATTTGTTCTATTACTGTTGAACCTGTTAATAATCCAACTGTCATAGGTCCCATAATTGTTATTACTGGTATTAAGGCATTTCTTAAAGCATGTCTTACTATAACAGCCTTTCCTTTTACTCCTTTAGCTTCTGCTAGAAGAATGTAATCTGAACCCATAACTTCTATAAGCTCTGTTCTCATAAATCTTGCAACTGTTGCTATTACTCCTACTGATAAAGCTATAGTTGGTAATATACTTGACATAAATGGCTGCGTTCTTGTGTAAATTACAGGGAATATTTTCATATCAACCCCTAAACTTGATTGAAGTAAAATTGCAAATATAAAGGAGGGAACTGATATTCCTAGAACTGCAAGTACTGTTGAACCATAATCCCAAACAGTATTCCTTTTTATTGCTGCTATAACTCCTATTAAAATTCCTATTACTGTTCCTAATAATAAGGCTTGCATCCCAAGTCTTACTGTTGTTGGAAGTCTATCTGCTATTAATTCTTTTACTTCCTTCTTATTTTGGAATGACTCTCCAAAGTCACCTCTTATTACATTTCCCATATATCTAACATACTGTGTTACTATTCCATCATTTAAACCATAATTTTCTTGAAGCATCTCAATTTGATCTTTTCCTAATTGATCATCATTAAAAGGTGACCCTGGCATAAGTCTAATTAAGAAGAATGTTGCTGTAACAACAATGAATAATGTTAGCACCATAAGTGAAAATCTTTTTGCTATATACTTTAACATCTATCCTTCCTCCCTCTATTTATCAAAGCTTTCAAACCCTCTTCTAATATCTTCTATTAATAACTCTGGATCTTCTAATCCTACATAAAGTCTTACTAAATTTTTATTTATCTTACTAGCTTCTAAAGCCTCTTCATTATTTCCATAGTTTGGAGTTATTGCTAAGCTTTCATATCCTCCCCAGCTTACTCCAAGCTTAAATATCTTTAAGCTATTCATGAAATTTCTAACTTGCTCATAGTTTTCAAAATCAATTTCTACACTAAACAAGCTTGAGTATCCATTCATTTGCTCTTTAAATAATTCCTTTTGTTTTCCTTCAAAGCATAATGGGTGATTTATTTTTTTAACTCTCTTTTGAGATTTTAATTCTTCTATAAATAATTTAACCGAGTTTTGTTGATAAGCTAATCTTTGTGGTAATGTTCTTAATCCTCTTATCATAAGCCATGCATCAAAAGGACTTATTACGCCTCCACCAAACTGATGACCAATTTCAAATATTTTATCTACTAATTTATAGCTTCCTATAACTGCTCCAGCTACAGTATCACTATGTCCACCAATGTACTTTGTACAAGAATGTAAAACTAAATCTATTCCCATTTCTATTGGCTTTTGATTAAGTGGTGTTGACCATGTATTATCAATAGCAGTTATTATGTTTCTTTCTTTAGCTATTCTAGCTACTTCTTTAAGGTCTAATATTTGCATATTCATAGTTGATGGTGATTCAACATATATAAGCTTTGTATTTTCCTTTATATGTTCCTCAATCTCACGAGCATCTTCTACATATATGTTAGTCATCTGAACTCCAAACTTTCCAAGCTCTTTTGCATAAGCTACTGCTGGTCCATAAACATTATTTACCATAAGAATATGATCATTCCCTTTTACTAAAGTAAACATTGTAGAACTTATAGCTGCCATTCCTGAGGCAAAGCACTTACACTTTTCTCCTCTTTCAAGTTCCTTAAGCTTAGCTTCTAATATTTCAGTTGTTGGATTAACTCCTCTTGAATATACATAATGCTCTCTTTCAGCTGTAATTCCCTTTAAAAATTCATCCCAATTTTCAAATGCAAATAATGAAGTTTGCATAATTGGTGGTGCAACTGCCCCAAAATATTTACTATGGTCTTCACCATATCCTACACATATTTCTGAATCTCTTTTTTTCATATATAAAAACCCCTCTCACTATCACTTTACCTTCATTTCTTGTTTTTATTATACTAACTTTTGAAACTGTTTACATAGTTCTACTTTTTCCATTTAAAATGGAATTTTTAGAACTATTTGTAAATTAAAAGCTAGTCCAAATGCATTTTCCCATTCAAACTAGCTTAATTTCTCGATTCTCTCTATAATTATGAGTCTTATTTATTTGTAATTTTTAAAGTCTAAATTTAACATTCCATTTCCTTGGATAGTTCTTTTCATATTTAACTCAATAGTATTTTTTATAAGCTGTGCATATAACTCAATTTCTGATAGCTCTCTTCCAAATTCTTCTCTTGCCCATTGCTTTACAAGAGCTAAAGCTCCACTAACATGTGGAGTTGCCATGCTTGTCCCTGATAAACTTCTATAACTATTATTTAAAAAAGTAGAGATTATATTTACTCCTGGTGCTACTAAATCAATCTCTTTATTTGAGTTTGTAAACACCGCTGCACTTCTTTGATCACTAACAGCCCCAACACTAATAACTTCATTATATCCTCCAGGATATTCAACTTCGTCTGTTTGACTGTTGTTATCTCCAGAATTTCCTGCTGCGCATACAACTAATATTTCATTTCCAACTGCCAATTTTATTACATCATATAATTCTTTAGTATTTACACTTCCTCCTAAAGACATAGATATTATATCCACCTTTTTTTCTACAGCATACTTTATTGCATTAATTAATCCAACTAAGTCTCCTCTTCCATTCTTATCTAAAACTTTTAAAACTAATAATTTAGCATCTGGTGCAACACCTATTACACCAACATTATCTCTCTTTGCTGCAATAGTTCCACATACATGAGTTCCATGTCCATTATAATCTTCAAAGATATCTAAGTTTCCATTGTCTTCTTTTGTGAAGTTTCTTCCACCTATTATCTGTCCCTTTAAGTCAGGATGTGCTGTTGCACAACCTGTGTCAATAACTGCAATAGTAACACCTTTGCCAGTATAATTTTTGCTCCACATCTGAGGTGCTTTAATTAAACTAACACCTGTTGGCACAGTCTCTTTAACTATTGGTGCTGCTGCATTTACAGTTTCTTCTTCCATTCCTATAACTGTGATTAACTTTATTTCTACATTTTCCATATAACTCACCTTCACATATTAAAATTTATATATATTAATATATGATTTTCTAGATATCTTTTGTGAGTACTTATCTTCCTATTGTATAGCTAATTATTTGTATAGAACCAACTACATTATTTTTACTCATAAATGACATTATTCCATTTTTATCTGATGTTGGTACACTAGAATTAATTATTCTAACAGTTGTTTTTTCTGTAATAGCCACCATCCCTTGCCCTACAAGCTGACCAACTATTATAATTGGAAACTCACTATGCACTAATGGAATTTCAAATTGTGGAATATTATTTTCAACCTTTATAATATCAAATCCAATATACTGAACCTGAGAAATTCCCTCTATATTTAAATACCAATTGAATGTATACATTCCAGCTTCAAGAAGCTCAATATCCCCATTCTCTAATATATTAATTGCTGAATTTCCACCAATCCCTGTTCCATCCATAACAAAATTAACATTAGAATCTCTAAAATTTATCGTTTCTCTATAAGCTACCACCAAGGGTGAATCGATAATTAAATAGTTTTCTATTGATGAAATCTTAGCTATTCCACCTGCTGGGCCTACTTCACCTTGTATTCCTTGTGCTCCTCTTTCTCCCTTTGGTCCTTGTGGACCTACCGAGCCCCTTGGCCCTGCTATCCCTTGTGGCCCTCTATCTCCTCTTGGTCCAACATCACCTTGTGCTCCTGTAGCTCCAACGTCTCCTTTTGCTCCTGTTTCTCCTGTTATTCCTTGGATTCCTGTTTCACCTTTAGGTCCTACCTCTCCCCTTTCACCTGTTGGTCCAATTGGTCCTATAGTTCCTCTTTCACCTTGTAGTCCTGTTGCTCCAATTGGTCCTTGTGGTCCTTGTGGTCCTGTTGGTCCTACACTTCCACCATCTGCTACTCTTGTTACAACTATTCCAGCTTGTGCTGTTGTATCTAAAGCAAGTACTACTGAAGATTGTAGCCCTAGTGAGTATCCAGTTATATTAACTAATTGAAACTTAAATGGAATCTCATCTTTTGATAAAGCTAAAATAGATGAACCCGATATTTGTCCTGTTTTTAATGGATTAACTGCTGCTTGATAATCATGGTATACTCCATCTTTTCCTCTTCCTTTAATAGCAAAGCCTATTGACCTTGCACTATCAGCAGTTTGCGTAACAACCCACCAGTTAACTAGATAATTCCCTTCTTCTAATATAGTTATTTCACCTGTTAAATGGTCTCTATTAAATACTGTTGTATCTATTACATAATCATAATTAAATAAAATAGGTTGTCCGTAATCTATTGTTGACGTTGCTGTTGGATTTGTTGTATATAAAAGACAATCTAATACTGCGCTCATAAATTCCACCACCTTTAACATATTTATCACAATATAATATGTGAAGCTTCCGCTTTTTGCTATCATTGTTATTTATTCTTTTCTTACACTTTATTCATATACAAGCCTTATTATAATGGTATATTGCTATATATTTTAAAAAGGAAGTGATTACAATTTTTGATTTTAAAAAAGAGATTAATTTCTACAAGATAATCTGGCTATTTATGGTTGGCTCTGTTTTAGGCTTTATCGTTGAAACCCTTTGGTGTTTTATTAAAAATGGATATTTCCAAAATAGACAAGGTCTTATTTACGGTCCATTCATTCCTGTATACGGAATCGCCTTTGCTTTATGTGCAGTAATTCTTTATAGATTTGCTCATAAACGTGGCTCTCTAATATTTTTAGTTAGTGCTATTTTAGGTGGTGTTTTCGAGTATTTTTGTTCATGGGGACAACAATTTTTAACTGGAACAGTTTCATGGGACTACACTAAAGCTGCCTTTAGTATTGGTGGTAGGACAAGCATTCAATACTGTGTTTTTTGGGGTGTTCTTGGCGTATTCTTCTTAAAGGAAGTTTATCCATTATTTAATAAATTCTTTAATTATTTTTCTCCAAAAAAAGTTAAGATCATAACATATATTTGTATCATACTTATGGTTCCTAATATCTTAATTTCAACTCTTGCAGTAAGACGTGAAGTTGCTAGAATGGACCATAAACCTGCTACAAATGCTGTTGATAGATTTTTAGACAAGCATTATCCAGATTCTTATCTAAAAAAAGTTTTTCCAAATATGATTTTCCCAAATTCATCTGATAACTAAAAATGCGAGTGGTAAAAAATATTTTTACCACTCGCATTTTTTTACATAAATGAAAATTCTATTTCATTAAAATATTCTTCTATTTCAATTCTCATCTCTCTTATGTCTTTCTCATCTTGTTTATTTAAAACTATCTCAAACTTTTCTAAAACTGCTTCTATAATTTTTCTATCTTCTCCTATAGCTTCTTCATACAATCGTTCTCCACGCTCTAGGATAAGTCTATTTTCTTCTTTATCTCTTGGGTGAATTTTAAGGTCTTCTAACTCTTTAAATCTCGCCTCTATTTCTTCATCTGATAAGTCATTTTTATCATTTTTTATTATTATCTTTTTTTCTTCACCAGTTGAAACTACCTTTACTATAACTTCAAGAATTGAGTTAATATCATAGGTATAAGTTACATCTATAGATTCTTCTCCACCTTTTCTTTTAGGTACATCTACAGTAAGCTCTCCTAAAAGTATGTTATTTCTTGAGAACCTACTTTCACCTTGAAGTATTTCAACCTTTAATTTTCTTTGATTGTCATATACAGTGTAAAGCCTTTCTGTTTTACTTACTGGTATTGTTGTATTTCTTTCAATTATTGGACAAAAATGTCCACTTTCATAGCCCTTTTCTCCATAATTTACTGATACATCTGTTCCTAAAGTATATGGACACACATCAGTTAAAACTATATCCTTTATTAAGGCCTTTCTCTCTTTCATAGCTCCCTGGATAGCTGCTCCAAGAGCTACTGTTTGGTCTGGATTTATATTTACATTAGGCAGTCTTCCAAACAATTTAGCTACAAAGCTTCTTACTACTCTAAGCTTTGTTCCACCACCAATTAATATAATTTCATCTATATCCTTAATTTTTATCTTAACATCTTTTAAAACTCTTTCTATAGGCTTTCTTATTTTCATAAGTAACATTTGACAGCTCTTTTCATAATCTGCATAGCTCATCTCATACTCTATAATTTCATCATTTATCTTACATTTCATAACTACATTATTTTCTGTTTCAAAAGCTAGCTTACATTCCTCAGCTTTTCTCTTAATATGAGCCACTGTCTTTTTATCTAACTCAGCATCTTTAAGATTTTTTTCTCTTAAAAACATTTCAAATATTACATTTGTAAAATCATCTCCACCTAAAAAGTTATCTCCTGCAACTCCACGAACTTCTATTATATTATTAAAAACTTGAAGCATAGAAACGTCAAAAGTTCCACCACCTAAGTCAAATACTAAAAACTTTGTATTTAACTTTTTCTTATGAATTCCATAAGCTATTCCTGCAGCTGTTGGCTCATTTATCATTCTTTCAACCTTAAGACCTGCCATCTCTCCTGCTCTTTTTGTAGCCCTTCTTTGAGCATCATTAAAATATGCAGGCACACTTATAATAGCTTCCTTTACTTCTTCTCCTAAAAACTCCTCTGCATCTTCCTTTAACCTTCTTATTATAAAAGAAGATAACTCTTCTGGTAAAAATTCTTTGTCTCCAAGTAAAAACTTTTTATTGCTCCCGATACGAAAAATATACACATTTCTATTTAAATGTAGACATTTATCTGATAGCTAGTGCCCGTAAATTTTATTTTAGACTTTTTTTAAAACGGGCACACGCTCCTAGATAAATTCGACTAAAGATTTAGAACTCGTTAACACTCCTTCTAAATCAAGTCTCATTTATACTGTGATACAACTTATATCCTAAGACTTTCGTTTTGTATCTTCCTTCTTCACCCTATCTGATTTTGCACGTGATAAATCACATACTACTTTCATTTGATATGACAGTCCAAAGGCTTAAATTCCCCAGTATCGATGGGTACATATTCAGAATCTATTTTCAGGTTAGATATTCTGAATTGAATAATTTGCTAAATTAATACTTGCATTAAAATCTCTATCAATTTTAAGACCACAAGAACACTTATATATTCTATCTTTAAGTCTTAAATCTTTCTTGATATTTCCACAACAAGAACATTTTTTTGATGAAGGATACCATTTATCTGCTTCTATAAATTCTATTCCATACTTTTTACACTTATATTGAATTTGTCTTTTAAACTCATATAAGCATTGCT
>NZ_JBOFRG010000201.1:0-10377 GCF_051650885.1 Clostridium sp.
TTTCGAATGAGGAGGTCATTAATATGAGTAATCAAATTAACCAAAACATTCATACTAAAGAAGCATCCAAATCCGATGCAGTTGAGGATAGTCCAACAGATTTTTTAGGCTTATAAAGCCTTAGTTAAGCTTTATAAGCGTGCTTTATCAAAAGAAAGAATCTACCACAAGCAATTGTGATAGATTCTTTTCTTTTTCAATAATTTTAAGATTTATAAACCCCTTTTATTCTATAATTTGCCAAGCCTTTTTTAGCATAATATCTTTATATCTGCACATACTATTATCGTAAACCTATTGAATGGAGGTCATTAAGATGAATAGTCAAAGTAACCAAAACATTCATACTAAAGAAGCTTCAAAAGCTAATGAAGTTGGAGACAGTCCAACAGAGTATCTAGGCTTATAAAGCTTAAAAAAGTTTTATAAGCGGTTTAAAAAAGAAAAACTACTACAATTTTGCAAAAGCATTTTTGTAGTAGTTTTTTGTGCCCACAAAAAAGTCAGTAATTTTCAAGAGACCTTCCTAGATTTATAATTAAACTATAAAATAAAGCATAAGGAGTTTTGAATATGTTTAAAATTGAAGTAAATGGTGAAATTTATAAAAACCAATATATAGATATGAATACTTATATAATAGATTATAAAGGTGAATGTTACCTTGTTGACCCTGGATATGAAAAAGAAAAAATACAAAGAATAGTTGAAGAAAATAACCTAACAGTTAAAGGAATACTTTTAACTCACTCACATCTTGACCACATAAGTGCTACTGATGTATACAATGTTCCTATATATCTTTATGAAAAAGAGTATGACTTATTTATGGATAACTATCATAACTTATATAATGAGCGTGGTATTAAAAGACACTATAACCTAGATGGAAGAGAATTTATAAAACTTAAAGCTGGAGATACATTACCTTTAGGAGATAAAGAAATCACATTCATACCAACTGCAGGACACACTATTGGTGGAGTATGCTATAAATTTGAAAATGATTTATACTCTGGTGATACACTATTTAAAGGTTCAGTTGGTAGATCAGACCTTAAAACAGGGAATATAGAAGATTTAAAGGAAAGTGTAGTTAGACTTATAGATAGTCAAGAAGACTCACTAACTGTTCATCCTGCACACGGCCCTAGCACAACAATCGGATTTGAGAAAAGATACAACCCATACTATAACTCTTGGAAATAATTCTGATTTTATAAAAAGAAAACTACTACAATTTTGCAAAAGCATTTTTGTAGTAGTTTTTTATATTTTTAATATCTTTCATACTCAGAAAAGGTATCAATAATCTCCCCATCACAATTGGCTTCAATAAAGTCAATAATCTTCTCCTCAGTATTTTGAAGAAGATTCTTATCATTAGATACACTTGAAATACCTAAAAGAATAGTTTTATGATCATCATTACAGCCAACCTCTGAAATAGAAATATTAAAATTATTCTTTAACCTATCTCTAATACTCCTCAAAATCATCCTCTTCTCCTTCAAAGAATGGACATATGCAACTCTGATTTTAACCTCTAAAACTAATACATTCATATTAAGCACCTCCGTATATCAACAAACTCTATTTTTAATATTTATAATTCTTCTATCATACACTCATGTTCTTTTTCTTTAGAATTATAACAAATTGCTACACCTAAAATCTTTTTCCCTTCATTATCCCTTTTGAATTTCTGTGCATATTCCTTTTCTCTAATTTGATTTAATGCAACTTCAGGCTTTGCGTCTTTTTTAAGTTCTACTATAAAAGGAATATCATTTTTTCTTCTTGGAGTAAATGTAAAATCCGCATAACCTTTTCCTGTTTTCTCTTCTCTCTCAACTCTATAAGTATCTCTTGCTGAAAGATAGGCTAATGTTAATACACAGGATAAGCTATTCTCGTCATTATACTGTAATATTGGAATTTCTGAATTATGCACATTGTGCAAAATTTCCTCCACAACCTTTATATCCTTATTAACTGTTGCCTTTAACATTTTTTTTGAATCTTCTACTATCTTTGAAACATATCCAAAGCTTTTATCTGATAATGCTTTTTGAAACTCTAGCATAAGTTCTTTATTAGGAATTTTTAAATATCCATCATAATAAGATAGAAATCCAAGCACTATCATAGCTGAATACACTTCTTCCTTGTTCCTTGGGGCACCTTGCCCTGCTCTAAATTCTTCTCTTATTGTTATATCAATTTCATCTCCTGAAACCATTTCTATAACATCATCTCTGATTTCTAATGTATTATATTTAAGTAATTCTGTAACTTCATCCATAGCACCAGTATTAGTCCAATAGCTCTTACACTTCTTACTTTGAAGTGCCTTTACAACAGACCTTGGGTTAAATAATCTTTCCCCATCCTCATTAAGGTATCCATTATACCAATCACTTATTTCTTCAAAAGATATCTTTTTTTCATTTTCACAAAGTTTTTTAACTTCATCTTCAGTAAATCCAAAATAATCTCCAAAAAAGGAATCACTAAGCATAGTAAACTCATCAAACATATTAAGTGCACTTCCACTTGAATATTTTTTTATAGGTAAAACCCCCGTCATATAACAAAGTGCTACATAAGGTTGATCTTTTAAAAGTCCTCTTAAAAATTCTAAAAAGTCATTTTGATTTTCCTCAAACAAATTATTATTGAAGATATAGTCCCATTCATCAAAAATGAATATAAATTTTTCATCTGTTTTAGTTATCACTCTGCTTAGACTATCACTTTCACTAACATTCTCCATATTAAAAACTTCTATAAGTTCACGTTTAGCTTCACTTATGATATTTTTTATATACTCTTCATAACTTCTTCTATCTTCTGGAATTTCATTAAAACTAATATTTATAACATTATACTTATTTAAATTTTCTGTATAACTTTTATCTGCACTAATCTTAAGACTATCAAAAATCTCTTTTGAATCCACTACTTTAGAATAATATGCACTAAGCATATCCACAACAGCTGACTTTCCAAACCTTCTTGGTCTTGTTACACAAATATATCTATCACTTGTTCCTATAACCTTATTTATTCTACTTATAATACCTGACTTATCCACAAAATACTCACTTCTATATAAAGTTTTATAATTCTCTAATCCTCTATTTGTGTTTAAATAAATTCTCATAGCTCCTCCTCCTTTAATTATTTTTTATATTAATCTCTATCTTACAGTTTATCCTTATTTCTCTTCCCTAAACTCATTTCTTTAAATTTATTATAACAAAAGCCTTTAAACTTTTCATTGAATTCTACTTATCAATAATCACCTGTCCATTTGAATCTAACAATGGTGTTATTCCACTCATTCCAACTCCAACAGTAGTCATATAATTAACTCCAGTTACAGTATCCACTATAATATGGATTGAACCTATTCCCAAATCCTCCTTTTCCTTAACAACAAATCTTTTCTCTTTTTTAACCTTTCCAAACATCTCAACTACCCCACTACTTATTATTTTTCTTTAAGTAATTTTTTAACTTTTTATACCCATATAAAATTAAAATACAAATTATTATTATATATAACATATTATATTTTTTCATTTGTAATATAACAAATACTATTACAGTTGTAATTCCTCCTACTGTACTACTTAACTTCTTTTTATCCATATACATTTCCTCTTTAGTTATGATTTCTTATTATTCAGTTTTTAAAACCTTTTTCATAATACTTTTTCTATTTTTTATTATAATTATTATGCAAACTATACTAATTATAATAAAAAACAGAACTGCTACTTTAAATATAAGTATCATATTAATTAAATTAGCTAATCCATGTCCAATTATATTTCCCCATAGTGAATCGGTATACATATATATAATTGCAAGTGCTATTCCCATGAAAACAGCATAAATCCCTTGAAAAAAATCACCATGGAATATACCAAATGTTAAGGCTTGTATAACTATTGCAACTACAATATTACAATATCTTCTTAAGTAGTTAAAAAGTATTCCTCTAAATATAATCTCTTCAAGAATTGGTGCTATTATTATAGTAAACATTAATCCTAATGCAGAATATCTTAACTCTTCTATACTATTAAATTTAGCTTTGTTCCTAGGTATAAATTGACAAATTACTCCCGATATTATAACCCCTATAAACATACTTGCTAAAATCATTATAATTATAAAATACAAATTTTTAGCTTTAAAAAACTTATTCATCTTAGTCATTTTAAATGCATTCTTTTTATAATAAAATAAAATGCTAAACAATATAAGTACTACAATAATATCAACAATTATAGTTTCAATTATCCCTGTCCTCTCTACCACTGCTCCTTGTAAATTCAAAATATTAATATTAAATAGCCTTACTATTATTGTTAATACGTTAAACAATAATAATATTCCTATAGGCACTAATATTATCTTTATATACTTCATAATTCCTCCTTAGTTTAAATTAATGAGATTAAAATATACTAAACCATTTAAATCTCATTTTTTACATCTTTATTATGTATTATAACATTTATGGAAATATTTTTATATTCGCTCTAAAATATATGATTTCAAGAGTAGACTTCCGATATTTATGTAAAATAAAATATTAATTGTAATAATTATCCATAAACCTATATAATAGAATAGATATTTATTAATATACAACTAACTATAAAAAATTGGAGGGATTGGGATGAATAAGAATAATAAAATTACTATAATAGGATACATCATATCTTTATTAAGTTTCATAGGTGCATTTTTCTTCTTTATTTCTGAAATAAAGAATTATGGAGAGATGTTTTTAGCAATAGGTGGAATTCTATTAACAATAACAAGCATCTATAAGTTGATAGTAGCTGAATCAAAAAATAAACTTTAATATAATTATTTATCAATATTGATTTAAAACAGATTCTGAAATTAAATAATATCTAAATTTTGTAGCCTTATAGCACTCTTCTATAGGGCTTGTATTTTTCTTTTATGTTTACTAATAACAGACTATTTTCTATTCTCTTATTTACTCTGCTTTTAATTGTAATTTACATAGCTTTTACATAAATAATCATATATCTATTATCTTTATACTTTATTGTATACACTGTAAACAAATAGCCTTTAGCCATCTATTTCTCTACATTTCCTTATGTTTACTTCCTTGTTTACGGAATCAATTTTGGTAATCATCTGTATACTTACTTTGTAAACTTATGTATACAGGTTGTATACAGCTTTTGTATACTCTCGCTTAACTTGTATACACCATTCTATCATTCTGTATTTATGGATTAATGATCTTTTAACCTTAATTTCTCCAACATATTTTTGCTTCTATCAGTTAATGCATAAAAAAGCAAAGGAGAGATTTCTCCCCCCTTTACTTTTTTAAATCCTCTTTGCAAGTTATATATTGAAAATCTCATTGGTATGCTGTTTTGCTTCCAACCTTCTATTTTTAATAGTATGGCTGTTATTTCTTGTGAGTCTCTTTTTCTTAGGCTTCCTGGATCTCGTCCAAAGCATTCACACCATATTTCCATGTTGCAGACTTTTTCTCTTTTTCTTACTCCAGTTCTCTTTTCTCCAAGTTCTGCTCCATTTAGGTAGTTTCTTCTTTGGTGGAGGTCCATTTTGTTCCATTCTTCTGGTAGTAGTTTTTCTAGATATTCTCTAACTAATCCTTCTCTTTCATCGCTTTCCATTGCTTCTAGTTGTTTTTCTTCTGCTATTTTTCTTTCTTCTTCTCCTAGTGTTAGGCTTTCTCCTTTTTTATATAAATGCAGTGCTTCTGCCCATATTTCATCTATTTCTTCTAAGTCCCATGGTTTTTTATTTCCTTTTTTAACTTTTACTGGCCAGAATCTTCTGTTTCCTGTAATGTCTCTTAGGAATCCTTCTTCATTGTTTGTTGTTCCTACTATTACAGCTTGTCTTAAATGGCTTTCTACTGTTGTTCCATAGCTTGCTCTAAAGATGTCATCTGTTCTTGTTACAAAGGATTTTACTACTTCTATATCTGCCTTTTTTATTCCTGCAAGCTCTCCAAGTTCTAGTATCCAATAACCTTGTAGTTTTTCTGCTGCTGTTTTGTCCTTCATGTCTCCAAGGGTTAAACTATCTGAAAACCATTCTTTCCCTAGTTTATTGAAGAATGTACTTTTTCCTATTCCTTGTGGTCCATTTAAGATTAGAATACTATCAAACTTTGCTCCTTTTTCATATATCCTTTTTACTGCTGCAACTAATGTTTTTCTTATTATTCCTCTTGTGTAAGCTGTATCTTCTGCACCTAAGTAATCTATTAATAGCCTATCTACCCTTTCTACTCCATCCCAAGGTTTAAGACTTTCTAAGTATTCTTGTACAGGATGATATGCTCTTTCTACACCAATTATATTTACTCCTTCTTTCACTTTCATTGGTGCCCAAATATCATATTTAATTTCTATATAGCTTTTAATATTTGCCATATCAGTATCTGTAAATCCTTCTTTTAGTCTTCTCCAAGGAGTTTCTTCTCTTATATACAATGCATTTTTATGTTCATTATATGCAATTCCTTTTAAGTTTTTATCCATTCTTAATATTGTAATTATATTCTTTGATGTTGGTCTTATCCTTCCCTTACTATCTATATCTAAAGTCTTCATCCAAGGCTCATACTCATTCCCCTTAAATTTTCCCTCTATAACATTGTCACGTACCTTTTCATCTTTCATACAAAACTTTTTCATTTTATCTAAGGATTTATCTTTATCTAAATTAGGAAACTTATGAATTCTAACTAATTCAAAACTATTACATAAAATTCCACAAGCCAAGTCCTTACTATGATGTGAAAATGAATATATTCCATCATAAACAACCATTCCAGCACCTGATTTTGAATCTATATATTTATATCTTCCCTCAAATTCAGTTTTTTCATATACATCACTTAGGAATTTTTCTATTGCATCTTCTATACTATAAACTCTACAAAATGCTCCTATAATGTCTTTTCTCTCTAATGGATTCTTTTTTCTTTTCATCTCTTTTCTTATATCTTTTTCAGGATTACTCCTTTTTAAGTATTCCTCTGGATCTAACTCTTCTCCCTCTTGAATCTTAAATACATATTCCCCATCCTTTGAAGTAGAAGGCCAGTACATAAGTCTTTCAGGTTCAAAAGTTGTTTTATCAAACTGCTCCATTCCTAAATCTTCTGCTATAAGTCTTGATACTTTCTCATACTCTTTAGAAGTTATCTCCCTTTTTAATGGAATAACTAATCTATATCTTTCATGTCCTTTTCTATGACTATGAGTTGAATACAATAGACACTTAAAATCCTTTAATAAAGTTACCTTCTCAAAGAATTTCTCACAGCCATAATCTACATCTAAAGTAATAAGGGAACGTGATAAAACATTCCCTTTTCTTCTTACTCCATCTTTAAGAAATCCACCAACAAAACCTCCAACATCCTTTATATTATCTCTCTTTTCCTTCTCAAACTTTTCAAACTCCTCTACAGTTTCAAAAGTCCTTTTTGTATTCCTTAACTTTTTCACTAACTGCTCCCAAGTTACATCCATGTTTTCCCAAACCTTTTCCATTCTACTTTTACCAATTGATATTTTCATATTAACCACCTATTCCTTCTTATAATAATTACATTCAAAGCCCTCTGCTTTTAAAGGAAGCCCATTTGCCCACTCTACTTCCTCACACATTATCTCTATAACTTCTTCTACTGAACCCTCACCAATATTTTTCTCTATAACAACTTCATCATGGACATGCATAACTACTTCATAACCTCTTTTCTCAAGCCGTAACATAGCTATTCCTAATAACTCCCTCGAAAAAGCTTGAACTATATTCTCAACAAGCTTTCCACCATAAGTTTTCATTTCTTCAAGTCTTCCCTCAGTTGAAATTCCATCATAAATAATCTCCTTATAACCCCAATCATTTGTTCCAAGCCTTGCATTTACATATGAAAGTCTTCTACCTGAAGGTAATGTTATAAATAAAACTCCTTTTTCTAAATGAACCATTAACCTTCCTACATGTTGACAATCCTTTCTTTCAATAACATCTATACAAACCTTATTTATAAGCCACCAAAACTTAACTATCTTTTGATTTACAGCTCTCCATCTATCAACCAAGCCCTTCAATTCATTAGAATCCATCTCATACTTTTCCATTCCAATCTTACTAAGAGCACCTACAGAACCACCATAACCTAAGGCAAGTTCTGCAATCTTCCCCTTATTTCTAAGTTCCTTATCCACCTCTTCTAATGGTACCTTAAATAATTGACTAGCTGACCTTTCATATATTTTTCCATCACCCTTAAAGGTATCAAGCCTCCACTTTTCATCTGAAAGATATGCAATAACTCTAGCCTCAATTGCACTAAAGTCAGCAACTATAAACCTTTTTCCCTTCTCTGGAATAAATGTTGTCCTAATAAGTTCTGATAACATTCCCTTAAAGCTTCCATAAAAAAGATTAATCCCCTCATACTCTCCTTCAAGCAAAAGATTTCTGCAGAGGTCAATATCCTTTGCCTTATTCTGTGGAAGATTTTGAACTTGAACTAACCTTCCTGCCCATCTTCCTGTTCTATTAGCACCATAAAACCTAAACAATCCTCTTATTCTGCCATCCCTGCATACACTTCTTTTCATAGCCTCATACTTTTTAACAGAAGTCTTTGAAAGCTCTAATCTTAAGCCTAATGCTTCCCTTACATCTTCATCAGAAACTTTTTTCAAAAGCTTAGAAACATTCTCCTTTGAAAGACTTGAAGTTTTTAAACCTTTTTCTTCTAGCCACTCTTTAAGAGACTTTACACTATTAAAATTATCTAAACCTGTAAGCTCTCTTCCTCTCTTAAGAAGCTTTTCTCTACAAAGCATTTCGCCTTCAATTGCTTTATCCACCAAGTTTTCATTAATTAAAATACCCCTATCATTTATCCTTTGGTCTAAATTCCACAATTCCTTTTCCATCTCTGTAATATTAAAAAACTCTAATCTTTTTCTTATATTTCTCTCAACCTCAACATCTCTTATACAATATTTTTTAAAGGCTTCCCATTTCTCTAAATCCATCTCTTTTCGTGGAGGAATTGAAAAATACTTTATAAGCTCCTTCCCCTCCTCCATCTTTCCTTCCTCTATTCCTAAAAACTTAGAAACTGCATCAAGACTTCCTAAAAGCCCAAGCTCTAAAGAAAGAACAGAGGTACAGCTCCAAAACTCTGGATTCATATATATTCCTAAATGTTTTTCTAAACAAATCCTCTCAAAATTAGCATTAAAAGCAGTTTTAATAACATCCTCAGATGTTAAAGCCTCCAAAACCTCCCTTGGAAGCTTTTCACCATTCTTAAAATCAACTACTTTAACCTCTTCATCATCAAAGGCATATGCAAATAAGAGTATCTCAAACTCCAAAGACTCTGCATATGGATAAACTCCACACCTTAAAAGGTCCTTATCACTAAAGGTTTCAATATCAATTGCTAAATATCTCATCTTTTAAGCCACCCTTCTCTCTAAATCCTCAGCCATTTCAATCATTATAGGATAAAAATTCTTAGGCACATCAATAAGCTTTTCATAACCTAAATCCTTAAAAATATTGCAAACCTCAAGCTTTTTCCCTGACCTATAAACTCGACTTAAAACAGAACGAACCTCCTCTAAAGAAACCTCACCCTCTCTTAAAACCTCTCTCAAAACATCCTTATTAACAGATTTTAAAGCCTCCTTTAAAATATCCTTCTCAATCTTTCCTAAAGCTTCACTTAAAATATTTACTGGCATTTCCTTTAAACTTTCTTCCCTCACCTTTTCAACTTCTAAAATTCTACTATCATCTATCCCACTTCCTAAACAATCCTTTCTATATCCCTCAAAAGCTTCAGCTAAAGCAAGTAAAGACTCCATAACCCCTGGCATTTCAACCTTAACCTTCACATTAATATCCATAAAAAATCCTCCTCATTTTTAAAATTATTTTTAAACACTGGAAAAAGGCAATGCAAAATCTTGCATTGCCTTTAAGCCCTAAGCCACCTCTAAAACAGTCTTTTGTGTTTCCACAACCTCAGCCTTAAGCACCTTAAATATAGGCATTCCATTAACAGTGAAAATAGCTTTAGAGATAGCATAAGCCATAACAGCCTTTACCTTCTCACTAGTTAAATTATCCAGGATATCACGAACCTTAACAGTTAAATCCTTCCCAGACTCTGTTTCAAACGTCATTACCAATACCTTTTCCATACTCTAAACCCTCCCCTTCAATTAAGCTTGTTGCTCTACTAAGTCATAACTTTCATCTAAACCAAAACCAGAAACCTCATAATTT
>NZ_JBOFRG010000202.1:0-18837 GCF_051650885.1 Clostridium sp.
TCAAGATGAGATTTCCCATAGCGTAAGCTAGTAAGATCCCTTGAAGAACACAAGGTTGATAGGTTAGGGGTGTAAGCATGGCAACATGTTCAGCTGACTAATACTAATAGATCGAGGGCTTGACCAATATATATTAACAAAAGTCATGTGTAATTTTCAGAGAACAATCTCTGAAAAAATGAATATTCCGCGATAGCTCAATGGTGGAGCACTCGGCTGTTAACCGATAGGCTGGAGGTTCGAGTCCTCTTCGCGGAGCCATTTTTTTTATTTGAAGCAAGTGCTTCTTTTTTTTTGCGCAAAATTAAAATTATTACTAAATTGTAACTAAAAATATTATTAATTGTAATAACAAATCGGTGAAAAAATGTTACTATAATAGAGGAATAAAAGTGAGAAAAGAGGAGTAATATGTCAATAAAGAGAAAAACTATGATAAAGAGAAGAAGAATAGTTGCTATAGGGGTAATAGCAATCGTAAGTGGAATTTTTTTAATTGGTGGAATTAGTTTAAGCGACAAAGGAAAAGCTGTTGCTAAAGATTTAGAGGAAGTAGCACCAGAAAAAAAAGAAGAAGTAATAGGTGGAGTAAGATACTTACCATTAGAAGAAGATAAGTTTGCAGATGATGTAGAAATTGTAAGTAAGAATTTAAATGATTTAATTACAGGAAAAAAAGGATTTCCAGTTAGAACAGATGGAAAGAAAGTGGCATATTTAACATTTGATGATGGACCATCAACTACAGTGACTCCAGAAGTATTAAAAATACTAAAAGAAGAAGATGTTAAGGCAACATTTTTTGTATTAGGAGAAAGTGTAGATAAAAACAGTCAAAGTAAAGAATTGATTAAAGAGATTGTTAAAGGTGGACACGCTATAGGAAATCATACATATACTCATGATTATAAAAGGTTGTATCCTAATAATATAATTGATAGTGAATATTTAATTAGTGAGTTTGAAAAAACTAATCAGTCATTAAGCAAGATTATTGGAACAGAATTTAAATCTAGAGTAGTTAGACTTCCAGGTGGTTATTGGTCATGGAATGGAAGAGAAGAAGGAAAGAAAGCTTTAGAAAGTAATGAATTTTATAATGTTGATTGGAATGCTTTAAATGGGGATTCTGAAGGTGGAAAAAAATCAGAAGGTCAATTACTAGCAAAGCTTAAGAAAACAGTTGATGAGTCAGGAGATACTGCTGATAACTTAGTCCTTTTAATGCATGATACGTATGGTAAAGAAAATACTGCAAAAACTCTTAAAGAATCAATTAGATATTTAAAGAGCAAAGGTTTTGAATTTAAGACTATGAAATAGTAAGTTTATATACAAAGAGGACAAGCGTAGAATTTAAGAAATAAAATTTTACGCTTTTTTTAGAATTTGAAAATGGATTAAAGTGAAAAGAATAGATTATAATATTTATAGAAAGATTAAAGAGGTGAATTTTTATGGCAAAAATACTTTTAGTAGAAGATGAAGTAAGTATTAGAGGATTTTTAAAGATAAATTTAATGAGAAATGATTTTGAGGTAATAGAAGCAGGAACAGGAGAAGATGGAATTAAAATGGCTATGGAGAATGAAATTGATGTTGCTATTTTAGATGTGATGTTACCTGGAATTGATGGGTTTCAAGTGTGTAATGAATTGAGAGAGAAGTATCCTAAATTAGGTGTAATCATGCTTACAGCAAAGGGACAGGATATGGATAAGATAATGGGGCTTGAATATGGTGCAGATGATTATATAGTAAAACCTTTTAATCCATTAGAGGTTGTATTAAGAATTAAGGCAATTCTTAGAAGAATGGAGAATAAGAGTGAGGATAATAAGGAACAATTAATGAATGGACCTTTTCTTATTAATTTATATTCACAAAAAATAACAAAGAATGGAGTAGAAATTGATCTAACGCCAAAAGAGTACTTAATAATGAAAACATTTATAGAAAATCCTAATAAAGCTTTTTCTAGAGATGAGTTATTGAATTCAGTTTGGGGATATAATTACTTTGGAGATCCTAAGATTATAGATGTAAATATTAGAAGATTAAGATCTAAAATAGAGGATGATGCGTCAAGCCCAAGTTATATACAAACCGTATGGGGTATAGGCTATAGATGGAAGGAATAGAAGATGAAGGGAAGTATAAAACATAAATTAATTAGAAACTTCTTAATTGTAATTTTTTCAACAGTAATAATACTAGATGTTTTATTAGCTATATTCGTTAAGAAATATTATTATGATAATACTGAAGCTATGCTTATAAATCAAATCGATATAGCATCAAATTTTTATGATAGATATTATTCAACAAGTACATTAATCGCAAATATTTATGATAATGTTGATGCCTTTTGGAATCAGAGTACAGCACAAGTTCAAATATTCGATAAAAATGGAAAGCTAATAATGGATTCAATTGCAACTAATGAAAATAAACAGACTTATCAGAAGGCAGTGAGTGAAGCTCTTAAAGGAATTACTAGTAGATGGGTTGGAAATGTAACTTATTGCCCATATAAGGTAATGGCAGTTACAAAGCCACTAAAAGCAAATGGACAGATAATTGGTGTAATTAGATTTACAACATCTCTTCAAGATATTGATAAAGGAATAGTTTCTATTATTAGCTTTTTTATAATAGTATCTGTTGCAGTATTAATAATTGGAATTACTTTAAGTTTGATTATGGCAAGAAATATTGTAAATCCAATACTTAAGCTAGAGAATACAGCAAAAAAGATTGCAGGCGGAAATCTAGATGAAAGAAATAATTTTATTACTGATGATGAAATTGGACAATTAGCTCAAACTATTGATTATATGGCAGATGAAATAAAAGAAAGAGAGCAAATGAAAAATGATTTTATTTCTTCAGTATCTCATGAGCTAAGAACTCCACTAACAGCAATAAAGGGATGGGTTATAACACTTAAAGATGAAAAAACTGACAAGGAAACTTTAGAGTTAGGTTTTGACATAATTGAAAAAGAAACAGAACGATTATCAAATATGGTTGAAGAACTTTTAGATTTCTCAAGACTTACAGGAGGAAAAATATCTTTAAAGCATCAAAAGATTGACATTGCAGTTTTTGCAAAATATATAGAAGATTATTTAAGACCAAGAGCATTGAGAGAACGATTGAATTTTTGTATAGAAAATAGTGCAGGAAATTTAGAGATAGATTTAGACGTTGATAGAATGAAGCAAGTTTTAATAAATATTTTAGATAATGCATTTAAATTTACAGAGGCTGAAGGAAGTATATTCTTAACTTTTGATAGGGAAAAAGATTGGATAATTATTAAGGTTAAGGATACGGGATGTGGGATAATTAAAGAAGAACTTTCAAGGGTTAAAGAAAAGTTTTATAAGGGAAGTAATGGAAAATCTAATGCTGGAATTGGGCTATCTATTGCAGAAGAAATAGTCAATTTGCATGGTGGAAATTTAGAAATTGATAGTGTGTACTTAGAAGGAACAACTGTAATTATAAAAATTCCTATAAGGGAGGTTGGTAATCCTTATGAAGAGTAAGATAATTATAGTTTTGGCAGCTTTAGCTTTTTTAGTATTAGCATTTTCAGGATGTGAAAAAGTACCGGGAAACAATATGCTAAAAATAAAAGCACCAGTAAATGATGATTTATCTATTTCAGGAACATGGAAAGTAGAGTCTTATAAAGTATTAGAAAGCAATATGTATCCGAAAAGCGATATAAATCACTTGATAAAAGAGAATATTTATATAGGCAACAATGAAATAAATATGGATAATCAAATATTTAAGAATGTTAATTATAAATTAAAGGTGGTCAGTGGAAATTATTGCATTGCATATAATGAAAAATATTATGTTTCAGACTTAGGCGTACAAAGCGTAAATGTGATAACAGCTGCAGATAAAAATAATGTAATTTTTGATTTCTTTAGTATAACTCCAGATAGTGGATATATATATTATAGAGGAGTATTATTAAAGGTAAGTAAAATAGGAAATGTAACAAAATCAGATTTTACTCTTAAAAATGGTGAAGCTAGTATAAACAGTTTATCAGTAAATGAAAGTAGTACAGAAACAGGAGTTCTTATAGGCTTAAAAACATTAATTACAAATGATAAGGGTACTGAAAATTATGCCTATAGGACATTATGGGTTAGTTATGCAAATAACAAAGTTAATATTGAAGAAGCACCTGATGTATTTTTCCCAAGAATGACTGGGATGTGGACTATAATTCCTAAAGAGAAAAATATAAATGGATATTATAAGCAATATTTTGAGGTGAATCCATTCAATGGAAAAGGAAAGAATATTCAAAATGAGGCTTTACAAGGAAATTATAATTTATATCAAAATATAAATTATGTAGGAAATGATTATATTGGAGTTCAAACATATGAAGGAAATGATTTTAAAGGAAACTATTCTAATTATAAAATGATACCAATTGATATATTCCCATTGAATAAAGGGGTTGCACTTGAAGATATATATAATAATGGGATAAATCCAGTATTTCAAAAAGCATTTAGTGATGAATATAATAATTTAAATGGAGAAGAAAAAACATTGGTAAATGGAAGCCCGAATTTTAAAGACTTCACACTTAAACGAAGTGAAGGAAAGTGGGATATTGAAGGAAAGATATCACCTTTAAATTCAAATAATCCATCTTATGATTTTGAGACTAATATAAAACCTAATTCGAATTTAGTAAAATATGATACGTTATATGTTCCATGGAGGATGTTAAGAGCTGAAATGCCAACTATTGAGGACGCATATACATCACCAGATGGAAAGCTTGCAGTTATATTTATTAAAGGAGAACTTTTAGTTTATAAGATAAATAATAATAAATTGGATGGGAAACCTATTTTTAGGTATAATTTAAATGAGAATGATAAAGTTATTATGGCAGAATGGTGTTCAGGAGATTACGTAAGTTATTGGAATACATCATTTAATGAATATAAAAATCAAATGGAGGAAAATTAAATGTTATCAAAAGATGTTATTGGAAAAGTTCTATCAAAATGTATGATGACTGGCGGAGATTTTGCAGAAATCTTCGTTGAAGATTCTATAAATAATTCATTAGGAATTTTAGATGGAAAAGTTGAAAATGTTATTGGTGGAAGAAGCTATGGAGTAGGGATAAGAATTTTTAAGGGATTAAAAAGTGTATATGCATACACTAATGATAATTCATTAACTAGCCTTTTAGATACAGCTCATAAAGCTGCAGTTGCACTTGGTGACTTAAAGGTTGATATGGAAATTAGATTAGATAATAAAAAGATAATTAAAAATAACCATATTATTAAATTATATCCTGAAGCAGTAGACTATAGTAAAAAGATTGATGTAATGAAATTAGCTTACAATAAAGCAAAAGATTATAGTACTGATATAACTAAGGTGAGTGTTAGTTATAGTGATAAAGATCAAAAGATAATGGTTGCAAACACAGAAGGTGTATTTGTGGAAGATAGAAGAGCTAGAACAAGACTTGGAATTCATTCAATTGCCTCAAAGGATGGTGAAAATCAAACAGGATTTGAAGGACCAGGAAGACTTAAAGGTTTTGAAATGTTTGAAGAAGTTGACCCAGAATTTTATGCAGTTGAGGCATCAAAAACAGCAGTAACTATGTTACATGCTAAAGAATGTCCTGCAGGAAAAATGACTGTGGCTATTGATAATGGATTTGGTGGAGTTATATTCCATGAAGCTTGTGGACACTCATTAGAAGCTACATCAGTTGCAAAAGGAAACTCAGAGTTTGCAGGAAAGCTAGGTCAGCAGATTGCATCAACTAAGGTTACTGCAATTGATGATGGAACTATATTAAATTCATGGGGTTCAATTAATATTGATGATGAAGGAATGGAAGCTAGAAAAAATGTTCTTATAGAAGATGGTATCTTAAAAGGATATATGATAGATAAGTTAAATGGTAGAAGAATGAATATGGAGCCTACTGGTAATGCAAGAAGACAAAGCTACAAGTATGCACCAACTTCAAGAATGACTAACACATATATACAGGCTGGCGAAGATAAGGCTGAAGATATTATAAAATCAATAGATAATGGACTTTATGCGAAGAAGATGGGAGGAGGTTCTGTAAATCCAGTAACAGGAGAATTTAACTTTAGTGTAGCAGAAGGATATTTAGTTAAAGATGGAGTTATTGGAGACCCAGTACGTGGAGCATCTCTTATAGGTAAAGGCGGTCAAGTTCTAATGGATATTGATATGGTTGGAGATAATTGTCTTCAAGCACAAGGTATGTGTGGTTCATCATCAGGAAGTATTCCTGTAAATGTTGGTCAGCCAATGATAAGAGTAAAAGAAATAACTGTAGGTGGAAGATAGGAGGTGTAAGTTATGGAATTTAAAGAGTTTAAAGAAAAATTATTTAAAAAAGCTAAAGCAGAAGGAATGGAAGAGTTTGAAATATATTTTTCAGATAAGGAAAGCTTAAGTATTAATATTTATAAAGAGGAAGTTGAAAAATATAATTTAAATAAATCTTTTGGTATTTCATTTAGAGCAAAAGTAAATGATAGAATGGGATACTCATATAGTGAAATAATAGATGAAAATGCTATAGATATGCTTATAAATAATGCAAAAGCTGCAGCACTTTATATTGAAGATGATGATAAGCAGTTTATTTATGAAGGTGATAAAGAGTATGCTAAGATAAATAATTATCATATTGCCTTAGAAAATATAGAAGCAGATAAATTAATAGAACTTGCAAAAGAAATGGAAAAAGAGTGTAAAAAGCAAAGTGATAAGATTGTTAACTTTGGTGGATGCGGAATAGGATATTCAAATGTTAAATATGGAATATCTAATTCAAAATCATTAGAACTTAGTGATAGATTTAATCTTTTAACTGCATATGTTGCACCTATTTTAGAAATTGATAATGTTAAATATGATGGTTTTGGATATGCTGTTGCAAAGTCTATAGAAGAGGTTAAGCCAGAAGAGATAGCTAAAATGGCAATAAAAGAAGCTATGGATAAGGTTTCTGCAAAATCTATAAAATCTAAAAAATATAAAACTGTAATAAAAAATGAAGCTATGGTTTCATTACTTCAATCATTTTGGTCTATTTTTGATGGAGACTTAGCTCAAAAAGGTATATCTTTACTTAAGGGAAAAGAAGGTGAAGTAATAGCATCTTCTAAGGTATCTATAATAGATAATCCACATATGAAGGATGGTCTTGCATCAGTAGCTTTTGATGATGAAGGTGTGGCTACATTTGAAAAATCAATTATAGAAAATGGAAAGCTTATAACTTTATTACACAATTTAAAAACAGCTAATAAAGAAAATAGAAAATCTACTGGTAGTGGATTTAAAAGCTCATATGCATCACCTGTAAGTGTAGGGCCAACTAATTTCTATTTAGAAAAAGGTGAGAAAACATTTGAAGAGTTATTAAAAGACGTTTCAAATGGACTTATAGTAACTGAGTTTTCAGGATTACATTCAGGGGCAAACTCTATAACAGGAGAATTTTCTTTAGCTGCTAAAGGATTTGTTATTGAAAATGGTAAGCAGGGAAGACCAGTTGAGCAGATAACAGTTGCAGGAAATTTCTTTGATTTATTAAAAAATATAGAAGTAGTTTGTGATGATATAAAATTCCCAATGACAAGCTTTGGTTCACCGTCAGTTTATGTAGGTGAAATGTCAGTTGCAGGAGAGTAAAAATTAATCAGATAAAATAAAAATGCTTAGAGAAAAATTTTCTCTAAGCATTTGTTTTTATTTATTAAAGTTTGAACGTATAAGCTTATCTGAAAGATTAGGACTTTCTTCTATAAGTTTAATTTGTTCTTTTGTTAAGTCTTTTGTATCTCCGGCAATTGTTCCGTTATTTAAGATTGCAAAAGATCTATTAGTATTTAAAAGGTTTCTTCCCATAGCAGTATTTTCATATTCTGATGAAGGAATTCCAAGTGCATATAATAATGTTGGCATAATGTCTATTTGTCCGCCAACAACATCAAATGTTTTTGGTTTTAAGTTAGTACTTGGGTCATACAGAATAAATGGAACTGTAGGTTGTCCTTTATCATCAAACCAAGGTTCTTTATCAGTCAATTTATCTATGCTTGTTTGATAATACTTATGAACACCAGTATGGTCTCCTACAATTGCAATAACACTATTTTTAAGTAAACCAGATTCTTTTAATAATGATAAGAAGTATCCAATTTGTGCATCTGTATAATGAACACTTTCTAGGTAACCACCCATTTCATTTTTATCTAATTCAGGTGAAAGATTTAATTTCCTCATGTCTTTAGGTAAATCAAATGGACCGTGATTAGTTAAAGTTATAGTATGAGCATAGAATGGTGCTTTTAAATCTTGAAGCATTGGAACAACTTGTCTAAAGTAAGATTTATCACTTATACCCATTCCAACTAACTCGTCTGGTGTAAATGAGTAGTAATCAATAAAGTTTTCAAAACCTAAACCAGGTAATCCATTTGCATAGTTCCAAAATGAACCTTTGTCAGGGTGGATTGAAACTGAATGATATTTGTTACTATCAAGTATTCTTGGTAGTGAGTTGTAATCACGAACAGGATATCTAAAGAAAGTAGAACCACGTCTTAAAGGTAGCATTGAAGTATTAACCATTAAGTCTGAATCAGAACTAGTTCCTTCATTTACTTGTTCATATATATTAGGGAAGTAAAGACTATGTTTTATAAGGTCATCCATAACTGGTGTTATTTCTTTTCCATTAATTTTTTGACCTAAAACAAAGCTTTCTAATGATTCTACTTGAATGATTATTAAGTTCTTTCCTTTAGCCATTCCAAAGTATTCATTATTTTTTAAGTTTTCATTCTTGAATTTATAATATGCATCAACATTAGTTTTATCTTCTGCAGTTAATTCATATGGTTTAGAATCTTTATATACATTTATAGCATCCATAATATGATATCCAATTGGTGAAAAATATTTTGCCGTATTAATTGGATCATAGTTATCAAAAAAGTATGCATTTCTAACATCTTTATTTCCTAAAACATAAAGATTGAAAGGAACATATGCTATAAAGATTAATGGTAATATTAAAGTTACAACAAAAGTTTTTAAGGCACGTTTTTGTCTTTTAACATATGATTTTCTTGTAAAGAAAACAAAGACTGCCATAATGATTAAATCTACAAATAAATAGAGGTCTTGGACACTAAATAAGGATAAAATAGTTCCAGAGAGATTATCTAAGTTTGCAGTTTGACTAAGTAATAAAATTGAAGGCATTGTTAAAAAGCCTCTAAAATAACATAAATCTACTAGTGTTAAAATTGTTAGTAAAAAATCTATTATAAATAAATAGATAACACGCCCTTTTCCTTTAAATAGTAAGGAAAAACTTAAAAATACAAGAGCAAAAGCTATGTAGTATAATAAGCAATATTTTGAATTTAAATATCCTAATTTAAAATCAAGCTTATAAGGGTCAGCATTTAGGATAAAACCTTGTAATATAATACCTTTTATTATAATTCCTATTAAGGGAATTAAAAATAAAATACTTCTAAAGACAGAATCTTTATCTAAATCTTTTAGTGAAAAGTTTTTTAAAGCTTTAATCATTTATATTCTCCTCGCACATAATAATTTCTTAATAAATTATAGTACAGGAAATCTTATATAGCAATAAAATACAGATATGTAAAAGATAAAATAAGGAAATGTTAAGAAATGCTTATAGAAAAATGATATAATTATAATAAAAATAAGTATGAGGTGAAAAGTTATGAATAGAGTAGATTGCAGAGGATTAGATTGTCCTAAACCGGTTGTGGAAACAAAAAAATATTTTGAGGCAATAGATAAAGGAATTGGTGTAATTTTAGTAGATAATGAAATTGCTAATACAAATGTAACTAGATTTGCAGAAGGCGCAGGATTTATAGTAAATAGTGAATTAATAGATGGAATATATGAAATAACTATAGAAAAAAAAGAAAAAAAAGAAGAAGTGAAAAATGATGGTTTTTCTATTCTAGTAACTACAGATAAATTAGGTGAAGGAAATGATGAACTTGGAAAAACATTAATGAAAAGTTATCTTTATGCATTATCAGAAGCTGAAGACGTTCCAGAAGAAATTATATTTTTAAATGGTGGTGTAAAGCTTACTTGTGGAGAGAATAATGTAATAGAAAGTATAAAGGAAGTTGAAAGAAAAGGTGCTAAAATTATTAGTTGTGGTGCATGTTTAGATTTTTACTCTTTAAAAGAAGAGCTTAAGATTGGAGAAGTTGGAAATATGTACTCAATAGTAGAAATAACTAATAAAAAAAGAATAGTTAAAATTTAAAAAGTTAAGAATGGTGGTGCAAAAATGAAAGAATATGATTTAGTAGTCATAGGTGGTGGAATTTCAGGAATGACATCTGCTATAAGTGCATTAGAAAATGGTTGTAAAAATGTTCTTATTCTTGAAAGAGAAGAAACTTATGGTGGAGTTTTAAATCAATGCATTCATTGTGGATTTACAATAGAAGATGAAAAGTTAGCAGGACCAGAAGTAATTGGAAAGATTAAAGATAAGCTTGATAGTTATGGCCATGATTATGAGTTAAAGCTTAAAACTACTGTATTAGATATTTCAAATAATAAAAAAGTAACATTTATAAATGAAGAGGATGGAATTAAAACTATAAAGGCAAAAGCTGTAATCTTAGCAACAGGATGTAGAGAAAGATATACAGGTAGTGTATTAATTCCAACTAGTAAATTTACAGGAGTATTCACTATTGGTAATGCACATAAAATAATTAACTTAGATGGAGTATTGCCTGGGAAAAATCCAGTAATTATAGCAAATAGTAAATGGGCATTAATTTTAGCTATTAGAACTGAATTAGAAGGTGGAAAAGTAGAAGCTTTAGTTGTAAATACTGAAAGTGGATATAAAATTTCTGATGAAGATAGAAAAATTATTGATGGTTTTGATATAAAAGTTATTGAAAAAGCAAGACTTTTAGAAGTTGCTGGTGGAAGAAGAGTAAACAGTGTTAAAGTATTAGATTTAGAAACTTTAGAAGAGAAAAGCTTTAATTGTGATTCCTTATTTTTATCAGTTGGATATTACCCAGAACTAGGAATGATTGAAATGCTTGATATAAAGAGAAAAGCAGGGAAAAAAGAGATTGTAGTAGAAGATTATAAAACGTCTATTGAATGGATGTTTGCTTGTGGAAATCTTATATATGGAGATGATTGTGAAAAAGAGAAAAAGCTTGGGGGATATGTTGCAGGATTAAAGGCATATGAATACCTTCAATCATTACAACAAGCTAAGTAAAGAGTTGAAAAAAAGTTTATTTCCTTTTTCATTTAAATGAATACCGTCTATATAAATATCTTGTGGAAGGTTAGATTTAGTTAAATTATAAAAATCTAATACTTCTATGGGATATTTTTTCTTTAAATTTAATATTTCTGACTGTAATTCTATTAAAGATTTACAAGCATAATCATAATAAGAAGAATATGAAAAAAGTTCTATTGCAAGTTCTTTAATAATATAAGGTGGAATTCCTATAATTATTCTTGAATTTATAGAAAGCAAATCCTTAATCATAAGTTCAATATTTGAAATTATAGAAGAAACGGAGCGACCTGATAATAAATCATTAGTTCCACACATTATAAAAGTAGCTTTAGGATTATGAGATACAACATCACGGTAAAAGCGTGTTAAAATACCAGTTGATGTGTCACCATTAATACCTTTTTTTAAAATAGTTTCATTAGAAAGAGTGGAAGCTAATAAAGAGTGGAAGCTGTTTCTTTTAGAAATACCATAGCCAAAGGTTAAACTATCACCAATTAATATAATGGGATTAGAAAGCATATAAATCACATCCTTTTAAAATAAATTATTAAAGCATGGGCGACAAATTAAAGTTTTACCACCATTTGCTTTTAAGAAATCACCATTCTTTATAGTTTTATTGCAAATTTCACAAGTTTCTTTAGCTTTAGAAGACGGTTTTTCTTCTATTTTTTTTGGCTTAATTTTATTTTCTAATGTTTTCTTTGAATTTACAGGAGAGTAAATTTTACTTTCTGTTTTTACTTCCTTTTTTGTGATGGTATAACCAATATCATAAGAACTTTCTTTAAAAAGTTCTAATTCAAAACGTGGGTTCTCTTTATCATAATTTTCTTGGATAAAAATCTGTTTAATTTGTGCATCGTTTATAATAAGTCCACTTTTTTCTATACCATCAAAGATACTTTTACAAATGTTTATAGTATCTGGGTGTCTTTTTTCACTTTTATAAAAAACTTTTAAAATTGCAATTAATCCTTCTTCTAATACGACTTTAGGATTTTGTAGTCTAGCAACATATGCAATCTCTTGCTCATATAATGCATATCTATCATGGTATTTTCCACTATTTGAAGGAAGGATAGCTCTTCCATCTTTATTATGTAATTTAAAGTTAGATTTTGTTATGGGAGAACCATTAACAATTACTTTTGCATAATCTGACATAAAAATCTCCTTTTAGACAATGTTATTTTTAAAATATATACATATTGATTTTAACATAAAATATCTATGGAAGATTAGATAAGTTAATAATTGATAATAAGGTTTATTTGAAGTATAATTACAAATAGTGAATTTACTTTTTAGAGGAAATTTTAAACGAGGTAAAGTTAATGGAGAAAAAAATAATATTATCAATAGAATCAAGTTGTGATGAAACTTCAGCAGCAGTTGTTGTAAATGGAAGAGAAGTTTTATCAAATGTAATATGGACACAAATAGAAACACATAAGAAGTTTGGTGGAGTAGTACCAGAAGTTGCATCAAGAATGCATATTGAAGTTATAAATGAAGTTGTAAAAAAAGCATTAGAAGAAGCTAATATGACATTAGAAGATATTGATGCAATTGGAGTTACATATGGTCCAGGTTTAGTGGGAGCATTATTAGTTGGCTTACAATATGCAAAAGGTTTAGCATTAGGAGCCTCTAAGCCTTTAGTTGGAGTGAATCATATAGAAGGGCATATATCTGCAAACTATATTGAGCACAAAGATTTAAAGCCACCATTTGTATCATTAGTAGTATCAGGTGGGCATACATTTATAGTTTATGTAAAGGATTATGGAGAATACGAAGTAATTGGTCAAACTAGAGATGATGCTGCAGGAGAGGCTTATGATAAAGTTGCTAGAGCTTTAGGGCTTGGATATCCAGGTGGACCTAAAATAGATAAACTTGCAAAAGAAGGAAATGAAAATGCAATTGAGTTTCCAAGAGCAAGATTTGCACATGAAGATACATTAGATTTTTCATTTAGTGGAGTAAAGTCAGCTGTACTAAATTATTTAAATAAAGCTAAAATGCAAAATGTAGAAGTAAATAAAGCAGATGTAGCTGCATCATTTCAGAATGCAGTTGTTGGAGTTTTAAAAGATAATGTATTTTTAACTTGTGAGAAAAAAGGATTAGATAAGATTGCCATAGCAGGTGGAGTTGCTTCAAACTCAGCACTTAGAGAGGCACTTATGACAGAAGGGAAAAAGAAAAATATAGAGATACTTTTCCCATCACCAGTTTTATGTACAGACAATGCAGCTATGATTGGAAGTGCTGCTTATTTTAGATTTATAAAAGGAGAGAAGTCTAACTTAGATTTAAACGCAAAGCCAAATCTAAAGTTATAGATTTAAATGTAGAGAATGAGTTTATTAGCAGAATCAAATAGTATGAAAAAAATCAATATGAAAGAAAAGCTACCTAAAACTGTGCTAATAAAAAGAATTATTTATATAGTTTTAGCAGTAATTATACTAGGTGTAGGGATACAACAGGTATATAATTTTGTTTCAAAAGAAATGATAAAGGTAAAAAATTCTTATGTAACTATAGATGGAAAGAAAATATACTATAAAACAGAAGGTACAGGAGATTACACAGTTATCTTTAGTGGAGATACTGGAACTAATATGTATGAATGGAATAAAACTATAGAAGAATTAGAAAATTCTAAGGTTAGAACATTTGTATATAACAGAAATGGATACGGACTTAGCTCAGGTAGTGAGAGATTAACACCAGAAGAGCAAGCAGAGCAACTTCATACTTTATTGAAAAAATCTGCAACTGGAGGAAATTATATTCTAGTTGGAGAAGGGTATGGAAGCTTAGTTATGACTAATTATGCAAAGCTTTATCCAAACAATGTAAAAGGTGTAGTTTTAGTAGATCCAATTGATGAAGCTAATAAAGAAAAATATCATAACGTGAAAAATGTAATTTCATTAGCAGGGAAAAAAGTTCAAGCAATAGGAGCAAATTGTACTCTGACATGGATATTAGATAAAATTGGACTTACAACTGAATATCCAGATTTTGAAAAGAATTTGACTAATGAAAAAGAAAAAGACCAATATGATTGGAATAAAAATATAGCACCTTATAGAAATGCAATTTATAATGAAAATAAAAATTTATATGATATGAATAGTAAGAGTCAAACAAAAGGAATGTTTAATGACATACCATATTACTTAATAAGCAATGTGAAGGATAGTCCATTAAAAGAATTAGGTAGCAAAGATTATACTACAGATTATTATGTAGATTATAATGGAGACTCTTTTGCAAGTGTAAATCCAAGAGATGTTTTTGTAGCAATAAATAAGGTAGTAGACCAAGCAAGTAGAATAAAAGCAAGAGAAAACAATAAATAAGTATTAAATTTAATAAAAGTGTAAATAATACCTAGTGGACTACTTAGGTATTATTTTTTTGAAATTTTTTATTTTTTTCATAAATGACATTAAAATGACACAGAAAGTTAATATAATAAGTTATATAATAGGAAATATAAAGAAATGAAGGGAGAAAATAAAAATGCAAGACGAAAATTACAAGGATGAAAGCTTAAATATAGAAGATGTAGATACAAATATAGATAATGTAAATACAAAGTATGAAGCACCTAAAAAGAAAAAATCTAAAAAGGGAAAAATATTTTTAGGAGTAATAGGAATAGTAGTAATTTCATTAGTATCAGGTATAGCAGGTGGAGCTATAACGTATTATGTGATAGGAAAAAATACAAATGGAACATTTACAAGTCAACCAGATTTTAAAAAGACAGGCCCATTAACAATACAAGAGGTTTATAAAAAGGTAGCACCAGCCGTAGTTATAGTATCAACAAAGTCTGTTGCTTTAAGCAATGGATATATACCAGAAGAGGTTGAAGGAATTGGTTCTGGATTTATTATTAATGAAGGTGGAGAAATTCTTACTAACTATCATGTTGTAAAGGGAGCAAGTGATGTTAAGGTAACTTTAAGTACAGGGCAAGAAGTTAATGCAAAAGTTGTAAATTATAATGAAGCAGAAGATGTAGCTTTATTAAAGCTTACTGAAAATGTTAAAGTTCCAGCAGTTGCAGAACTTGGAGATTCATCAAAACTTGAGCCAGGTCAATCAGTAGTTGCAATAGGAACACCACTTTCGAAAGAATTTGCAAGTACAATTACACAAGGTATTGTAAGTGCAGTTGGAAGAACTGTTGATACAAAGACAGGAAAACAAATAAATTTAATTCAAACAGATACACCAATAAATCCAGGTAATAGTGGAGGACCTTTAGTTAATGCTGAAGGGCAAGTTGTAGGAATTAATACATTAAAAGTTGGTGGCGGTGCAGAAGGTATTGGTTTTGCTATTCCTATAAATGAAGTAAAATCAAAATTAGAAGTATTATCACAACCAGCAATAACACTTGGAATAAAAATTATAGATGTTAATAAAGCTCTTGCTAAAGAAAAGAATTTACCAGAAGGTGTATATGTAGCAGAAGTAAATGATTTTTCATCAGCACAAAAAGGTGGAATGAAACCAGGAGATGTTATAATTTCATTTAATGGTAAGAGAGTAAAAACAGCAGTAGAGTTAAATAAAATAAAATCTACTTTAAAAATTGGTCAAGAAGTGCCAGTAGTAGTAGAGCGTAATGGAAAACAAGTGAATTTAACATTAACTATGGATAGTTAGAAATTTAGAGTCTTATACTAAAGGAAGTATAAGGCTCTTTTTTAATGTCTAGGAAAGTATAAAATTTTATATTCTATAAAAGCCTATAGCTAGTGGTTTAACTAAGGTTTTAGAAATTAAAAAAAGTGATTTGTTGGCGTGGAGCCTCTAGCTCCACTGGGTTTAGCTAAAAATTATATGAATTGCACAGTTTTACAAAAAATTAACAAGTGTGTAATAATAAAGATAGTGTGTTTAAACAATACACACTATTTATTGGAAATATTAATTTGGAAAACGGCTACATAGTTAAGATTACGGAGATAGAAGAAAAAATAAAACTTGGCATGCAAATTGCTATATTTATATAGTGTGATAACTGATAAAGGGTTTTAAAAAAATAAAAATAAATAACCGTATAATGAGGGGGAAAAATATTATGAAAAAAATATTATTATGCTGTTCAGCAGGAATGTCAACAAGTCTATTAGTAACAAAAATGCAGGCTGCTGCAAAAGAGCAAGGTGTAGATTGTCAAATCGCAGCTTATTCAGAAGCAGATGTAAAAAACCATGAAGATGAAATGGATGTATTACTATTAGGACCTCAAGTTAGATTCTTATTTAACAAAATGAAAGAAAAGTATGAGCCAACAGGAGTACCTGTTGATGTAATCAATACTGTTGATTATGGAACAATGAACGGAGCAAAAGTTTTAGCTCACGCATTAAAATTATTAGAAAATAAGTAAGATATATATTTGATAGAGAGGTGCATATATTATGGAGGAAATTACATTAAACCTTATAATGCATAGTGGAGAGGCTAGAAGTTATTCGATGGAAGCTATTGAAGCAGCAAAAACAGGTAAAGGTAAGCTTGCAAAAAAATTACTCCAAAAGTCCAATGAAAGAATTGGGTATGCACATCTTTCTCAATCAACTTTAATGCAAAAAGAGACTAGTGAATTAGATTCTAGAGTTTCATTGTTGTTAGTTCACGCGGAAGATCATTTAATGACGAGTATGACACTTCGAGATTTAGCTAATGAATTAGTAGATTTATATTTGAAAATAAATTTAAAAGTATGAACTCTAATGAAATCATTAGAGTTCATTGATTATGTTTTAAGGAGAGTAGAAAACTATGAATTATGTAATAGGTGTAGATGGAGGCGGAACTAAAACAGAAGCTGTAGCTTATAGCTTAGAGGGAGAAGTTTTAGAAAGTACTCTTACAGGATTTGGAAACTTAGTTAATGGTAGAGATGAGGCATTGAAGAATATTACAGATTCTATAGAAGGATTAGTTAATAAGCTAGGAAGAGATGGATTAAAAGGTTTATACTTAGGTATAGCTGGATCGGAAGTTTCTGATAATGCAAAAGTTATTGAGGATGAAGTAAAAGAGAAATTTGGATTTAGTAGTAAAGTTATGAATGATGGAGATTTAGCCTTAAAAGCATTGCTAAAAGGTGAAGATGGTATATTAGTTATTGCTGGGACTGGGTCTATTGCTTTTGGAATAAATGGAGCGAATGAAAAAAGAGTTGGAGGATGGGGACATCTTCTAGGTGATGAAGGTAGTGCTTATAAAATATCTATTGAAGCATTTAAAATAATGATTAAAGAAGATGATTATGGATTAGAAAGAAGTGAACTTTCTAAAGATATATTAGAAAAGTTAAATATAAAAGAAGTTTCGAATATTATTGATTTTGTGTATTCATCAACTAAAGATGAGATAGCACAAATGGCAGGTTTAGTGTCTAAGCATGCTGAACTTGGAAATGAAGATGCAAAAGCTATTTTAGTAAATGAAGGAATAGAAATAGGGAAGAGTGCAGAAAGAGTATTTAAAGCATTAGAATTTGAAAAGTGTAGTATAGGACTTGTTGGTGGAGTTATAAGAAAGTCAAAAATTCTTAGAACTGCATTTGAAAATTATTTAAATGAGAATATTAAAGTAAAATCTTTTGTAGATGATAGTGTTTCACCTGCAATTGGTGCTTATTATATTTATAAAAAAGAAAATAGATAAAAGAAAAGATAAAACGGAGGATTTATAAATGAAAAGATTAGGAATTTCAATTTACCCAAACCACTGTGATATGGATAAAATAGTAGATTATATAGATTTAGCTGCAAAATATGGATTTAGTAGAATATTTACATGCCTTTTATCAGCTGAAGGTAAGCCAGTAGAGCAAATCGTTGAAGAATTTAAAGTAATGTTAGATGCTGCTAACAAGCATGGAATGGAAGTAATAGCAGACTTAGATCCAACTGTATTTAACGGACTTGGAGCATCTATAACAGAGTTAAAAATGTTTAAAGACATGGGATTAAGCGGAATAAGACTTGATATGGGATTTGCAGGTAACGAAGAAGCTATTATGACTTTCAATAAGTATGGATTAAAAATAGAACTTAATGTAAGTAATGGAACTAAGTACATTGATAATGTAATGAGCTATCATCCAAATCTTACAAATCTTTATGGATGTCATAACTTCTATCCACACGTATATACAGGACTTGGATATGATCACTTTATTAAATGTAGTAAACAATTTAAAGATTATGGAATAAAGGTTGCAGCATTTGTAAACTCACCTACTGCTGAAAATGGACCATGGCCTGTATCAGAAGGTTTATGTACATTAGAAGAACACAGAAATCTTTCGATAGATGTACAAGCTAAACACTTATTTGCAACAGGATTAGTTGATG
>NZ_JBOFRG010000203.1:0-4440 GCF_051650885.1 Clostridium sp.
TCAGATGTTATAGGAGAAGCACAAACAGGAACAGGAAAGACATTATCTTTCTTATTACCTATTTTTGAAAGAATTAATTTAAAAAATAAAAAGATTCAAGCACTTATACTTTCTCCAACTAGAGAGCTTGCTATTCAAATAACTGAAGAATGCACAAAGTTATCTAAAGGAAAAGATGTTAATGTTCTTTCTTTATATGGAGGAAAGGATATGGCAGGACAGTTAAAGAAATTGCAGAAGGATGTACATATAGTTGTAGCAACACCAGGAAGGCTTTTAGACCACATAGGAAAGAATAACATAAGTTTAAAAGGGTTAGAGGTTATGGTTCTTGATGAAGCTGACCAAATGCTATTTATGGGGTTTAGAAATGAAATAGATAAAATAATGGCAGAAGTACCTAAAAAGAAAAATCTTTTATGTTTTTCTGCAACTATGGACAGTAAAGTTAAGAAGCTTGCTTATAGATATATGAATGACCCAGTAGTTGTTTCTGTTACAAGTGAAGATAAAGTAACTTTAGATGAAATAAAACAAGAGGTTGTATTTACATCAGATAGATGGAAAAAAGATGCATTATGTTCTGCATTAAGAGAAGATAATCCTTTTATGGCTATTATTTTCTGTAGAACAAAAAGACGTGCAGATGAGCTTGAAGATTATATGAAAGCTCAAAAGTTTGACTGTGTGAAAATTCATAGTGATATACAACAATCTAAGAGAGAAAGAATAATGAAATCATTTAGAAATGCAGACATTCAATATCTTATAGCAACAGATGTAGCTTCAAGGGGAATAGACATAACAGGTGTTGATTATATCTATAATTATGATTGTCCTGAGACACCAGAAAGTTATATTCATAGAATAGGTAGAACAGGAAGACAAGGTGCTAAAGGATATACATGTATGTTTATAGCTGATAAAGATAAAGCTCATTTAAATGAAATAGAAGAAGAAATTAAAATGACTATTGAAGTTAGAGATTTAGAAATTATAAAAAATTATAAATAAAGTAATTCTAAATAATATTTTTAGGGTATACTTATTAATAAAAGAAATTTAATTCAGGTGGAGCTTTTAGCTTCATCTGAATTTTTAGCATTTAAAATAAAAGGAGTTGTTAGGTTATATGTATAATGATGAAATTGATTTTAAAATCTATGGGGATGATATGCAATTTGTAGAAATTGGTCTTGATAATGGAGAAGGAGTTATAGCAGAAGCTGGTGCTATGATGATGATGGATCAAAATATCCAAATGGAGACTATCTTTGGAGATGGAAGTAAAAAAAGTGGTGGAGGATTTTTTGGTATGCTTGGAGGAGCTGCTAAGAGAGCCATAAGTGGAGAAGGTCTTTTTATGACCTCATTTATTAATAATGGACCATTTAAAGAAAGTGTTTCTTTTGCTTCACCTTACCCTGGTAAGATAATTCCAATAGATTTAAGAATGTATAATGGAAAGATTATCTGTCAAAAGGATGCATTTTTATGTGCAGCCAAAGGTGTTAGTGTAGGAATTGACTTTAAAAGAAAACTTGGAGCAGGATTCTTTGGTGGAGAAGGATTTATACTTCAAAAATTAGAAGGTGATGGATTAGCATTTATTCATGCAGGAGGAACTATAGTTAAGAAAAGTCTTATGGCAGGGCAAACATTAAAGGTTGATACAGGATGTCTTGTTGCAATGTCTAGAGAGATTAACTATGACATTCAATATGTTGGCGGAATAAAGAATAGTTTATTTGGTGGAGAAGGTATATTCTTTGCGACAGTAACAGGTCCTGGTGATGTTTGGGTACAAAGTTTACCATTTAGTAGACTTGCATCTAAAGTCTTTGCAGCAGCACCACAAGCAGGTGGAAAAGATGTTGGAGAGGGAAGTATTTTAGGTGGGCTTGGAAATTTATTTCAAGATAGATAAGTGTTAGTGAAAAAAGTTGAAAATAATACCCCAGTAGAAAGGTTGAAAATTCTACTGGGGTCATTTTAGCTTAAATTTTATATAGTTTTATTAGTATCCTCTTCATCGGATGAGTCATTTTCTTTAGATAAATCTACAAAGTTTGAATCCTCATTTGATGAAGGCTCTTTTGTTAAATCCACAAATGAGTCTGACTCAGAATTAACAGTTTCATTTAAGTTATCTATAGCTTTCTGTGTTTCAGATGGAAAACCTTCTTTAATAAGAATTTTTTCAAAAAGAACTGAACCTGAAAGCATTATATAGTAACCTTTCCAGAACATTAATATTCCTAAAGTTAAAACTACTAATAAAATTAAAGGTATAAATGATAAATCTAAAACAAGTAATTTACCAAAGTTTTTAAATCCATATTTAATACCAACTTTAAAGGTAGTTGCAGTATCAAAATCCCTAGCTACTGAAACATAGTATATAAATGGAGCTATAACACCAAGTATTAATAGTAATATTAATAGAATAAATAATACAAATCCATAATGAGTTCCACCTAGCCAAGATAATAAAGTATCAAGGTTAGTTAGGGCAGTTTGAATACCAGAAATTAAGCCAATAATTACAGTAACTATAAGAAATGGAATCCATTTAGCACCATTAAATTCAAAATCAAATTTAGCAGAACCAGTTTTTATAGTTCTAGCAGTTTTAGCTGTTACATTATATATGAAAACTGACATAACAACAGCTTCTATAATGCTTAATAGAGAATTTTGAAAAATTGAATAAGGGTTAACTTCAAGCTTAGCAAAGGAAAGAAGCATACTAAGAATAATCACAGGAATTAGATATAGTATATTAAATATCATATTTCCTCTAACATCTTCACGAACACTCATCTTTTTAGCAATATCTTTTATTTCTCTTGTTTTCCAACCAGAAGTTTCTAAACCAAATTTAGTTACACTAGCACCACAGTTAGAGCAAATGGTTTGTCCCTCTTCTGTTTTTGCACCACAGTTTTTACAATAATTAAGATTATTGATAGAATCTGTAGGTTCAGTACATTTAGGGCACATTATGGCTTCATTAGATAATTCATTTCCACAATTTCTACAAAACATAAAAACACCTTCTTTTCATAAGTTTAATATATAATTTCAATATAAATAGAATGATAGCATAAATTTTACAAGGAAAATATATGAAAAAGGGTATTGTATGGATATATAACAGAATATTAACAGATGGAAAGATAAGTAAGACATTAAATTAAAATTAAATTCACTGAATTCATAGATTAGTGTAAAAAAGGCGAAAAATCGCCTTTTAATTTAAGCCATAGCTTTTGAGTAATCTCTTGATAAAAATAGAATTATTGCAGAAATTATAATTATTATATATCCAATAATGCTAATAAAGCTTGGTAGTTTTCCAAAGAAGAAAAAGCCTATTATAGCTGAAAATATAACATCTGAATATCTGAATAATGCAATTTCACGAGCAGGTGCATATTTGTAAGCTAGAATTAGTGTAAATTCAACTACAATATATAAAAGTCCTGCAAGGATTAAGTACATAGTTGTATGGAATGATAATGGCTTATAAAAGATTATCATAAAAGGAAGTAGGATTATTGATGAAATAAAGTTATAGAAAAATACTAATGTAACTGCATCACATTTATCTCCTAAATATCTCATTGTAGCACTATCTCCTCCATTCATAGCAGCACCTAAAATAGCAGCTAAAGAAGGAAGTAATAAAAACTTAGCACTTGTAGGATGAACCACAAAGATAGCACCTATAAATCCAACACAAATTAAAATAACTTGTATAAGTCTAATTCTTTCTTTAAGGAATATGTATGAGAAAATTATTACAAAGAATATGCTTAAATCTTGAAGCACTGTTGCATTTGGAAGTAAAAGATATTGAAGTGCATAAAGGTTTAAGGTTATTCCTATAATTCCAAAGACTGTTCTTAAAGAAAGTCCTAAAATATTCTGTTTGTTTCCAAAAAACTTTTCACGCTTTTTAAAACCATATTTTTTGGCTATGTATATAAATGCAAAAAGAGCTGCAATAGAATTTCTATAAACAGTTTTTTCAGCAACTGGAATATGTCCTGCAATTTTTAAGAATGCAGACATTAAAGAAAGTGAGAATGCAAATAAAAGCATTAGTAAAATTCCTTTTTTCTTGTTATTCATAAAAAACCTCCTAAATTTCTTATGCTTATAGTATCAAAAGAAAATTAAGATAAAGAAAATAAAAATATAAATTAACTTTCTATTTTCAAAATATTATTAAAGTTTGTGAAATTATTTGTATGTAGGAATAAAAAGGATTATTTTAAAGGAAACTATTACTAAGAGGTGATATATATGAAATTTACAAAAATTGATATTGATGACTGCTATTCTTATTTAATAGTTTCAAGTAAGAATAGCGGTATTTTAATAGACCCAAAGCTAGACTATTGCTCAGTTTACCTCAATATTATAAAAGAACAT
>NZ_JBOFRG010000204.1:0-20095 GCF_051650885.1 Clostridium sp.
AAAAGAATATAAAAATAAAGTTGATATTTTTAGGGAAGATGCAAACAATTTAGTAAAAAATATTAGTGCAGATTTAGTGTATATAGATCCACCATATAATTCAAGACAATATTGTGATATGTATCATTTATTAGAAAATTTAGCAGAATGGAAAAAGCCTAATGTATATTATAAGGCTAAAAAGATGGATAGAAAGCATTTGAAAAGTAAATATTCGCAGAAAGAAGCAACTGAGGCATTTAGAGCATTAATTACTAGTATAAATGCTAAATATATAGTAGTATCATATAATGATACAGGAAATAAGGGGACAGAGAGATCAAAAGCGAAAATTACAGATGATGATATGATTAGAATTTTAAGTGAAAAAGGAATTTTAAAAATAGAGCAAAAAGAGTATACAGTTTTTAATACGGGACAAAGTCAAATTGAGGGGCTACAAGAAAGATTTTTCGTATGTGAGGTTTTTAGGGATGAAAAGAAAGAAAAAAAGTTGAAATTAGAGAAGTCAAGTTTAAAGAGTCGTAAGTATGTAAAGCCACCAACTAATTATACGGGATCAAAATATAAGCAATTAGAGCAGATGTTTAAATTTTTACCTGATAATATAGAAGAAAAGAATGTTATAGATTTATTTGCAGGTGGTGGAAGTATTGGAATTAATATAACTGGAAAAAAGGTTATATGTAATGATAAACAAAAATCTTTAGTTAGACTGTATAATTTGTTTAAACGAGAAAGTATAGATACTATTATGGCTAATATAAGAAGTTTAATTGACAGATACGAATTAAGTAATGTTAATTTAAATGGATATAATTATTATGGTTGTGATAGTTCAAGTGGGGTTGGAAAATACAATAAAAATAAGTATGAAGAGGTTAGACGAAAATATAATGAATTAAAGGATTCAAGTGAAAAAGATTATCTGTTTTTTATATTAATTATATATGGATTTAATAATCAAATAAGATTTAATTCAAAAGGTGAGTTTAATATGCCTGTGGGAAAAAGAGATTTTAATAAAAATGTGAAAAATAATTTGAAAGAAACAGTACTAAAAATACAAAGTAAGAATATAGAATTTATAAGCAATGATTTTAGAAAAGTAGATATAAATATAAATGATGATAATTTTGTATATTGTGATCCACCTTATATATTAACAAATGCAACATATAATGAAAATGGTGGGTGGACAGAAACTGATGAAAGGGAACTATTAGAGCTATTAAGTGATTTGTCTAGTAAAGGGGTTTCATTTATGCTATCAAATGTTTTAGAACATTCAGGGAAGAAACATACAGTACTATTAGAATGGGCACTAGAACATAAGTTTAATATAATTCATATAAATAAAGATTATAAAAATTCATCGTATCAAAAAAAAGATAAAAATAGTAAATCGGATGAAGTAATAATTACAAATTATATTTAATAATATAATAATGGTCAAATTTTAATGTGTAAAAAGGGGGAATTACGATGCAAATGTGGAGTTTAGGAACTGCATTAAGAAATCCAAGAAGAATCCAAAGATTTTTAATTACATTACAAAATTGTATAGAAAGAAATGGAGGAAGCTGGAATGAAAATGATGAATTAGATTATTACATTGAATTGATAAGGGATAGAGTAGTTAATCCCAATAATGTGAGTGCTAATGAGTTAAATTGTTCACAGCAAGAAGCTAGAATGATTATGTTAGATAGTTATGAAGACGCACCTATAAGAGGAAGGGTATTAGGTAGCTTATTTCATAAGTTAGGATTAGTAAGAATTACAAATCAAATTCAGTTAACAAATTTAGGGATAAATTTTATGAATCATACCACAGAGGCTGAATTTCAAAATTGTTTGGTAGCGGCATTAAGCAACTGGCAGATTAATAATGGAGTATCACAATTAAGGGGGACTGTGCAGGGAAATCCACAATCTAATGAGTTTAACCCATTTTTAGCAACTGAAGCTATAATTACAGAGGTAGATAGGCTTGAAGGAAGAATAACAGGTATATCATTTAAAGAGTATATCTATTTTGTAAAAGTTTTAGATAGTAGTGATTTAATTTTAAGTAGTGCAAATTTAATTTTTGAGTCTAGAAGAAATTTTAATATATTAGAAGAGAGAATTAATTATGTTAAATTAAATTGTACTAATTTATCTAATGATTCAGATTATGCTGATAATGAAATAAAATATTTTACAAATACTGGAAGGATGAGGTTTGACAGAAGTCGAGGAATATTATCAGTTGGATAAGTTATTTGAAAGTGAAAACATTAGAATAAAAGTATATTATATTGGAAGATGAGATAAAAGCTATAACATAGACGAACAAAGTATTAAAAGATAAGATAGTAAATGACATAAATATTAAGTTTATGTCATTTTTTCTAATATGAAGAAAGTATAGAAATTTCAAATAATAAAATTAAGAAATATCAATACTTGAGGTGAAGTTGAGAATGCAATATATTACTATGAAGTGGATATGAAAATAGCCACTTTTCTATAAAATTTGATTTCATAAAAAAGGAAAATAAAAGAAGATATAGAAGTCATAAGTTATAGATATAAAAGGAGGAGAGCGATGAAATCAGATAGACAATGTATAGAAGAATTTTTAATGGATATTGATGAATTGGATAAAATAAATTCTAGAGTTTTAAAGTTTAATGTTTTTGAGATTTTAGAAGTTGTTAATGCTGAGATTAAGCATAGTAATATGCTAGGATGGCTTTTTGATCCGAATGAAAATCATGGTTTAAATGATGTTTTTATAAAGAAATTTATTCAAAAGATTTTTTATAATTATAAGGAGAAGTTACAAGAAGGGGATAAAAGGTTGGATTTTCTAGATATTTCACTTATGGAGTATCATGACTTTATAATTAGAAGAGAGTACAGAAATATTGATTTATTATTATATTCTGAATTAAATAACATAGTTGTTGTTATAGAGAATAAGATTTGGAGTAAAGAATCATCTCATCAGTTGAAAAAGTACAGGGATATCATAGAGGAGGAGTTTAAAGGATATAAAAAAATCAATATATTTTTATCTCCATTTGGGGAAGAACCAAGTGATATGGAAAATTGGATAATATGTGATTATACACTGATTTTAGAGATATTGAAAAAATCAAAGGAAATTAAAAAAGAAACTTTAGGTAATAGTGTATGGGATTTTTTAGAGCAGTATGAGGAAATGCTTAGGAGGTATATTGTGAGAGATAATGAGTTAGAGGTAATTTGTAAGGATATTTACTATAAACATAAGAGAGCATTAGACTTGATTTTTGAGTACAAGCCAGATATATATTTAGAAATTTCAGAGTATTTAACTGATAAAATTAGTAAAATGGAAGAACGTGGAGAAGGATTAATTATAGATAAAGGAAATAAAACATATATAAGATTTGCAACAGAAATATTTGATAAAAAAATAGAGAAAAAAGGTAAGGGGTGGACTGCTACAAATAGAATTTTATTATATGAATTTCAGCAAAAAAGTGAAAAATTAGCATTGAAATTAATCATAGGTCCAGCAGCAAACAATGAAATAAGGGAAAAAATATATAAGATATATGAGGAAAATAGGGATGTATTCAATAGAAAAACTAAACTAACAGGAGAGTATACAACAATATATTCAAAGGAATTTATGATGAAAAACTTTGTTGATAAGTATGATGGAAATTATAGTGATATCATAAAAGAGATAGATAAAAAATTTGAGCATTTTATAGAAGGAGATTTCAAAAAAATAGATAAAATATTTGATGATATAAAAGGTTATATATAAAGTGAAAGAGATAAATATAGAAACTCATTGTGAAAAACAGTTCATAATGAGTTTTTTTCTATAAAATTAAATTAATAAAAAATAGATTAAGTTAATAAAGAATTAATAGTTAAAGTTATAAAGTAGTGAGATAAGAAAAGGAAATATGAATTGTAAATAAAAAAATGATTAATAAAGAATGTCTGAAATTTGAAAAAAATATGAAGTGATTATAGAATTAATAAAGAAGTTCACATAAAAAAAATAAATTATAAAAAAAGTGTAGATATTTTTGAGAAAAATATTGTAGTAAGATAATTTAAAAACAAAAGAAATATACAGTTTTAGGAGAAAAATATGAATATAGAAGTATTTGAGTTTTTAGGAAAAGAAGCACCGAATGCCATAGAAAATATTAGAGAAGCGATGGATTTATTAATATCATCAATGGATGATGCGATGGGAGAGTTGGGAGAAAAACTTCAAGAAACATTTGCAAAAAAACAATTTGAAAAAATTTTAGAGTTGAATAAATACGGAGACGAACTTAATTCAATGAATGAGAAATTACAAGAATTACTAAATAATTTAGATGACATAATATGCTCAAGAGAAGTAACTACAAATGAAAATGAGATAAAAGAAAGAAGTGTACCAAATTATGATGATTATTTGGTAGATACAAAAGTGGAACACAGTTTATATGAAAGCTTAACGTATAAAAGACCTTGTGCAATTAAGATTGAAGAAAAATTAATTGAAATAAAAGATTGGAAAAGTGCGTTAGTAGAAACTTTAAATTACTTAGCACAAAAAGATTATCAAATTGTAAGTGGATTTACGGAAGACCCAAAGATGCATGGTAAAAAAGTGAAATATTTTTCAAAAGTAGAATCTGAGATAATACGAGATCCTAGAAAAATAGATAAAGCGAATATATATGTAGAAACCAGTCTTAGTGCAAACGGAATAAGAAATTTATTAGTGAAAATACTTAAAAAATTCAATATTAAATTAAATGATTATAAAATATATTTAAAGGCAGATTATTCAGAATTACATTAGTAGGTAAAAAGGAACTTGGTTTTAGAAAAGATATTAAGGGGTATACTTAAATTTTAGTGTACCTTTTTAGTGTCTCAAATATGATGAAATGGTTATACTTAGAAGTAAGATTTATGGATGGAGATTTTTATATATGATTAATGATGGTGAATTTTTTGGAGAAAAGAAGAAGGGGTATGAAGCTAAGACTGTAGAGTGTATTGAGGAGGCTTTTGAGCAGATGGAGGCGACGCATAACAGACCTCTTATGATGCTTGGTAAGATTCAAAGTGGTAAGACTAGATCTTTTATTGGGCTTACTGCCTTATCTTTTGATAATGGATATGATTTAGCGATTATTCTTACTAAGAATTCTAATGCTTTAGCTAAGCAGACTGTGGCTAGGATGAAGAGTGAGTTTAAGGTTTTTGATGATGATGATATGATTGAAATTTTTGATATTATGTGTATGCATTCTAATATGAGCAAGTATGAGCTTGATAAGAAGCTTATTATTGTTGTGAAGAAGGAGAAGAATAATATCCCTAAGATGCTTAAGTTTATTCAGGATTATTCTTTAGATAAGGATAAGAGATGTCTTATTATTGATGATGAGGCTGATTTTTGTAGTATTGGTTATGAAAAAAATAAGGAGACTGAGGATTTCGATTTAAGAAAAATTGCATCTCAAATTAATGAGCTTAGATTAAATTTAGTTTGTAAGTTTGTGCAAGTTACAGCAACTCCTTATTCTTTATATCTTCAACCAACTGAGGTAAAGCTTGGTGATAATAGTATAGAGCCTGTTAAACCACAGCAGACTGTTTTAGTTCCTTATGGAGATGGATATATTGGTGGAGAGTATTATTTTGATTTGGAAAAGCATCCACTTGGGCAGTATCTTTTTAATGAGATTGATAAGGAGGAGCTTATTATACTGAAGTCTAGTGATAGAAGAAAGTTTAAGGAAGAGGAAGTTCTTACTAGTAATAGAGTTAAAGGAATTAGAAGTGCTATCATAAACTTTATCCTTGGTGGTAGTATAAGAATTATTCAAAATGGTGGAAAGATTAGAGGAAATAAAAATAAGTTTAGTTTTATAATTCATACTGAGATTGGAAAGGCTGCACATCAAAGGCAAGAAAATATTATTAATGAGTTAATGGAAGCATTGAAGGTAGAAGCTACAAATGATAGTGAGATTTTAAATGATTTATTAGTGGAAAGCTATAATGAATTAAAGGAATCAGTTTCTAAATATGGACACTATGTTCCAAGCCTAGAAGAAACTTTAAAGATGGCAAAGAACAGTATTTTAGAGGGATATATTACATATACAGTAGTTAATTCAGAGAAGGATATAAATACATTGTTAAATGATGAAGGTCAATTAAAGCTTAGAACTCCTTTTAATATATTTATAGGTGGTCAGATTTTAGATAGAGGTGTAACTATAGATAGACTTATAGGTTTCTATTATGGAAGGAATCCACAAAAAATGCAACAAGACACTGTTCTTCAGCATTCAAGGATGTATGGATATAGAGAAGAAAAAGATCTAGCAGTTACTAGATTCTATACAACAAAAGATATATATGAAAGAATGAAAAAGATAAATGAGTTTGATGAAAAATTAAGAGAAGACTTTGAAAAAGGTGGCTTTAATAAGGGAGTAATATTTATAAGTAAAGATAACTTAGGAAAGATAATACCTTGTTCACCACAGAAGGTAAAAATAAGCAATACTCAAATATTAAAAAGTGGGAAAACAGTATTACCAGTAGGATTCCAAACAGGTTACAAAACAAATATAATGAAATATATAAACGAGATAGATCAAACTTTAATGAAAAATAATGGTGGAAATTTAAAGGGAAGCTATGAAATTTCAAAAAAAGAGGGAATAAGATTAATAGAGCTTGTATATGAAACTTTAGAGATAGAAAGTGATACTTGTATTGAGAAAGAAAGCTTTATATCTTTAATAAAATATTTAAGCAAAGAAAAGATAAATGTGTACTGTGGTATAGATAGACATATAAATAGACTAAGAAAAACAGCAAAATACTATGCAGATGTTCCTTATCAAGGTGATGAACTGGTAAAAGCAAGGGAATTAGCAATTAAAGAGCCAACATTAATGATGATGAGATTAACAGGAACAAAGGAAAAACATTGGAATGGTGCAGAATTCTATTGGCCAGTTTTAGTAGTACCTAAAAATATTGGTACAGTAGTATATACATCAGAAATATTAGGATAATAAAGAAGACAAAAAAGTAAGAGAAGAATAGTTCATTATCTAAAAGGTAGTGGACTATTTTATATTTCAAAATAAGAATGTAAGTTCGTATATTTTAATAATTGAATGGCAATAATAGAGATAATGAGAAATTTACACTAAGGTGTAAGTTTGATTTTCTAAATTGAAATTTGGAGTCTTACTTACTTGGGAGGTTAAAAATTATGAGTGGAAAAGAGGAAGCCATTAAATTAGATGAGATTTTAAAGTTTTCTACATCAGTTTCTAAGGGTCTATTATTGACATTTTTGAATAGTCTTTTTAATGAAAATTTTACTGAGGATGAAGTGGAGATAACTGTAAGTAATAATGAGTTTATAACAGAAAAATTAGAGAAGCTTAGAGCTGATGTGTTTTTTAGAGTACAGGATATTAGAAATTTTTCAAAAACTAATTTTCATATTGAATTTCAAACTTTAAATGATCGGACTATGATTTTTAGAATGCTTGAATATGGTCTTGAAAAGGCTGTTGAAGAAAGAGAACTAAATACAATAATATTTCCAAAGCAATATGTTATTTTTATAGAAGAGAATGAAAAAATTCCAGATGTCTTAGAGTTAAAGATTGAATTTGGAAATAATCAAACAGTTCAATATGAAGTACCAGTAATGAAGTATTGGAAATATAATGATAAGGATTTGCTAGAGAAAAAGATGTATTCATTATTACCACTGCAGATATTTTTATTTAGAAAGGAATTGTCTAAAAACTTTAAAAATGGAAAGCTTAAAGATAAGGAAAAGTTTCTAGTAAAGATAAAAGAATTAACAGAAACTTTAGTAAAAGAGGCTACAGAATTATTTAAAGGGGGAGAGATTGTTGGAGAAGATTATGATAGAATATTAGTAATGATTGAGTATTTAATTAGTTATTTAAATAAGAAATACATATATGATAAGGACATAGAGGAGGAGATTAGAGTGCTAAACAAAACGTACTTAGATTCGGAAGTTGTAAAGGCGTGGCTTCAAAAGCGTGAGGAGTTAGAAAGAAGTGAAGAAAAGAGAAAAAAAGAGAAAATTGAAACTATAAGGAATCTCTTTGTAATGGGTGTAGATAAAGAAGTTATTGCGAAAGCGACAGGGATTACTGTAGAGGAAGTAGAGAGATTAAATAGTTAAAAATGAAGAAAATGGTTCATTATCTAGAAAGGTGGTGGACTATTTTTCTTTTAGAAGGAATTTTTTATTGAATATAGAATTAATATGTCTGAAGGGAAGATTAAAAAGGAATGAAAAAGAGTTAGATTATGAAAGGAATTTGCATAATCTAGCTCTTTTTTTGTAACAAAAAAAGGATGAATGAATACCCTAGTTAGTAAAAATATTATTAGGAGCTGGGGAATGGGTATTTTAAAGAGGTTATTTGTTTATTTATTTAGGAAGGGTAAAGGGGCTTTAGAAAGTTCTGGTGTAGAAGAAACTAGAAAAAAAGAGCAAGCTGTTGAAATAAGAGAAGTACAAAAGAATCCTAGTGAATGCACAGATAATATAGCTAAAGATTATGAGAAGGAAAGATATAATAAAGAATTAGAGAATAAGAGAATAGAGTTAAGAAGAAAACTTTGGGATTTAGAGAAGAAAATTAATTTAGAGGATCTGCCAAAGGATAATGCATTAGAAAATGAAGTGATTCGTGCTTTGAGAGATATAAAAAATAAGGAAAGTAAAGTTTTATGGAATGTTTATCCTGAAGCTAAGAATGCGACATTATCACAGGTAGATGTAATTTATGTAACTAGTCATAAGATATATGTTATTGAGTGTAAGGATTATAAAAATTGCATTGGTATGCAAGAGTCAAAGGATAAGAAAAGGTGTAAGTGTAAATATGAAAGTGGGGAGTACGATAAGTGTAGCCCAATTTATCAAAATAGGGGACATATATGGACACTTAAATCTTATCTAGATATTCCAGAGGAGTTTTTTGAATCTATTGTTGTGATAGTAACAGCTGACAATATAAGAAATATCATAAAATCAGATGAAGCTATAAATTTGAAAAATAGCAGAAGAAATGAATTGAAATCTAGATTAGAAGAGAGAGTGGATAAGGGAAAGAGGATTTTAAGTGATAAAGATATGTTAAGAGTAGGAACTAAGCTTTTAGAAGCTATGAATCCTAGCAAAGAGACAGTTGATAGACATAGAAAATGTGTAAATGAAAAAATTCAGAGGAGTATGGATTAGATATTGAAGGAATAATTATACTTAGAAAAACTTTGAAAAAGTTAGAGAGTAAGAATGAGAAAGAAAGCATAGAAAAAATAGCAGAAAATTCAAGTAAGCTATTAAAAAATGAAGAAATATATGGTGTTAATAAAATTTTAGAATAAATTGAGATTAAATAGTTCATATGAAGAAAATAGTTCATTATCTAAAAGGTAGTGAACTATTTTTCTTTTAGAAGGAATTTTTTGTTGAATATAAAATTAAATTAATAAAAATTGAACATATTACATATTAAATTAATAGTTAAAGATGAAATAGACTAAGATAAATATGCTTAATTAGAAAACTGAATATTAAGGTAGTTATATAGTAATAAAATCCAATTGAAAAATTAGAGATTAGATTGTAAAATTATGAACGGAAATAAAACAAAAGATAAGGGGAAATCAAGGATGGGATTTTTTAGTTTAAAGGAAGTATGCTCATGTTGTGGGGGAACAACTGGGTTTTCTAAGTATAAGTGTAGGGATGGATATATTTGTCCAAAATGTTTTAAGTTGCTTAGAAAGACTGATAAGATGACTATACTGTTAAAGAAAACAGGGAAAGAGATTAACAGTCTTATTGGAGAGGACAAGAATTGTTCTATATGTAATAAGGAGCTAGATAAGGATTTTACGAAGGTAAATGGTGACTTAATTTGCAGTGAGTGTAGAGTGGCTGAAAAGGAAGAGGCTAAGAAAGAGAAGGCTGAGAATTTAAGTAAAGCTAGTAATTTTAGCTCTACAACTAATGTTAAGAAATTTATTTATTTTAATGATGATACTGAGGAGTTATATATTCCAAGTATTTGGGAAGGTCCAACATTTTTAAAGTATGAGGAGATTTCAAGCTTTGAGTTATTAGAAGATGGAAGCAGTATTTCAAGTGGTGGAGTTGGAAGAGCAGTTGTAGGAGGAGCACTTTTTGGTGGAGCTGGAGCCATTGTTGGTGGAGTTACAGGAAAGAAAAAGACTACAAATATATCAAGTTCAATGGAAATAAAAATAACAACTAGAGATATTAATAATCCAGTTAAGATTGTGAAGATATTTAAGAAGGATTTAAAAAGAACATCTCTTCTTTATAAAGAATATAGAAAAGATGCTTTCTCTATAATAGCAATATTAGAGATTATTGTAGAAAGATTAAATGCTAAAGAAAATACTAGAGAAGTAGCTAAAGCGTCAGGAACATCTAAGATAGATGAATTAAAAGGCTTAAAAGAATTATTAGATAGTGGAATATTATCTAAGGAAGAATTTGAATCTGAAAAGGCAAAAGTATTAAATAGATAGATGCTTTATTTGGTGAAAAACATGCTTAAATATAAGGATGTTTTTTGTCTGTATAAGAAAAAATAGGGGACGTAAGAATACAAAAGAAAAGGGGACACAAAATGAAAAGTGTGAAAAAAATATTAGTGGGATTAGCTATTTTATCTTTGATGATAGTGGCTTATGGATGTGGAAATAGTAATAAGGATGGTTATGATTTTCAGAGTCAAGAAGAATCAGTCCAAGAGCTAGAGAAAAATTATAGAAGGTTAAAGCCTTATTATGTAGTAATGAATAAGTCTGATGTAGATGGAAAATATAAAGGTTATAAGATAACATCTGAGAAAAGTTATACAATGTATTATGGTGAAGTTAAAGATAATAAACCAAATGGGGAAGGTATAATATTTATTAATGGAACACTTATATATGCAGGAAGCTTTAAAGATGGAGCATATGATGGCTTTGGAATAGAATATGGGAACTATAAAGCTATAGATGAAGCTATGACTAAATATAAAATAGTATATAAGAGTTATGCTGGATATTTTAAAGAGGGAAAAAGAAATGGTAAAGGAAATGTATATATACCAGAAAAGTATTCATTTAATAAATATCAAGAAGAAGAAAATAATTTTATAAAAGATAATAAAGAAAAATTAGAAGCAAGTATAAATAAAGAGAACTTTACATCATTAGATGTTCCAATGGTTTCAGTAAAGTTAGAAGCAAGTGGAGAAATGAAAGATAATGAGCTTGATGGACATGCTAAAACTTATTATGAGAATGGAAATATTAAAACTGATGGAGAATATGTAAAAGGAAGAATGGAGGGAGAAGGAAAGATATATTATGAGAATGGCAAGATTAAATATGAAGGAGGAATATGTGAGGATAAATATAATGGACGTGGAAAATTATATAGCGAAAATGGCTCACTTATATTTAAAGGAGTTTTTAAGAATGAGGCAATAGCCTAGAAATTTTGATGAAGTAGTTCATTACCTAAAGGTAGTGGGCTATTTTTATTATAGAAAAATTAAATTATTAGTTTTAAGGAAAAATATTTTTTTGAAATTTAAAAAAATATTTTTCTTTTTTTTCTCCAAAATAAATTTTCTGCATACTTAGGGGTTAAGAATAAATTTTTGGAGGTTTTATGATGAATAAATTTATATTTGGTTTTAATCAGGAAGTTTTTATGGAGGAGGAGCTGGATCTTAAGGATTTACTTCTTTTAAAATATATTAATGATGTTATTTTGAAGAAGTGTTTTTTAAAGAAGAAGATTGATGGTGAAGTTTTTTATTGGATTAAGATGGATGGGATTTTGGAAGCTTATCCTGGTATCGCGCTTAAGAAGCCTATTCTTAGAAGAAGGCTTAAGAATTTGGTGGAGAAAGGTTTTTTAGATTATAGGCTTGTGCATGGGAATGGAACTTTTTCTTTTTATAAGAAGGGGAAATTTTTTGAGAATATTTATAGGGAGGATTTTTGTCGCCCAAATACACTAGACAAAAAAGAGATGAGTGATAGTACAAATGAGTTTGATGATGAAGAAGTTATGGAACTAAAAGATGCTAACAGTGATGACTTTAAAGTAGAGAGTGTGTGTACAAAAAAGTCTAGTGCAATGAACTTAAAAGTTCATACAAATAATAATAATAATAAACAAGTAAATAATTATAATAATATATTATATATTAATAAAATGGTGTCTGAGGTTGTGGAGTATTTAAATTTAAAGATTGATGGAAAGTATAGCAAGAATAATAGCCAAACTATAGAGAATATTAAAAATCTAATTTCTGATGGATATGATTTAGAGGATTTTAAGGCTGTTGTTGATAAGAAGTATGATGAGTGGAAGGATACTGAGTATGAGAAGTATGTAAGACCTTACACTTTGTTTAAGAGGGACAAATTTGAGAATTATTTAAACCAAAGGGAGTTTAAGAAATCTCATAAAGAAGAAAGTATATTAGGATTTGTAGAGGGGTAAGCTGAGATGAATGATGTTATGGCTAATTTAGAGGCTGAAATGGAGATTTTAGGTGCAATTTTAATTGATGATGTTAATTTACCTATTTGTATGGAGTCTTTAAATGAACTTGATTTTTATAGTACAAAGCATAAGATTTTGTTTAGGAGTATGAAGGAGCTTTATGCAGAGGGAAGAAGGATTACTGAAGTAAATTTAATCGAAAAGTTTAAGGGAGGGAATATTTTAGAGATTGGAGGAATTTCTTATATTTTAGAGCTTTTAAAGGGTGGAAGAAATTTAGATTTAACTGGCTATATAAAAATTGTTAAGGAGTATAGTGAAAAAAGGTTTTTAAGAGAAATTTTAGTAAGAGCAGCTGAGAATATAAATAAGAGACCTTTAAAAGAGATTCGTGAATATGTTTATAATGGGCTTGAACGTGATTTAAATAGGAATGAAGGGATTTTAGATACTGAGGCCTTTTTATATAGAGGACTTGTTGATATTGAAGAGAGGTATAAAAATGGTGGAAAGTCTTATGGAATGAATACTGGTTTTTCTTTATATGATGAGCATATAGGAGCATTGAAGAAGGGGGAGCTTGTTGTTGTTGCAGGAAGACCTGGAATGGGTAAAACAGTTTTTGCAGTTAATCTTTTAGTTAATTTAGCTCAAAATGGATATAAAACTTTATTTACTGAAATTGAGATGAATGCAGAAGCCTTGGCTATGAAGATATTTTCATCAAAAGCAAATATAGAGGGAAAAAAGCTTATGAATGGAGATTTAGAGGCAGAGGATTTTTGTCTACTTACAAATACTTATGAAAAAATGGCAAGAGTAGGTGGAATGATGATAGATTGTAGTGAAACTCAAAACTTAATGAAGATAAAGGCAAAGGCAAAAACTGTAAAAGAAACAAAGGGCTTAGATGTTTTAATAATAGATTATTTAACTCTTATGGAGATAGATGACACAAGAGATAATAGGGTAAATGCAGTTGGAAAAATAACTAGAGGTTTAAAACTACTTGCAAAGGAGCTTGACATAAATATAGTTTTATTAAGTCAATTATCAAGAGGTGTTGAAAGTAGAGCTGATAAAGAGCCAATGCTTTCAGACTTAAGAGATAGTGGAAGCATAGAGCAAGATGCAGATGTTGTTATGTTTGTTTATAGAGAAAATTATTATGACAAGGAAAAAGAAAAGGAAAAGATAATGAAGCTTTTAATTAGAAAAAATAGAACAGGAAAAGTTGGAACTATAAGCCTTAAATATAACCCAGAATATCAAAGAGTAGAAAATTTTTAAAAAAAATTCTCCTTTTTTTAAGAACTGCATACTTAAAGAGTGAAGGGAGTGATAAATATGATAAAAAAAATAATTGAAAAGGCTGAACTAAAGGTATCTTATGCAAAGGGGACAGACGATAAAGGTAATGACATTATAAAAAGTCAAAGCTTTAGAGGAATCAATGTAGAATCTGCACCAGAGGAAATACATGGATTTGCAAGTCTTATAGAAGGACTTTTAAACTATGAAGTTACAGGATTTAGCCTAGATGAAGACTATGACTTAGTAGAGCAAGCTGCTTAATAAAAAAAGAGGGGGATTTAAAGCATGTTAGAAAAAGTATTAGTAATGACATTTGAAAGTGAAACAGAAAAGGACTTAACAATAAAGGTAAGAGACATCAAAGATGAAATCACAAGTGAAATGGTGAAAGCTGTTATGAACTATGTAATAGAGAAAGAAGTCTTCTCCATAAATGGAATGCCAGTAGTTAAAGCCCTAAAAGCTGAAATAGTATCAACAGAAAAAACTATGTTAGATTTAGCTTAATAAAGAGAAACCTTAGACGATTTGTTTAAGGTTTCTTTTTATTCGAAAATAGAAACGTAGGTTCGTATATTTTCAGGGCAAAATGGAAATAGTATGGATAAAGAGAAATTTATAGGAGGTTTATAGATATGAATCAAAAGGGAGAATCTATTAAATTAGATGAAATTTTAAAATTTTCTACATCAGTTTCTAAAGGAGTATTATTAACCTTTTTAAACAATCTTTTTAATGAAAATTTTACTGAAGATGAAGTAGAGATAACGGTGAGTAATAATGAATTTATTACAGAAAAGTTAGAAAAACTTAGAGCAGATGTGTTTTTTAGAGTGCAGGATATTAGAAATTTTTCAAAAACTAATTTCCATATTGAATTTCAAACTTTAAATGATAAAACTATGATTTTTAGAATGCTTGAATATGGTCTTGAAAAGGCAATTGAGGAAAGAGAACTAAATACAATAATATTTCCAAAGCAATATGTAATTTTCATAGAAGAAAATGAAAACATTCCAGAGAGTTTAAAGTTGCGGATTGAATTTCAAAATAATCAAAAAATTGATTATGAAGTTCCTGTAATGAAGTATTGGAAATATAGTGATAAGGATTTATTAGAGAAAAAAATGTATTCATTATTACCATTACAAATCTTTTTATTTAGAAAAGAATTGTCTAAAAATTTTAAAAATGGAAAACTTAAAAATAAAGAAAAATTTTTAATAAAGATAAAAGAACTAACAGAAATTTTAATAAAAGAAACAACAGAATTATTTAAAACGGGAGAGATATTAGGAGAGGATTATGATAAAATATTAGTAATGATAGAGTATTTGATTAGTTACTTAAATAAGAAGTACATATATGATAAAAATATAGAGGAGGAGATTAAAGTGTTAAATAAAACATATTTAAATTCAGAAGCAGTACAAGGTTGGATTAAAAAAGGTGAAGAAATAGAAAGAAAAAAAAGTGAAGAAAAGCTAAAAAAAGAGAAGTTTGAAACAATAAAAAACTTTTTATTACTTGGGGTGGATAAGGAGATTATTGCTAAAGCAACGGGAGTTGCGGTTGAGGATATAGATCGATTAAATAATTAGATCCTTGGAAATTCTACAAGGGAGGAAATATAATTGAAGTTACATAATAAACCTATTTACGGTTATTCTGTAAAGAAAATAGTAAATGAAAATGTTGTTATGAACTATGTAATAACGAAAGAAGTCTTCTCCATAAATGGAATGCCAGTAGTTAAAGCCTTAAAAGCTGAAATAGTATCAACAGAAAAAACTATATTAGACTTAGCTTAAGAAAGAGAAACCTTAGACGATTTGTTTAAGGCTTTTTTGTTATAAATAAAAATATAAGGATAAAGATAGTTTAGAGGAATTTTAAGGTAAATATAGAATTGATATTTTAAGGAGAAAATGTAAAGTTATAAAGGAAATAAGTTTGATAATTTGGGATGAGGGATAAGATGAGAAAGAGTTATTCAGAGTTAATATACTTAAAAAGAAGTAGCCATGAAAGATTTAAAGATATTATTGATAAATGGAGACAGGGAACTAAGATTTATTTTTTCTCTGACAATGAGGAATGTATAGAAAGTTTTAAAACATATTACATAGAAAACATGGGGTATTTAAATAAATTTTCAGAATTTGATTTGAGTGTTGGGAAAATATTTAATTTAGAGATGTATAAATGTAATAAAACAGTAGTTGAAGAGTTTTTTATATTAGATGGTGCAGTAAAAGAGTCTGAAGAAAATTTAGAAAATATAACTAATGGAACAAAATTTAATTTAGAGCAATATAAGATAGAGCATTTACCGGTTACAAAGGATATTTTAATTAAAGCAAAAGCAGGAACAGGAAAAACTTATTCTATGATATCAAGAATAAATTATTTGATTTTTAAAGAGGGGTACAAACCTTCAGAAATTAAGAAATATATTTATGCAATAACTTTTACAAATGAGGCTACTTTTAATATGAAAAGTAGATTAAAGGAATATTATAAAAGTTTATATATTTTAACTAAGGATATGGTTTATTTAGAAATTATAGAAGAAGTTGAAAGGATGAAGATATCAACTATACATAAGTTTTTAAAGGATATTATTGATAAGATTGGTGTAAGGTTAGAATTTGGTGAGAAAATCAAAATATATTCAGGAAAAGAAGAGATAAACAAGATAATTTTAGAGGAAATAAATAATTATGAAAAAGAGGTTTTAGGAGGAGTTTTAAATAATTTAGAACTCTATGAGATTGAGGGGGCTGTAAAGCAGATTCTTGAAAAAATTGAAGAGAAAAATATAAGAATAAAAGATGGATATGATTTAAGTGTAGGAGATAGTAGGGTTAAACTTTTAAATAAGGTTCTTATAAGAACCCAAGAAAGAATATTTAATGAATCTAAAGAAATAAATAAAATAAGGCTTAGTGAACATATTCAATTTGCATTAGAAGGGATTAGAGAAGTTAATGAAAAGATGAGAGAATATTTAGAGATAAAGTATCTTTTTGTAGATGAATTTCAAGATACTGATGAAATGCAGGTTATATTACTAAATAAATTAAGAGAAGTAATAAACTTTAAAATGTTTATTGTTGGGGATATAAATCAAGCTATTTATAGATTTAGAGGAGCTGATTATACTGCATTTGATGGAATTGATAAAGAGAAGATGGATTTAGAAAAATGTACATTAATTAAGAATTATAGAACTGGAGATAATTTATTAAATAGTATAAATAGTATATTTAGAAAAACAGATAGATATTTAAACTATGGAGAAAGTTTAATAGGAACAATAAAAGATGAAGAGTCTAAAATTGAAGAATGGAGAGGCAGCATCGTAAATTTAGTAAGATATCTAAAACATAATAATACTAATGAAACCATCGCAATTTTAGTTAGGAGTAATAGTCAAGTAAAAGAAGTAAAAGATATTTTTAAAAAGAGCAATCTGTATGTACAAACAAATGTATCAAAAAATATATTTGATCATAAAGCTTGTAAGGATTTATATAAGCTTGTATTAGGGATGAAATTTAATAAAGAGCCATTGCATTTATTAAACTTAGAAAATACAAACTATACTACTAAAATATCAAACAAGGAATTTCTTTATAATATAAAAGATAATAAAGAAAAAAAGTTAGAATATATTCAAAGATTAAACATGATAGAGAACTTTGAAGAATATTTAGAAAAGATTAAAGAAGAGCCAGTAATGAAAGTTTTAAGAGAAATAAAGAATAATGCTAAACCTTGGCTCTTAGAAGAGTTAGATGGAGAAAAAAGAGAATATAAAAGTGTGTTAGATCAATTATTTGAAATAATAATTGATAAGTATAATGGAGAATATTTAACTATAAATAAAATATGTACGTTTTTAGGGTTAGCTATAAATACAAGAATGCAAGAGAGTATTAGATACAAAGAAGGACTAGAAAAAGGAACATTAATTTGTAGTACGATTCATAAGGCGAAGGGGCTAGAATTTGATAACGTAATTATTCCGTATATAGATAATGAAATAGAAGGGATTAGGAACTTTGTAGAAGTTATTATAAAAGATAAAAAAATAGGATACAAATGGAAGAAAGGTGAAAAGATAATAACAAATAGAAATTATAGTATTTTAGAGAAAGAAGAAAATATGGAAAAGATTGCAGAAGAGATAAGAAATCTTTATGTAGGAATAACAAGAGGTAAAAAAAGAGTTTATTACCTAGGTGAAAATAAAGATAAAAAGTTATCTTGGAGAGATGTGATTGAGGGAAGAATATGAGGATAATTGGATATAAGGATATTAGAGATTTAAATAAATTAAAGGAGTGGGAAGAATTAAAAAAAGTACCACACTTTTGTATATCAAAAGCTTTAAGTAATGGAGTTTTAAGGTATTATGAAAAAGAATCATTAGGTTTGGTGACAACTATTGATAAGCTAATAAAAATATTTTTTGAAGAGTGGGTTAATAGTGAGAAAGAAGTAAAAAGGTTAGTTAAGATAAGTGAATTTATAAAGGATATAAGGGATGAAAAAATAAGAAATTCATTTAAAAAAAGTAAATCTGCTATTTATAATACTGTGAAAACCTGTATAGAGTGTAATGTAAGGTTAGAAGATATAGAAGAATGTGAAAAAGAAGAGGAACAGCATTTTTTTGAGATTTATAGAAAAGCTATGGAGGAAGAGGCTTTTGATATAAGTATATTAGATAAAAAAGGAATAGGAACATTTAATGCTACTATTAATAGAATTTTAGATGAAAAGATAGAAAGAGGGGAGTTTGAAGGAAGTGAAGAAATAAAAGAAAATTATAAATATATAGAGCGAGTAATACTTCATGGAATACATAAATTTACACCTCTTATTCTAAAGTTGATCCAAACACTTGAGGAAAATGAAATTCAAGTTATTTTCTTAATAAATTACAATGATGACTTCAAAAATATGTATAAAACATGGAAAGAGGTATATGGGTGGACTAATCTAGAAATTGAAAATGAGTCTATAAAAGATACCAGAGAGCATAGTGTATTAGCAGAAAATTATAAAAATATTATTGAAGGAAATCTAGAGAAAATAGATGTAAAGAAAAGAATTGATGTTTTAGAGTTTGAAGATTATGCAGAGCTTAGTAATTACATCTGTGAGAAAAAAGACAGTGGAGAAAAAGAACAGTATTATGCAGCAGATACTAGAAAAATAAATGATATTTTAAAGAATTATTATATAGAAGATTATAAAGAAAGACATTTTTTAGCCTTTACTGAAGGACAATTTTTGTTGAATTTATTTAATATGGTAGATGAAGATAATAATATAAAAATAGAAATAGATGTTTTAGAAGAAGCTTTAATGACTGGCTTTTTAGAAGTAGATATATCAGTTTTTGATAGGATAAAAGTATACTTAAAAGATTTAAATAAAAAAGATATAAGTGAATATATAAAAAGGATGGACAGCCTTTTATCTAAGATAAAAATAATTAATCGTAAGGAAGAAAACATAAAAGAAGAATATAAGAGGATATCTTACTATAGTGTAACAACAGAAGAGGTAAATAAAATTAAAAAGGTATTTGAAAGTATTAAAGATATCTTAGAAAAAGTAAAAAGTGATGAAGAAAATGTTTTGAAAAAGTATAAAGATATTCTAATAGAAGCAGATGAAAAAAGAAATAATCAAGAGAAATCAAAGATAAAAGAGGTTTATTCTAGGATTGAAAAAATTAGCTTAAAAGAAAAAACAAAAGAGTATAAAGAATTACTTTATTATATAATAAAGAGAGATGATGAAAAGAAAGAAGAAGGAGCTATTGTTAGAGACTTTAATCATATAGAGGGTGGAATCCTTGAAGAGAAAAAAACATATCATTTTATGGATATATCAGATGGAAGTATGCAAAAAGAAGAAAAAAAGGTAGTATGGCCTTTAGATATAGAATTTCTTAGAAGAAAAAATAAAAACTTAGATATAATAAAAAATTCACTAGATGAAGGGAAAAATTATTTAAGATATTCATTATTTTATGGATTATATTTTACAGAAAATAATATAAAAATAAGTTATATAAAAAATAAGGAAAAAAAAGATGATCTATATTTTATATTAAAATTTATGAATATAAAT
>NZ_JBOFRG010000205.1:0-8289 GCF_051650885.1 Clostridium sp.
AAGGACATAACTTTGACATAAGAAAAAATCTTTTAGGTTATGATGATGTTATGAATATGCAAAGAGAAGTTATTTATAAGCAAAGATCACAAGTTCTTGAAGGTGAAAACTTAAGAGAAGAAGTTAGTGGAATGATAAAGGATGTTGTTTTCACAGCAACAGAAAATCATTTAGCAGGCGTTGAAGAAGATTATGAAGAAGCACTTAAAAAATTAATCATATATCTAGATGAAATATGTATTCCAAGCAATAGAGTAACTATTGATGATTTATTAAATCTAGAAATTGAAGAAGTAAAAGAAAAACTATTAACAATTGCAGCGGAAATTTATGCTGGAAAAGAGTTAGAGTTTGGAGAAGAAAGAATAAGAGAAATTGAAAGAGTAGTTCTTCTTAAAAGCGTTGATATGAAATGGATGGATCACATAGATGCAATGGATCACTTAAAGCAAGGAATAGGTCTTAGAGCATTCAAGCAAGTAGACCCAGTTCAAGCTTACCAAATGGAAGGTAGTGAAATGTTTGAGGAAATGATTGAATCTATAAAAGTAGATACAGTTAAATACCTATTCCATGTTCAACTAGAAAAAGCTCCAGAAAGAGAAAGAGTTGTAGAAAAAACAACTGAAGTACACCAAAATGTAAGCTCAAATGGAAGTGAAGAGCCTAAGAAAAAAGAGCCTGTAAGAAAAGAAGTAGTTGCAGGAAGAAATGATAAATGTCCATGTGGAAGCGGTAAAAAGTTTAAAAACTGCTGTGGAAGAGAAGTTTAAAAAATAGTAAAATGATAGCAGTGGGGAAAACTCACTGCTATTTTTAAAGGAAAGAGGTGTAAAAGTGAGAGTTGATTTAGAAAAAGCATTAGCTAAAGTAACTACACTAAAAGAAAAAATTACAGAAATGGGGGCTTTACTTTGACAATGAAGGCTTAGATAAAAAGATTGAAGAGCTTGATTTAGTTATGCAAACTCCGGGTTTTTGGGATAATATTAAAAAGGCAGAAGAAACCACAAAGGAAAGCAAAATTTTAAAAGATAAGAAAGAAAATTACAATAAAATAAAAGGGACACTTGAAGATGTTGAGGTATTAAAGGAATTAATGGAAGAGGATGATGATGAATCTATTAATGAAATAATTACATCAGTTTCTTTTCTTGAAGAAGAATTAGAAAAATATAGAATACAAACACTTTTATCAGGGGAATATGATAGAAATGATGCAATACTTACGCTACACGTAGGAGTTGGTGGAAGTGATGCTAATGATTGGACTGAGATGCTACTTAGAATGTACACTAGATGGTGTGAAAATCATGGCTTCAGAATTGAAACAGTAGATTTACTTCAAGGTGATGAAGCAGGAATAAAAAGTGCAACATTAAAAATTTATGGTGAATTTGCTTATGGATATTTAAAAGCAGAAAAGGGAATCCATAGACTTGTTAGAATATCACCATTTAATGCAAATGGTAAAAGACAAACCTCATTTGCATCAGTAGAAGTTCTTCCACAGCTTACAAAAGAGCAAGATATTGAAATAAGACCAGATGATTTAAGAATTGATACTTTTAGAGCTGGTGGGGCAGGTGGACAGCACGTAAATAAAACTGAATCTGCTGTAAGAATAACTCACTTAAAAACTGGAATAGTTGTTCAATGCCAAAATGAAAGAAGCCAATTCTCAAATAGAGATACAGCTATGGAAATGCTTAAATCAAAGCTTATAGAGCTTAAGGAAAGAGCTCATAAGGAAAGAATAGAAGATTTAACAGGGGAGCTTAAAGACATGGGGTGGGGAAGTCAAATACGTTCCTATGTATTCCACCCATATAGTATGGTAAAAGACCATAGAACAGGAGAAGAAACTTCAAATGTTCAGGCTGTTATGGATGGAGAAATAGATAAATTTATTGTAGCAGAATTAAATAGAAAAGAATAAGATATACTATATAAACGCTGAAACTATTTAATCCCCCTTATATAGTTTAGTACCCTTTTGAAAAAGCCTATCTAGCGAAAGATAGGCTTTTGTTTTATTTCTTATATTTAAATCTTTGAATATTTTTTCCAGTAATATAAATTAAACAAATAGAAAAAGAAAAAAGATAAATACCATTATTTAATAAAATTCTTTTGTAGGTAGGATAACAGTGATTTATGATTTTTTTATTTACTAGCTTAAATACCTCATCTAAAGATGAAGTGGAAATATGTTCTACTGTATCTTTAGGGGTGTGAATTCTACTTGTATCTGAATGTGTAATAGTTAATGCATCAGCACCTTTTTTTGAAAAGCTAGCATGGTCACTAGAGTCTTCAAAAGAGGATTTAAGAGGATTTTTAGAAAGCTTTTGTAAGGACTCAGAATTCTTAGATTCTATATCTTTAGATTTTTCAGCTCTTACAATAGAAAGTGGAGTGTTAGGTGCACCAAGCATATCAAAGTTTATAACTTGGGCGTTAGAAACTAATGAAGCATATTTTTCAGAAAAAGCCTCAGAGCCTAAAAGTCCAAATTCTTCTGCATTTAGAAATACAAAGATAATATCTCTATCTGGTTTTAAATTTAAAGAAGAAAATACCTTTAGTGTTTCAAATAAGAAGGCTGTTCCTGAGGCATTGTCTAAAGCACCACAGTAAATATTATCTAAACAGTCTGTACCTAAGTGGTCAAAGTGAGCTGATAAGATAAGAGGTGCCTTTTCTTTGTCTGTACCTTCAATTTTACCTGCAACATTATATACCTCTGTAAGCTTTGTTGAATAAGGTAGATTACAATAAAGAGAAGATCCTTCATTAAGAAGCTTTAGAATTTTATCAAAGGCTTCTTTTTTTAATGCAACAGAAAAGGATATAGATGAATCATGTATAAAGGAGCTTCTAAAGTTGAAGTCAGAATCATCTGTAATATAAAATAAAAATAAATCTCCATTTTTGTTGAAGGTTAAAGCATTTTTGTGGATTTTTAAATTATCTTCTTTAGATAATGTAATATTATTTTCTTTAAAATTTAATAAGTCCTCCTTAAAATCAACACCGTAAGTAAAATCAACAGTAGTATTATCTTTATTTAAAATTTGCAAAACTCCATTTTCAGAAGTTTTATAAGGAACAGTTATTGTGAATCCTTCTTTAAAACTTCCATTAGAAGTTAAAGGAGAGAGTCCCATCTTTGAAAGCTCTAAGGAAAGAGAATCAGAGACTAACTCATTTTCTTTTGAGCCAGAAATTCTCCCTGCAATTTTATCAGAGGATAAATAGGATATATTTTCTTTTAAGGTATTACTATTAAAATCATAAAGTGGTATGTAAACAAATGATAATAGTATAAATATTCCTAAAGACAAAAGAAAAAGAAGCCTATAAAGTTTTTTTAACATAATTAATTCTCCTAAAATATTGTTTCTTTAATATTTATTAAAGAAAGTCTATTAATATGAATTAATAAATGATAAGTAACTTTAAGACTTCTAAATTTAATTATTTTTATAAAGCATATCGATTAGAGAATATGAAATAGTAAATAAAAGAAAAATAGCGATAAATATATTAAGCTTATTACTAATGATAATAAGAATACCACCAAGTAAAAGAGATGCTATAATAACGTAATTTATAAATTTCATAAACCCAGGAGAAGAGCTTAATATAACAGACATAGCTGAAATAATAGAAAAAATAACTATTATAAAGGTGAATGAGTTCTTTAAAATTTTGTCAAACTCTATAACTTTAAAGTAATCAAAAATTAAAAGAGTTAAAAGGATTAAAAGTGTTAATGAAAGTGTTTTTTGAATGATTTTATTCATATAGTCCTCCTTACTTACAAATATTACCAATTAAATTATATAACAAATAATTTATAAAAAATAGGAAAAATGAAAATAAATAGAAAAAATATTGATAAGAAAGGAATAAAGGGTATAATAAAAAAGTAGAATAAAGGTTGGAGGTTTTTTAATGAATATAAATGAAAGATTAGCTAAAGAACTTGGATTAAAGTTAAGCATTATAAATAATGTTATAGAAATGTTAGATGAAGGAAATACAGTTCCTTTCATATCAAGATATAGAAAAGAAAAAACTGATGGTTTATCAGATGAGGTTTTAAGAAACTTAGAAGAGAGATTAGTTTATTTAAGAAATTTAGAAGATAGAAAAACTGCTGTTATAAGACTTATAGATGAACAAGGGAAGCTTGATGATGAGCTTAAGAAAAGCATTGAAAAGGCAGAAACATTAACAGAGGTAGAAGACCTTTATAGACCATATAAGGCAAAGAAAAGAACAAGAGCTATAATTGCTAAGGAAAAAGGTTTAGAGCCTTTAGCAGAAACTATAATGTCAGGAAGCTTTAAAGGTGACTTTAATGCAGAAGCTTCAAAGTATATTGATGAAGAAAAGGCAGTTCTATCAATAGAGGATGCTATAAAAGGTGCATCAGACATAATTGCAGAGGCTATATCTGATGAAGCTAAATATAGAAAGTGGATAAGAGGAATTACATTTAGAGAAGGTAAAATTGAAACTAAAGGTTCTAGTGATGAAAGAACACCTTATGAAATGTATTATGAGTATAGCGAAGAGGTATTTAAGATACCACCTCATAGAATACTGGCTATTAACAGAGGTGAAAAAGAAAAAATTCTTTCTGTAAAAATAACTATGAATGAAGGAAAGTTAATTTCTTATTTAGAAAATTATGTTTTAAAGAAAAATAGTATTACAGATGAATATTTAAAAGAGGCGATAAAAGATTCTTTAAAAAGATTAATATATCCTTCAATTGAAAGAGAAATAAGAAGTGAGCTTACTGAAAAAGGTGAAGAGGGAGCTATTAAAATATTTAAAGAAAACTTAAAAGCATTATTACTTCAAGCACCTATAAAAGGAAAAGTTGTAATGGGATATGACCCAGGGTTTAGAACAGGATGTAAGATTGCTATTTTAGATAGAAATGGAAAGTTCTTAGATAATGTTGCTGTATATCCAACAGTTCCTAAGAAGGATATTGAAGGAACTAAGAAAACTTTGAAAGCTTTAATTAAAAAGTATGATGTAGAAGTTATCTCTTTAGGAAATGGAACAGCTTCAAGAGAATCAGAAGAAGTTATAAGTGAAATGCTTAAAGAAATAAAAAATGAAGAGGGAAGAGAAGTATCATACGTTATAGTTTCAGAAGCAGGAGCATCAGTATATTCAGCATCTAAGCTTGCAACTAAAGAATATCCTAATTTAGACGTTACAGTTAGAGGAGCTATATCAATAGGAAGAAGACTGCAAGACCCACTTGCAGAACTTGTTAAGATAGACCCTAAGGCTATTGGAGTTGGGCAATATCAACATGATGTAACTCAAAAGAAATTATCAGAATCCTTAACTGGAGTAGTTGAAGATGCTGTTAATAAGGTTGGAGTAGATTTAAATACTGCAACACCAAGTCTTTTAACATATATATCAGGAGTAAACAGTAGTATAGCCGATAATATAGTGGCTTACAGAGAAGAAAATGGTGAATTTAAAACTAGAAAAGAACTTCTAAAAGTAAAAAGATTAGGGCAAAAAGCATATGAGCAATGTGCAGGGTTCTTAAGAGTAATGGAAAGTAAGAATCCACTTGATAACACATCAGTTCACCCTGAATCATATAAAATTGCAGAAGAACTTATAAAGGTTTTAGGTTATACAATGGATGACTTAAAAAATAAAGCTTTAACTGATATTAATGAGAGAGTAGAAAAGGTAGGCTTAGCTAAACTATCTACTGACTTAGAAGTTGGAGAAATGACATTAGCAGATATTATAAAAGAACTTCAAAAACCAGGAAGAGATATGAGAGATGACATGCCAAAGCCAATATTAAAAACAGGTGTTATAGAACTTAAGGATTTAAAACCAGGAATGGAGCTTATGGGAACTGTTAGAAACGTTTCAGACTTTGGAGCATTTGTAGATATTGGAGTTCACCAAGATGGATTAGTTCATAAAAGCCAAATGGCAGATAGATTTGTAAGACATCCGCTTGATGTAGTTAAGGTTTCAGATGTAGTTAAGGTTTGGGTTTTAGAAATAGATGCAAAAAGAAATAGAATAAGCTTAACTATGAAAGCACCTAAAAAAGATTAATGAAAATTTAAAAAAGAAAATATTGACACAAAAATAACAAAAGTATAAAATAAAGATGTAAATAAAATATGAATATCTTCAGGGCGGGGCGTGATTCCCCACCGGTGGTAAAGCCCACGAGCTAAGTTTTAGCATGATTCGGTGTAACTCCGAAGCCGACAGTATAGTCTGGATGAAAGAAGGTAAAGTTAGATTTAATGTTGATACTTGCGCCCTAAAACTAATGTTTTAGGGCTTTTTTAAATTTAACTTACCCAAAGAAGATGACTTTTGGGGAGGAAAATAAAATGGCAAATGTAAGAAAAAAAGACAAAACTCAAAGAATGGTGAAATGGGCAGTTCTAATAGGAATGGCATTCTTCTTAGGATTTATAAAAATTCCTATAATTCCAATAGCACCATGGCTTAAAATTGATTTAAGTGATTTACCAATCCTTATAGGAGCATTCGTCTTTGGACCACTAGCAGGAATTATATTAGAGTTTGTAAAATGCCTTTTAGGGTTTATAACAGGAAGTACAACAGGTGGAGTTGGAGAGCTTGCAGACTTTATAGTAGGATTATCATTAATCTTACCAGCAAGTATCATATACCATAGAAATAAAACAAAATCTAACGCTCTTATAGGAATGAGTGTGGGAATTCTTTGTATGATAGTAGTGGGAATATTAGCAAATATATATATCTTATTACCATTATTCAACATGAAAATGTCAGGAGCACAGTTAAGAGAATATATAATCTTTGGATTAATTCCATTTAATTTAATAAAAGGTGGATTAGTTAGTGGGTTAACTTATGTAGTTTACAAGAAATTATCTACATCAATATTTAAAGCTGACATTGAATTTAGCACAAAAAAGAAAAAAGAAAGAAAATTAGCTAGTTAAAGCATTAAAATATTTATTACACAAAAAGCATGGGAAAAATCCCATGCTTTTATTTTAATCTTCAAAATCTTCATATCTGTACCACATGATAATTGCATCTTCACCATCTTTATAGAATCTTCTTCTAAGACCTTCATCAGTAAAGCCTAAAGAAGTATAAAGCTCATATGCTTTAGTATTAGATTTTCTAACCTCTAAAGTTATAATAGAACAATCTAATGTTTTTAAGTGGTTTATCATATTAGTCATAAGCATTTTAGCTATACCACGTCTTCTATAATCAGGGTGAACAGCAACGTTAGTTATTTGCCCTTCATCACAAACAACCCAAATACCTACAAAGCCAACTATTCTGTTATCTTCTTCATGTACAAAGTATCTAGCAAGCTTATTATCAATTTCTTTAGATAATTCCTCTTTGCTCCAATAGTTTCTTATACTAAGTTCACTTATTTCTTGAACATCATCAAGATGTTTTTCTTCCATAAATAAATTATTGCTCATTTTTCATTTGTAACCTTTGATTTAATTCACGTACAGCTTGAGGTTGCTTTAAATAAAGTGGAGAAGAATCATCAGAATCACAAATTCCTTCTTTAAGAAGATTTAAACCAAGTTCTCCAATAGTTGATGCTCTAACTAAGTTAACACTGTTTGGAGCAAAGGAAGAATTTTTTATATTTTCTTCTAAGAAAGCTTTATGTTTGAAAACACCATCCCCTGTAAAAATAACTTTTTCATTTAATTTTTCAAGATTTTCTTTAAGTTCTTCTAAAGAAAAAGATGTGTAATCAATAAGTCTTTCAAGCTTTCCATTAGTAAACTTATAGAAAGCTGTAAAAACTGTATCTCTTAAGGCATCCATAATAGGACAGATGATTCCGTCAAATGGAGCTAAAGATAAAGCTAATCCATCTAAAGATGATACACTTACATATGGTTTTTTAGAACCAAAGCTAAGCCCCTTTATTGTGGCCATTCCAATTCTAAGACCAGTAAAAGAACCAGGTCCTTTAGAAACTACAAATCCATCAACATCATTTATAGTTTTTTTAGTATCCTCTAAAACTTTTTCAATCATGGGCATCATTAAAACAGAATGCTCACGCATATTATTTATAGTATATTCTACTAAAACTCCTGTTTCATCAACTAAGGCACAAGTTGCACATTTTGATGAGGAGTCTACGCTTAAAACTAACATTTATAAAATCTCCTTTGTAATATAATCATATTCGTTTCCATAAGTATTAATATGAATCCTACGGAAGTT
>NZ_JBOFRG010000206.1:0-3516 GCF_051650885.1 Clostridium sp.
TTTTCATTCTTTCACCAAAAGTTAATACTCTATCTCTGTTAACTATTTGATCTGTGTAAAGAATTGAAGTATGACCCATACCACCTAATTCGATTAATCTATCAGCTTTATTTAAAGCATCTTCAAATGATGTTGCTTTGTACATTGCTAATACTGGTGATAATTTTTCATGTGAGAATGGCTCTTCTAATTCTACTGAAGTAACTTCTCCAACTAAAACTTTAGCTGATTCAGGAACTTCTACTCCTGCCATTTTAGCTATTTTATAAGCAGATTGACCAACCATGTCAGCATTTAATCCACCTTTTTCATTTAAGATTACTTTTCTAACCTTATCTATTTCTTCACCTTTTAAGACGTAAGCTCCTCTTTCAGATAACTCTTTTTTAACTTCATCATAAACTTGCTCTAAAACAACGATTGATTGTTCTGATGCACAGATAACTCCGTTATCAAAAGTTTTAGATAATAATATTGAGTTTACAGCCATTTTTATGTGAGCTGATTCATCTATAATTGCTGGAGTGTTTCCTGCTCCAACTCCTAAAGCTGGTCTTCCTGATGAGTAAGCAGCTTTAACCATCGCTGGTCCACCTGTTGCTAATATTATGTCTGATTCTCTCATAACATTTTGTGATAATTCAACTGATGGTACATCTATCCATCCGATTATTCCTTCTGGAGCTCCTGCTTTTACTGCAGCTTCTAAAACAATCTTAGCAGCTTCTATAGTAGAATTTTTTGCTCTTGGATGTGGTGATATTATTATTGCATTTCTAGTTTTTAAAGCTATTAAACATTTGAATATAGCTGTTGAAGTTGGGTTAGTTGTTGGAACGATTGCTGAAATAACTCCAATTGGTTCTGCAACCTTTGTTATTCCTGCAGTTTTATCTTCTTCTAAAACTCCACAAGTTTTTAAATTTTTATATTGGTTGTATATATATTCAGCAGCAAAGTTATTTTTTATAACCTTGTCTTCTACGATTCCCATTCCTGTTTCTTCAACTGCCATTTTAGCTAACTTAATTCTGTTGTGGTTAGCTGCTAAAGCCGCTTGTCTAAATATTTCATCTACTTGTTCTTGTGAGAACTTAGCGAATTTCGCTTGTGCCTCTCTTAGTGCTTTAATTCTTGCTGTTAATTCTTGAGCATTTGTAACTTTCATCATTTATTACATCCTCCTAATATTCAGGTAATTTATATTAATTTTAGTAAAATTTACTTATTTGTTTGAGACTTTATTAAAATTTAACCTCTTTTGTTATTTTTTTAACTTGTCTACAAATTCATTTTACTTGATTGTTTATTTTTTGTCAAACTTTTTTTAAAAACTTTTTTATTTTTTTCTCTTTTCTTTATTTATTCACCTATTATTCATCATTATTTAATCTTTTCAACATCTTTTTCTTTTTTTTGCCATCTATTACTTATTATTACTATACAATTTTTAACTTTAATTTTAATGTTTTTAAAAACACACTTAACTCTTCGTTCTAAACTTCGTTAAATATATAACAAAATCATCTCTTAATATTCCTTTATATTCTATTTTTCATCTTTTTTTTAATTATTGATATAAAAAGATAGCATTAATTCTTGTTTAGAACTAATGCTATCTTTCTTATTTAGATTCTTCTTTCTTTTTCTCAGTTAGTATTGCTTTACTAGAAATTAATTTATTACACTTGTTGCAAAAGTAACCTGTAGAACCGCATCCCTGAATACATTCGACTTCACTTCCACACTCTGGACAGTAATATGTCATATTTTCCACCTCAATTCTTTAGTTTTCATATCACATATTTTAGAACTTCTTTTTTAATTTGTCTATCCTTTTAAACGTTCTCTAGCTAATCTCTACTTTCTCAAGCTCTTCACTTTTCTCTATTTTTACATTTTTAATATATGAATTTTTATAAAAAGCATATGCAAGTTGTATTGTCATCACACACCATATTATTGGTTCACATATCATTACTCCAAAATATCCAAGCTTTGGTATTAGGAATATAACAAATAATATCTTTCCTGCAAATTCTATAACACTTGAAACTAAAGGTAATACTTTCTCCCCTATCCCTTGCAGAGAATTTCTTAAATTTAAAAGTATTCCAAGTACTGCATAGAATGCACTATTAATTATAAGATACCAAACACCATTATTTAAAAGCTCTTTTTCATTTGACCCTGTAACAAACTCTAATATAGTATTCCCTAATAAAACAGCCACTACTAATGATATCAATCCCCAAGCTCCTGACATTAAATTTGCATATTTAACACCCTTCCTTATTCTATCACTTTTATCTGCGCCCTTATTTTGTGATACAAATGTTGCAAGACTCATTGCAAGTACACCTACTGGCATCATTACAATTGATCCTACTTTTCTTGCAGCAGTATGTCCCGCTATTATTAAATGTCCAAATCCATTTATAGCAGTTTGTAATATAATTGTTCCTGTTGAAACTATCAACATCATCATCCCCATAGATAATCCTTGCCCTAAAAGTTCCTTATATAATTCCCTATCTATTTTAAAATGTTCTTTTCGTGGAATTAATATAGGACACTTCTTTAAAATATAAATAATACAAGCTCCACTTGCAATTACTTCTGCAATTATAGTTGCAACTGCTGCCCCTCTAATCCCCATATTAAACTCTGTTATCAACAATATATCTAGTCCTACATTTAATATTGCTGATACCACTAAAAATATTAATGGTGCAATACTATTTCCTATTGCTCTTAAAAGACTTGCACTTAAATTATATATAAATATAACTCCTACAGATATTCCTATAACAAATATATAAGAATAAGCCTCATCAATAATATTAGCAGGTGTATTAAGCAATTCTAATAATGGATATAAAAATAATACTGATATAATCATTACTATTAAAGTTAGTATAGCTCCAATAACTAATGCTCCTGCAACTGACTTCTTTATTCCATCTTCATCCTTCGCTCCATAAGCTCTTGCAGTTACAATACTTAACCCATTTCCAACTCCCAAAGCAAAACCAATAATCATCTCATAAATAGCAGCACTTGCACCAATAGCCCCAAGTGCCATATCCCCCAAATAATTACCAACAATCATAATATCCACAGTATTATAAAGCTGCTGAAATAAATTAGATATAAAAATCGGAACTGCAAAAATAATCAGTCCCTTCAAAATGCTTCCCTTCAATAAATCCACATTACTCTTAACCATATTTTCCACCTCAAAATTTTACTACTACTCGTCCTCATTATACATAAAAATCCTATTTAAGTAAATAAAGTAAAATCTAAGCCTTTAATTCTTCCATTACAAGAGTTGCTTGCAACTCTCCCTAATTCTTAATTTTTAACTCTTAATTAAAAAGGGGCTGTCGCTTTAGCGGAAATAAAATCCGTTAGCGATAGCCCTTTTTCTAAATAATATTTATAATTTACATTTTAAATTTTTAGATGTATTTAAATTTGTAAAATTATTAAAAATTGACGCACTTTAACAAG
>NZ_JBOFRG010000207.1:0-1384 GCF_051650885.1 Clostridium sp.
TTTCCCCTGGTTTTTGGCTCGGATCTTGTGTCCTTTCTTCCATGTTGTTTTTCTTCAACTTCTCCACAAGAACTCACCAGATTCTCCAATGCTTTCTCAATTCTTTCTCCCCAGCTTCATCTTCGCTTTAGAAAGATACTCACAAGGGTTTTCTTCAGTACCACAGACTGGATGTATGCTTACAAAGTAGGATTGATTTCTAACTTTTGGATGTACTCCTTGTGATTAGTCGTTATCACACCGTCCCATGTCATTACATAGGGAACTATTCTTGTTTTATCTTTGTGTATTAATACAAGCTCATTAGCAGAAGATTGTATTTTCTTAATTTACAATTCAATTAAACTCTAAGAAGATCGAGGCTTTTTATAAACCTCGACAATCCGAAATTCTTTTTTTTTCTTATCTAATACAAGAATATCAGGCTTGTTATGTCTGAACCTGTCGTGTAGTCAGCTGTTGACTAACGACTTTTTGGTTCTTCAACCTCTTTGAAAATTTTGCAAAGCTCTCGAAATTAATTAATTCAGTTTCGATCTAATTAATTGTCTTTTGGTCAGTTTTTTTAGAGGGCTTACTAGTGTCTTTAGAACTCGGGATCACACACTCGATGGTTACTAAAATTAATTGAGGATTTCTGAAGACCTTACACATTGCCTCTTCTCTCTATCCAGACATAGGATAGAGTTCAATTTATCCGGATTGGTATTTTTCCCTCCATTTCTCTCATGGAAAATATAAATATGAAAATATTTACAACCCTACGAATAAAAGATTTAATGGTTTCTTCTTTTGTTAATTCGAATACGTCAAAACATGACAGTATTCATTTTTTAGTCTTCATATTTATCTTTTACTCTTAATATTGATCTTCTAGATGAAATATTTACTTTTAAATTTTACTTTATCATTTAAGCTTCATAATTAATTTAAAAATTTACTTTATCATTTGAGCTTAAACTTAAAAATAAATTTATTTGCTTAAATTTTTTGCCATTTAGATGTCCGTAGATAAGATAGAAGAATTCAATAAAGAGTCTTTCATCAGACAAGGTTTCATTGATAAAAGATCTTTAAGTTTATTAGTTTTCCCTGGTATTTTCGGCTCGGATCTTGTGTCATACCTTTTATGTTGTACCTCTTTAAATTTTCTTCTTAAACTCGCCAGATTCTCCAATTCTTTCTCAATCTCTTCCTCCCCAGCTTCGTCTTTGTTCCAGAGAGACACTCTCAAGGGTTTTCTTCAGCACCACAGACTGGATGTATTCTTGCAAGGTAAGTTTGATTCCCAGCTCTTAAATGTACATCTTGTGATTGGTCGTTACCAAACTGTCCCATGTTACTACATAGGGAACTATTCATGTTTTAAGTTTTTGAATTAATC
>NZ_JBOFRG010000208.1:0-2722 GCF_051650885.1 Clostridium sp.
CTAGTGAACCATTACCTAGCAACTTGCTACTCTCCCACACAGTCTCCCGTGCAGTACCATCGCCGTTATAGAGCTTAACTTTCCTGTTCGGAATGGGAAGGAGTGTTTCCTCTATGCCATCATCACTAGATTTACTTTTTCTGTTTCGTGACCGCTTGTGCCCCTCAACAATTACTTATTATATAGACTTAACATAATAAAGTCAACAACTTTTTGAAAGTTTTTTTTATTTTTTTTATAAAAACCTCGCAAAGCCTTATTCTATGCGAGGTTTTTGATATTTATTTTCTACTTTTTTTCTAATTTTTCGACATATTCTTTTATAATTTCAACAGATTTATCAAAGTTTTCTTTTTCTTTTTTTGTTAAATGAATTTCAACTACTTCCTTTACTCCATTAGAATTTAATATTGCTGGGACTCCTACAAAAAATCCATTTACACCATACTCTCCTTCTAAAAGAGTTGAAACTGGTATAATTCTATTTTCATTATTTAAAATTGCTTTTATAATTCCAACAGTTGCTGTTGCAATTGCATAATAAGTAGTTCCTTTTCTTTTATATACTTCCCAACCTGCTTCTGCCGTATTTTTTACTAAGTCATCTAAATCTACTCTTGGAAATCTTTCTTTATTATCTTCTAATACTTTTAAGAAGGACTTTCCTCCTACAGTTATATGTGACCATGGAACCATTTGAGAATCTCCATGCTCTCCCATTGAATATCCTTGTACAGACCTTGGATCTACATCTACAAGCTCTGCTATAAAGTTTTTAAGCCTTGCTGTATCTATTGATGTTCCAGTACTTAATACATGATTTTTAGGTAATCCTGATAGTTTATGTACATAATACGCTATAATATCTGCTGGATTTGAAACTACTATAAAATATCCCTTAAATCCACTTTCCATAATAGGTTCAACTATAGACTTAGTAATTTTAGCCGTCATATCTAATGTATCTAATCTAGTTTGCCCTTCCTTCGGTGGTGCTCCTGCAGTTATAACAACTATATCTACATCTCCATATTCACTATATTCAGCAACTCTCACCTTAACGTTCCTATTTAAATATTCAATAGAATGATTTAAATCCATTGCTTCCCCTAAAGCTCTTTCCATATTGATATCAGTCATTAAAACTTCATCACAAACCCCTTGTGTTACCAAGCTAAATGCTGTACTAGAACCTACTAATCCAGTTCCAACAATAGCCACTTTTGAACTTTTTATTGCCATAAATAATCAACTCCTTAACCTTTTATATTCCACATTTATTATATCACTTCTTACTTTTTTATTGTAAGTGCCAAATATAAGATTTTTCCCATATATTAAATATTATAACAAGTTATTTATAGGTGATATATGAATACAGATTCTTTAAATTTAAAAACCATTGAATTATCATATTTTATTGATAAGGGCATTTATTTTTCTCTTCTTTCAAGTCTTACATCTTTAAAAGCCAATCGTGAGCTTAGAAAAAAACTTTCAAATTGCAATGAATATACAGATCCTAATCTCTTATTATACATTAGCCGATATTATTCCTTCTTAAGTAGTCTCATTACTTATTTATTCGTAATAAAAACTCTTGATTTAATGTGTTCTAACCCTGCCACGACTTCTGATAGCCTAAATACAACTCAACTTCTTTTAAAATTTGCTTTTATTTCTTTATATATCAGTTATATTTCTCTTAATATTGCATATTCAATATTAAACACTTAAAAATTACACAAATAAAAAAAGAGCTATTTTAAAATATATTAAAATTTGCTCTTTTTTTATTTAATCTATTTCTTTAATATCTCATTCTCTATAAACCATTTTCATATCTTCCCTTTTATAATATAAAGAAAATTATACATATACAACTCATTAAACAAATCAAATATAAGTATAACTTATTATTATTTTTAAACTCTTCTTTTAATCCAGTAATCATAATTATAGGACTTAATAAACTCACCAAAATATTGAAAATAACCCTTCCCTGTATTAAATTAAAATCTAGTAAAATACTTACTATCAATAATGTTATTACTATACTTGATGTTATTGTAAATGATAATTTAAGTGATTCAATTTCTACCTTCAAAAGCTTCAATAATATTTTGTTTATTATAAAATATATCCCTTTAGCAAATATACCTAATAACAAAAGTATTATTAGTAGATTATTCGTCTTAAAAATTTCACTTGCAATTTGAAATATCCCTCCATTTGAAATTTCCATCTGATTTACATACATTTGAATAAAAAAAAGTATTACAAATATATATATAACCCAATCAATAAAAAACCATAAATAATTTTCTTTTTTATAGTTCAAATTTCACCCCTCCTTTTATTTTTCTGTGATTAGTAGTTACAATTTTTTCACTCGCACAAGTTAAACTTGCTATATCATATGTATATATTATCCTTTTTAGGGAGTTATTCAATTTTTTTCGTTTTACTTATTTCTACATTTTTCTTTAATCTTATATCTTTGTACCATTCTCAACCCTTTTATCCACAATTTTTGTTTCAAATTTAATTTTCCTCTCTTTTTTTGTGGATAATTTTGTGCGCAAAAAAGCCAGTAGAATTAACTACTGACTTTTCTCTTTGTTTTCACTTGGCAACTTCCTACTCTCCCACACAGTCTCCCGTGCAGTACCATCGGCGTTATAGAGCTTAACTTTCCTGTTCGGAATGGGAAGGAGTGTAC
>NZ_JBOFRG010000209.1:0-3911 GCF_051650885.1 Clostridium sp.
TTTTTTATATACAATTATAAAAAAACTTAGCAGAAAATCTCTTTTCCACTAAGTCTCATTTTATTATCTTTCTTCAGTAAAAAGTCCTGCACCTTTTATTATCTCTTGGTCTCTAAAAAGACTGTTTACAGCTTCATTATAGTCTACTAGCTTTTGAGCTTTTTTTATTTTCTTTGCATACTTCTTATTTTCAGTAAATATATGGCTCAAATATCCCCAAAACTCTTTCATTCTAAACATTGCATTTTTATCATCATTAAATATTTCTCTATATGTATTAAATATTTCATCGTGAAATTCTTTTAAAATCTTTTTATCTATATATTTATCTTCTTTTATTTCTAATAAAAGACCTGGATTTGCTAGAATTCCTCTTCCTATCATTATTTTATCTAAATCCTTGAATTCACTTATTATTCTATCATTATCTTTCTTTGTAAAAATGTCCCCATTATAACAGACCTCTGTATTACTTTCTTTTAAAGCTTTTCTAAAGACTTCTAAATTAGGTGTATTTCCATAAAAATCTTTTCTTGTTCTTGGGTGAATTATAAGCTCTTCTAATGGATATTTATTATACATTTTTAAAAGCTCTTCAAATTCCTCAGGTTTTTCTAATCCAATTCTTGTTTTAATCGATATTTTCATCTTTTCCATCTTAAATATTTCTTCTAAAAATTTATCTAATTCATCTCTTTTTCCTAAAAACCCTGAACCTCTTCCTTTTCCAACTACTGTTCCTGATGGACATCCTAAATTTAAGTTTATTTCACTATAACCTAAAGCCTCCATCTTTTTGGCTGTTTCTATAAAACCTTCACTATCATTAGTTAAAATTTGTGGAACTATTATCATTCCTTCATTATTTTCAGGAAGTATATCACGAAGCTCCTTTGTCTTTAAACTTCTACTTTTATTTGGAATAACAAATGGAGTAAAATATTTATCAAATCCTCCAAAATATTTATCATATGCATTTCTATATACAAACCCTGTTATACCTTCCATTGGTGCTAAATAATATTTCATTTTTTTCTCCTTAAACTTTAAGCCACTTAATTGTGACCTTACAATTTCATCTTTTAACATTATATTATAAAACTATTACTTCTTACAATTTTATTGTTTCACATCTTATTAAGCTGTATAATTTTCCTTGAACTAATTTAATGAAGGAGATTTTATATGCAATTTATTCAAAATATTGATGATTCAATTTTATATTTTATACAAGACCATATGGTTAATCCAGTTTTTAATATTTTAATGCCTATGATTACCACTCTTGGAGATGCTGGTATTCTTTGGATCTTTATCTCTATTATTTTAATTTTAAATAAAAATTATAGAAAATACGGTATTGCTATGGGACTAGCTTTAGTTTTATGTTTCCTAGTTGGAAATGTTTTTATGAAAAACTTTTTTATGAGACCTCGTCCTTGCTGGATAGATTCTTCTGTGAATTTATTAATTTCTATTCCTACAGATTTTTCATTTCCATCTGGACACTCTATGTGCTCCTTTGCCGCTGCAACTGTACTATTTTCTATGAATAAAAAAATTGGAACAGCTTCTCTTATTTTAGCTTTCCTTATAGCTTTTTCAAGACTATATCTTTTTGTTCATTATCCTAGTGATGTACTTGTAGGTTCAATCATTGGAGTAATATTTGGAGTAATATCAGTTAAAATTATTAATATAATGTATAAAAAATATTCTAAATAAAGAGAAATAAGGTATTAAAGATTAATCTTTAGCACCTTATTTTTTTATTTTTCTAAACTTTCTTCAATTTATTTAATAATAAAATTTAATTTAAGACATACTATATGTAAGTAAATTTTAGGAGGTGCTTTTATGGCACATGATTATATTTTCCCAAAGGAATTCCCAAAACAACATCAAGACAGACAACCTGGCTTTGAAACTGAAATGAATCCTCTCCCTATCTATGACCACCCTTCTTATATTAATGATGGTAAACGCCTTAAAGATAAGGTAGCTATTATAACAGGTGGTGATAGCGGTATTGGTCGTGCAGTTTCTTTAGCTTATGTTCGTGAAGGAGCTAAAGTTGTTATTGTTTATTACGATGAACATGAAGATGCAAAAATTACAGAAAAACTTTTAAAAGATAATGGTGGTGAATGTTTTCTTATTTCTGGTGATTTAGGCGAGCCAACCTTTTGTGATGAAGTTGTAGAGGCTACTATTAAAAAATTTTCTAAAATAGATATTCTTATAAATAATGCCGCTATGCAATTTGCTGATTATGATATTTTTGGAATTTCAGATGAGCAATTTGAAAGGACCTTTAAAAGCAATATGTTTAGCGCTTTTTACTTAACTAAACGTGCTCTTAAATATATGGAATGTGGCTCTTCTATTATAAATACTACTTCAATAGTTTCTTATAGAGGTCATGAAACCTTAATTGATTATTCTTGTACTAAAGGTGCATTAACTACCTTTACGCGTTCACTAGCTAAATCCTTAGCTAAAAAAGGAATTCGTGCAAATGCTGTTGCACCTGGTCCTATTTGGACTCCCCTTATTCCTTCATCCTTTGACGAAGAAAAAACGAGTAAATTTGGTCAAAACACTCCCCTTCAAAGAGCAGGTCAACCTGTTGAAGTTGCAGAAAGTTATGTATTTTTAGCTTCAAACTCAGCGTCCTATATTACAGGTCAAACTATTCATGTTAATGGTGGTGAAGTTATTAATAGTTAATATATTTTATAGATGCATTTTAATAGTGCATCTTTTTTTAATTATATTAAATACTCCAAAAACTTATAGTTTTCCAGAAGAATTTTATGATAGCGTTCATTTAGATAATTTTTCACCTGATGACTTTAAATAAAAAAAAGCTAACACAACTTTCACTTTGTGTTAGCTTTTATACTCTTAAGCTTTCCGCTACTGTTACTTTATCTTCTTTCTTTTCCTTTTCAATATAATGAGAAACTCCAAAGCTTTCACCATTTCTTTTGTCTATACATTTTATTTTCAGTTTGTTTTTTCTGTTGATTATTTTACTTAACATTTCCATCAGAAATCTCCTTTTATTTAATATTTATTATTATCTAATAAAATTATAACCCAATGTAAATGTTTTTGCAACTTTTATTTCAATTCATTGTAAATTTCTCTATTTAAATTTTCTCTAAGCTTCAAATGAAATGTTATAGGCTTTTCTCCTTCATTATAAATAGTATCCACAAGCCCTACATATACATAAGGCTCTATAGCTTTATCTATTTCTCTATGTTTTCTTATAAATAAGTGCATATTTATGTTTTCCTTCTTATTATTCACAAGCTTTCTTCCAAGCTCTGAATCTAATGTTGTACTTCCACTACTTTGCCATACAAATACATTTTTTTCTATAAACTCATTTTCATGCTGTGCACTTACCTGTCCCTCTTCTTTCTCCATTCCTACAAACATATAGAAATTATCTCCATTAGTCTTTAATCCCCCCATTCCATAGCCACCAAACTTCATTTTTGCATTTGACACTCTAACTACATCATCCCTAGTATATCTTTCATACAACTTTAAAAATGGCATTCCATAATTCTTAAAACCAAAATCTTTTTCATATGAAAGTAATCCATACTCTATACAATCTTTAATATAAAAACTATATAATTTATTATCAATTATTTCTATAAACTCTTCTTTTAAAAATATTTTTTCTTCCTTAATATCTATAAAATTGAAGTTGCTTTCCTTTTTACTTCCATAATCTCCTCTTAAACACTCTAAAGTATAATTTAAAGTCTCTTCATCTATAAACTCTATCTTTTTTTCTATTTCATTTTTCAATATTTCTTTTGTTGCAGTTTTATTTTCTATTAGATATTTAAGAATGATATATTCAAAAGGTCTTTTAAGTGGCAATTTTC
>NZ_JBOFRG010000210.1:0-25528 GCF_051650885.1 Clostridium sp.
TTATTAAAAAGAGGTGAAAAATATGAAACAAGGCATACATCCAGAATACCATCATGATGCTGTGGTTAAGTGTGCATGTGGAAACACTTTTACAACTGGTTCTGTTAAAGAAGAGTTAAAAGTAGAAATATGTTCAAAATGCCACCCATTCTTCACTGGTAAGCAAAAAATCGTTGACGTTGGTGGAAGAGTTGATAAATTCAACAAGAGATTCAACCTTAACAAATAAGAAATTTAGGGAAAGACTTTGTCTTTCCCATTTTTCTTATATATGCTTTCATATTTATAATCTTTCTTTAAAATTGTAATTAATAAAATTTATATAAAGCGAGTGAATTTAAATGAAAAAAGTTTTAATCTTATCTGCTTCAACTGGTCAAGGCCATAATCAAGCTGCTAGCTCATTAGATGATGCTTTTACAGAAAAAGGATTCCAAACATCAAGACATGACTTTTTAGAAGGCAGTAGCAAACTTCTACTTTCATTAGTCGTTGGATCTTATGAGGTTTCAGCTATGAAATTCCCATTAACTTATGGACTTTTTTATCGTCTTACTAATAATGCTTTTGCTAATAAATCGTTAGCTTTCTTTTTTACATTTGTTAAAAAGAGATTATTTAAAGTAATACAAGCTGAACAACCTGATTTAATAGTTACTACTCACCCTCTTAGCGTTTGTCTAATTGCAGGTCTTAAAAAAATGGGAGTTAAAGCTCCTTTTGTATCTATAGTAACTGATTTTAAAGCTCATTACACATATATCAGTCCTAAAACTGACCTCTATATAACTGGAAGTACTTTCACTAAAGACTCTCTTATCCATGATGGAATAAATAAGGACATCATATATCCTCTAGGTATTCCTATAAAAAAAGAGTTTTTCCATGAAGATCCAGATGTAATCGACTTAAAAAATGACTGTTATTTTAATATTTTACTTATGAGTGGAAGTATGGGACTTAATAGTATTTCATTAGTCCTTGAAGAACTTTTGAAAAACAGACATAAGCTTAGAATCACAGTTGTATGTGGAAACAATAAAGAACTAAAAAAAGATTTAGAATCTCATCTAAATAAAGAATATAAAGATAAAAAACTTCATATCATTGGATTTTCTAAAGATATAAATTACTTTATGGAATATTCTGATGTATTAATTTCAAAGCCTGGCGGTTTAACCGTTACCGAATCATTAGTTAAGGATTTACCACTAATAATTCCTTTTGTCATTCCAGGACAAGAAACTGATAATGCTAAGTTTTTAACTTCAAATAATCTTTCATTGAAGCTTAAGCATATTACTGAAGTAAATTCTTTAATTGATTCTTTAATTGATAACCCTGATAAACTTATCAAAATGAAAAAAAATATAAAAGATTTAACTTCAACTTATTCAATAGATAAAGTTATAGAAGTATCTTCTAAATTAATAAAGTGATACAAGAAAAATCTTGTATCACTTTATTTTTATTACTTTCCTATCTTCGAAAAAACTTGGACAAATTCAGCATTATCCTTAGTTTTTGATAACATTTTCAATAAATTTTCAGTTACATTATCACCATTGCCATCTGCATACATAGTTTTTCTTATATTGTATGAAACATCACGCTCTTCTGGTGTTAATAATAAATCTTCTTTTCTTGTTCCTGATTTATAAATATCTATAGCCGGGAATATTCTTCTTTCTTGAAGTCTTCTATCTAAATGAACTTCCATATTTCCTGTTCCTTTAAATTCTTCAAAAATCATATCATCCATTCTTGAACCTGTATCAACTAGAGCAGTTGCAAGTATTGTAAGGCTTCCACCCTCTTCAATATTTCTTGCTGCTCCAAAGAATTTCTTAGGCATTATTAATGCTCCTGGGTCAAGTCCTCCAGATAAAGTTCTTCCTGTTGGAGTTATTGTTAAGTTATACGCTCTTGAAAGTCTTGTTAAGCTGTCTAAAAGAATTATTACATCTTGACCTTGCTCAACCATTCTTTTTCCTCTTTCTAAAACCATTTGAGCAACTTTTGCATGATTTTGTGGTTCTTCATCAAAAGTTGAATAAATAACTTCTCCCTTTATAGATCTTTGCATATCTGTTACTTCTTCAGGTCTCTCATCTATTAATAAAACGATTATTTTTACATTTGGCGCATTTTCACTTATATTTTTTGCTACAGTCTTTAAAAGTGTCGTTTTACCAGCCTTTGGTGGTGCAACAATTATCCCTCTTTGTCCTTTTCCTATAGGACAAATTATATCCATTAATCTAGTAGATAAATTTCCTGCCTTACCTTCTAATTTTATTCTTTCAGTTGGGTATATTGGAGTTAACTTTTCAAATCTTGTTCTTCTTATAGCTCTTTCAGGACTTTCATCATTTACTTTATCTACATATATTAAAGCTTTGAATTTTTCTCCTTCTTTAGCTTCTCTAGCTTTTCCTACAAGCATATCTCCTGTTGATAAATTAAATCTTCTTATTTGTGCTGGAGATACATATACATCACTACTACTACTTAAGTAATTTTCTCCTCTTAGAAATCCAAAACTATTATTTTCTTGTATTTCTAATATTCCTGAAACTGTCTGAACATCAGCAGAAAAATTATCATTCGTTCTATTGTTATTGTAATTATTTGTTGTATTACTATTATTATTTGAGTAATTATTATTTGAATTATTGTTATTTGAATTATTATTTGAGTAACTATTGTTGTTATAATTATTATTTGAATTAGTATTACTCATATTATTGCTACTATTATTATTTGCATAATTATTATATTGTCTAGTTTCTCTTTGCTTTGGTGCTATCTTTTCTCTTAAAACTACACCCTGTTTATTTGTTGTCGCTTCTTCATTTTTACTAGCTTTAAGCTTTAAGATTTCTTCAATTAATTCATCTTTTTTAAATTTAGATATATTTTTTATTTCTAATTCTTTAGCAATCTCTTTTAACTTTGCTAAGGTCATTTCTCTGTAAACTTCTTTAGTCAAATTTACACCTCCGTAATTTATGTATTTATAATCAATTTGGGATTTTTAATAAGAATATTAGAATTACAAGACTTTTATTATATTATCCTTTATTTACATCTATTTTGCAAGTTTATTGCATAGCAAAAATGGACATCCTCTTTTAAAGAATATCCATTTTTATAATTATTTATTCTTATTTTCTTTTACTGCTTTTATAAATCCTATAAATAAAGGATGTGGTCTATTTGGTCTTGATTTAAGTTCTGGATGGAACTGTGCTGCAACAAACCAAGGATGTTCCTTTATTTCTACTATTTCTACTAATCTTTTATCCGGACTAGTTCCTGCAATTTTCATACCTTTTTCTTCAATCATTTTTCTAAATTCATTATTAAATTCATATCTATGTCTATGTCTTTCATATATAACTTCATCTTTATATAAATTATAACTTTCTGTTTCTTTATCTAATCTACAAGGATATAATCCAAGTCTCATTGTTCCACCTAAATCCTCTATATCCTTTTGGTCTGACATTAAATCAATAACTGGATATTTTGTATTTGGATTTAATTCTGAACTATGAGCACCTTTAAGTCCTAATACATTTCTAGAAAATTCAATTACTGCACATTGCATTCCTAAACAGATTCCAAGGAAAGGCACTTTATTCTCTCTAGCCCATCTTATAGCTTCTATTTTACCTTCTACTCCTCTATCACCAAATCCACCTGGAACTAATATTCCATCTGAATTTTTAAGTGCTTCATTTACATCCATACTTTCAAGCTCTTCTGAATTCACCCAATTTATTTTTACCTTAACATCATTATCTAAACCACCATGACTTAAAGCTTCAACTACTGAAATATATGCATCATGTAATTCAACATACTTTCCAACTAAAGATATATTAACTTCATTTTTAAGGCTCTTCATTTTATTGACCATATTAATCCATTCAGTATTATTTATATCCTTGCACCCTAAATGTAATTTTTCACATACAAGATTATCCAAACCTTCATCATGTAACAATAATGGTACTTCATAAAGATGATCTGCATCTAAATTTTGTATTACAGCATTTCCTTCTATATTACAGAATAATCCAATTTTATTTTTTATATCATCTGATAATTCTTTTTCCGATCTACAAACTATAATATCTGGTTGTATTCCTATACTTCTAAGCTCTTTAACTGAATGTTGTGTTGGTTTTGTCTTAAGCTCTCCTGCTTTTCCTAAATAAGGTACTAATGTTACATGAATAAAACAAACATTTTCTCCTCCAACTTCACTTCTCACTTGTCTAATTGCTTCTAAAAATGGTTGCGATTCAATATCTCCAACAGTTCCACCAATTTCTGTTATTACAACATCAACATCTCTTTCTTTAGATACACTATAAACTTTTTCTTTTATAGCATTTGTTATATGAGGAATAACTTGTACTGTTCCACCAAGGTATTCTCCTCTTCTTTCTTTAGAAATTACTGACCAATATATTCTTCCTGTTGTAATATTACTATTTTGACTTAAGTTTTCATCTATAAATCTTTCATAGTGTCCTAAGTCTAAGTCTGTTTCCGCACCATCATCTGTAACAAAAACTTCTCCATGTTGATATGGACTCATTGTCCCTGGGTCTACATTTAAATAAGGATCAAATTTTTGTATTGATACCTTAACCCCTCTGTTTTTTAATAATCTTCCAAGTGATGCTGCTGTTATTCCTTTTCCTAATGCCGAAACAACTCCCCCAGTTACAAATACATACTTTGTTTTCTTCATTTTAAAAACCTCCTTATTTTTTCATCTTTTTTGTTGACATGTATTGAAATACAATATATAATAGATATTACCCCGCTAAATAAGTAAGGGGTTATTTGTGCTTGATTTTTTATAACATAGTTAATATACTATCATACTAAATATTTTATTTCTAGTCTTATTTTGTTAATAAATAGGCTTTTTTTTATTTAAAATAAAAAAAAGCTATAAAATCTTTTAAATTTTATAGCTTTTCCTAATTATTTTGCTTCAATATCTAAGCTTATCTTTGTTTGGAATGGTTCCTGTCCTACAACTCTCATTTCATACTCAATAAGAATTTTACCACCATGCTCATTAACTTCTTTTTCCAAGTTTTTTGTGAATATCTCAAGTTCTAATATTCCATAAGGTGTACTGTATAAAGCTACTGTTATTTCATTCTTTTTGAATACCATTTTTGTACTAGTACTTCCCGCTCTTTCTAATGTAATAACATCTTCTTCTATAGCTAAACTAGTTTCTGTTCCTTTCATTCCTGAAAGTTCTGTTTCGTTATAAACTACTCTATATACATTCTCTTTTAATTTATACTTCCCATGAGTTAAAACTTCTATTAGTTCATCATTTTCCATAGTTGCATTACTAATTATCTTTATAATAGCATTCTTTTCCATGTTAAACCTCCTATCTCATTTGTATTATATATTTTTCAATTTCCTCATCTGTCGCTGGTTTAATTTCTATCTTTCCATCAAACTGACATCCAAATCTTCCATAAGATACTTCTACAACTTCTTCATCTTTTCCTTTACTATATCTTCCTGCAATTTTAGCTCCAAGGTCTAAATCATCTCTATTCGCCTCTCCGCTTATTATTACCATAGCCCCATTATGGCTTACAGGATACATAACTGTATCTTCTTTTGAAAGTAATGCTTTTATAGCATCTCCTTCTTCCTTTGTTCTTGTAACTATTATAGTCTTCCCATTTTCTGATACAAAATGTCTACCATATCTTAAAAGTTCTATTTCTTTTTCTGTTGCATCACCTTGTCTGTCTAAAGTTTCTCTTAATCTTAAAGAGAAGTTTGGTTCTGTTAATCTACATCCTCCAGCTGGTGATGGATAATCCTTTATTCCCCACTCTTCTGCTAATGCCATTTGTGGTTTTCTACTTCTTCCTGAAATTTTTAAAAGTTTACTTCTATCTACTAAACCTGATTTCTCCATTTCAGTTTCTTCTAAGTTTTGTGCACATAAAGGTCTTAATATTTTTTCACCTATTCCAGACTCTTTTTTAACCTTGCTTAATGCTTGCTTATTTTGAGACATAGGTCTTTGATTTAAAACCTCTCCTGTTATTATAAAATCTGCATCAAATTTCTTTAATAATTCTCCCGAATATCTCATCATCATTGCATGACAATCAATACATGGATTCATATTTTTTCCCCATCCATGCTTAGGGTTTTTAACCATTTCAAAATGCTCTCCTGAAAAATTAACTACCTCTAATGGAATTCCAATTTGAGCTGTCATTCTCTTAGCATTTTCTTCATTAAAAAAGTATGATTTAAAGCATACTCCTATTACCTCTATTCCTTGGTCTTTTATTAACTTTGCTGCTAATATACTATCTAATCCACCCGATACCATCGCTAATGCTCTAGTCATAATTTTCTTCCTCCTAATAATCTATATAAAATTTACTTAATCTACTTTAAGCCACAAGTTAAAGTTTATGATTATTATGGATTTTTATCAAGTCTTTTTTTAATTTTAGAATATATCCCCTAGTATCTCAAATAATTTTATTCCATATTCAACCTCTTCCTCTTCTTCATATGCAACACCTTCACCTAAGGTTTCCTTCATCTTCTCTTCTGTTTCCTCATATGAAACTTCCCCTTTAGTTACATCTGTAAAACATAATGGTGGAAACATTACACACCACCAGTTTTCTCCCTTATGTTCTCCAATTAAAATTCTAAACGCTTCATATTCCCCTTGTGGTAATATAATATTTCCATATACTTTCTCTGGGAAATTCTCTCTCTTAAATTCTATTTTTACAGAATAATCATAGCCTTCTTTTTTTATAACTTCTTTAGCTATTCCCATTATTTTTTCTTTATTTTCATTTAATAATTCTCTTGTCATATCTAAGCTTTCTGATTTTTTTAATAATGGCTCCATATATTTTATAACTTCATTCTTAACTTTCATTTTTAACTCTTGGTCTTCTTTAGAATCACTATTTGCAAGAACATGAAATCTTATTAGCTTGTCCTTAACATCATTATAATTATAAGTAATTCCTTCACCTTCTATATTTTTAGCCTCACATCCAGCTAAAAAAACTAATCCTATTACACTCAACATACAAATTATCATTTTTTTCATAAATAAAAACCCCCTTTAATAGTATTAATCATTACCATTATTGGAGGTTTTATTCATATTTTTTTAAATTGTTCTTGTTATAAAAACATCTTTATATTTTTTCTTCATGCTTTCATAGCAATTTTGTGCTTTAAGCATATCATCAAAAAATGCAAACACAGTTGGCCCACTACCACTCATCATAGCACCTGTTGAACCTAATCTCATCATACTTTCTTTTATTTTTATTATCTCTTTATGCTTTCTTAAAGTTACATTCTCTAAAAGATTTTTCATATTTCTTGAAACAAACTTTAAGTCATCCTCTTCCATAGCTTTTATAAGTTCCTCTGTTTTTGGATGGAATATAGCTCTTTGTATATTAAATTCCTCATATACAGCTTTAGTTGATACTCCAAAGCTTGGTTTTACTAATACTAAAATTTTATCTTTAAATTTTTTAAGTTCAGTAACTTCTTCACCAATACCTTCACAAAGTGCTGTTCCACCTTTTATGCAATAAGGAACATCCGCTCCAAGCTTCACACCCAATTCCATTAATTCCTTATCACTTGCATTTATGTTAAATAGCTTATTCATAAGCTTTAGAACTGCTGCTCCATCTGTGCTTCCTCCTGCAAGTCCTGCACAAACTGGGATATTCTTTTTAATCATTATGTTAACTCCAGATTTTATGTTGTAAGTTTCCATAAATAATTTTGCTGCTTTATAAGCTAAATTTCTCTCGTCACTTGGAACATATGGCTTATTACAAGATATGTTTATTCCATGCTTTGCTTTATCTACTATGATGTCATCATATAAATCTATGCTTTGCATAATCATTCTTAGTAAATGATATCCATTTTCCTTTTTCCCTACAATATCAAGCGAAATATTTATTTTAGCATAGGCCTTTATTTTCATATTATTCCCCTTCCCTTAATTAGAGTAAATATTACTCATAATTTTATCATAGGAAATTATAGATGTCTATTTTTAAGATAGAGTCAATTTTTTTGACTCTATCTATCATTTTCTAGCTTCTACCATTTTAACTTCTTTTTCATATCTTTCTATTACTTCTAATGTTTTTTCTCTATCTTCATAGAATACTACTATTAAGTCACCTTTTTCACTTATTTCAAGCGCTCTTTTCATAGCATCACGTTCATCAATTATAATTTCTTTTTCCCCTTTTTCAATTCCTGAGTATATAACCTGTGCCATATCCCCTGGCTCTCTACCACGTCTATCATAATCCTCTTTAACTATTGTAACATCTAGAAATTCACCACAAATTTTTCCAATCTCTATTCCCATCTCATTCATTCTATCCCCGGCTATTCCAACAACACCTATGACTCTGTTTCTTTCTAATTTTTCAATTGCTGAAAAAACTCCTTTATAGCCTTCTTGATTATGACCATAGTCAAGTATAATAGTTCTTCCTAAAACTTCATACATATTAAATCTTCCAGCATTACAATTACTGTCTAACTTAAAGCTCTCAAAACCTTTTCTTATCATACAATAATCTACCCCAAGTCCTACAAGTGCTGCACAGGCTGCTAATGAGTTTTCTATATTAAACTCAATCTTCCCATTTAAGGTTATTGGTATATCCCTTACTTTTATCACATCATATTTTCTATTATTATTAACTACACTTATATAATCTTCATCAACAAATACAGAAATCCCACCTATAAGTATATTTTCTTTTAGTAATTTACTTTCTTTATTTTTAGAGAAGAATATCTTTTTTCCTTTTACTCTATCTAATATTTTAACACTCCAAGAATCATCTGCATTGATAACTGCATATCCATCTTCTTTTACTTCCTCTAACACTAATGATTTTACAAAAGCTAAATCTTCTACTGTTTCGACTTCATCTAAACCTAAATGGTCTCCTGTAATATTAGTTAATACTCCAACATCTGCTAAATCATATGCAAGACCTTTTCTTATCATTCCACCTCTTGCTGTTTCTAAAACTGCTACTTCAACTTCGCTATTCATTAATATGCTTTTAGCACTTTCATATCCTGTATCATCACCAATATCTATACATGTATCATTTACATAAATTCCTTCTGTAGATGTCATTCCTACAACCTTCCCCATAGTTTTTAATACATGGGAAATTAATCTTGTAGTTGTTGTTTTACCATTTGTTCCTGTAATTGCTATTACAGGTATATTACAAGGCTTATCTTTATATAAATAATTTACAATTTCTAAGCCAACATCTCTCTTTTCTCCTTGTGTAGGATAATGATGCATTCTTATTCCCGGTGCTGCATTTACTTCAACTATAATTCCATTATCCTTAAGTGGCTTACTTATATCATCTGTACAAATATCTATACCACAAACATCTAAGCCTATTGCCTTTGAAGCTCTTATTAATAACTCTTTATTTTCTTCCGATATTTTCTCCGTAACATCTTCTGCTGTTCCACCAGTACTTATATTAGCATTTCCTCTTAACAATAATTCTTTATCTTTTTCTAAAACACTTTCTAAGGAATATCCTCCCCCCTGAATTTTAGATAAAACTTCTTCATCAATTTTAATTTTTGTTAAAGGCTTTTCATGATCTTCCCCTCTTAATGAATCTTTATTCATTTCATCTATAAGATTTTTTATCGTAGCTTTTCCATCACCTAAAATATGTGGTGGTTTTCTTAGAGATACTGCCACTATTTTATTATTTACTATACAAACTCTATAATCATTTCCCACATAGTATTTTTCTAAAATTATTTCTTTAGAAATTTTACTAGCTTCTTTATATGCTCTTAAAAGTTCTTTTTCATCTTTTATATTTAATATAACACCCTTACCTTGATTTCCATACTGTGGTTTCAAAACTAAAGGATATCCTATTCTTTCTCCTTCTTTTAAAACCTCTATTACATTTCTCACCTTTGCAATTTTTCCAACTGGAATATTTTGAGTGTCTAATATCTGTTTAGTAAGAAATTTATCACATGCAATATCCGCACTTAGACAACTAGTATAATTCGTAATCGTAGCTGATATTATTTTTCTCGCTTTTCCATACCCTATTTGATAGTATCCTGAATTTTCTATCTCAAATACCGGTAGCCCTAACTTTTTAGCACCATTTACAATTGCATTTGTACTTGGTCCTATTTCTTCATAATTCTTTATTTCCTTTATTATTTCAAGTCTTTTTTGAATATCAATTTCTTCTTTATTTATTATGCTATTTATTATATCTACACTTAGTTTCCCAATCTCTATAGCTGTTTTTTCATACCAATATTGAAAGATAATATAATAATGTTCATCTTCCACTTCTCGTGCTTTTCCATAAGACACTTCTATTCCTAATCTATTTTGAAGTCCTATTATTGTGTGTTCACAAACATGTGCTAAGTATGTTCCTTCTTTTAATCTTATTAAAAATCCACCATCTACATCTATTCCACATCTATGTTCTTTTAATTCAGGTATATATGCTACTATTTTTTCATTAAAACCTTCTATGTCTTTACTTGGAATATCTTTATATCCCTCTAAATCTACATCAAGTCTTATACATTTTTTTCTAGTGTATATGTTTTTCCCTCTATATACTCTTTTGCTTATTATTTTCATTGTTTATTTTTCCTCCTTAAAAGGTACCCTTTTTCTAAGATTAAACATATTTCCATTTATCAACACATGTAATTTGACATTAAATATACTTAACACCTTATCTATTTCCTGTGCAGAAATATTTGTATCAGTTATCTCATTTCCATCTATTATATATACTCCACCTTCACCTATAACATTTATAGACTCCTCTTCTACTATAATTGCTGTATTCTCATCTATTCCAATACCAAGCTTCCCTGGATTTTCAGCTATTGCAGTTAAGAGTCTTCCAAGTCTTCCTCTTTGTGCAAAATGCTGATCTATGACTACATTCTGTACAAAACCTAAACCCGGTGCCATTCTTATAGTATTCTTTTTAGGTGACTCCTCATCCTTCCCTTGAACTATCATCGTTTCACTCATAATGGATGCACCTGCTGATGTACCAACTAAAATTTTCCCTTTTCTGTTTAAAATAGCTTCACTTGTTTTTGTTCCACCTAAGATACTAGTAACTCGTAATTGGTCACCTCCAGTAAAGAAAATAAGCTTTGATTTTTCTATAATTTCTGCATTTTCATCTTTATTTGCATCTTCCCTATCTTCAATTTGTAATATTTTAATATTTTTAATACCTAAGCCTTTAAATACCTTTAGATAATCTTTACCTACAACCTCTTGAATTTCTGATGCTACAGTCATGACAATTAATAAATCTTTTTCTTTATTTATTTCATTGCACACTTCCTTTAAGATATCCTTATTTCCTTTTTTATCCTCAGCTCCACCAATTATTATTAATTTATTTTTTGGTATTTCATCCATTAATTCCTCACCTCGCTTTACGCGTTTATTATTATCTCCCTCTCTCCTAATATTTATACATTAAACAAACAAAAACGAGGCTAAACTCCTTAGCCTCGCTTCTTTAACTAACTTATTCTTCCTGGAATTAAGATTTTTTCTCCACAAATAAGTTCATCTTCATCATTCATATCATTCATTTTCTTTATTTTTTCTGTAGTTGTTTTATATTTTTTAGCTAAATCCCAAAGCTTATCGCCTTCTCCAATAACATAAATTGTTATACTAGCTTTCTTTTCATGCTTTCCTTCTTCAGCTTCTTTTATATCATTTACTATCTCTTTATTTACCTCAAATAACACTTTTGCATTTACTTGTAAATTTGCTTTTACAGCTATTGTATTTGCTTCTATAGTTACATTTAAGTCTTCTAGATATGCGTTTGCTATAACATGCATTCCTTTTTTACTTCCCATAGTTTCCATGGTTGCTGTAAATGGAATATCCCCCTCTACTTTTGCTAAATATTTTTCTGTATCCCCTGTTTTATAAACAATACATGCTTTTAAATATCCTTCAATTGAAACTCTGTCATTTACAACCATTTTATCAGTAATTATAATATTTCCTGCTGAAGTAATTATATTTTCTGGTTTTAAATCATCTTCTTTTATATAAATATTATCTTTAACCACTGTATCATTGTTATATATTCCATGTATCATTCCCATTTCACAGTTATCTTTTTTAACTTCTACTGGAAAACTTGGTGAATACGCATCGATAATCACTTCTAAAGTTTCTTTTGAGAATACTTTTACTCCACAAGCTACTTTAAATTCAATATTAACTATTCTTGATTCACCTAGATCATCTTCTTCAATATTCACATTTTTTCCTGTTAACTCCATTTTAGCGCTAATATCCATTTCTGGAGTTACATCAGGTGCTAATAATTCTTTTGAAATATACACATTATCATCTAAATGATATACTTCTTTACCTTCATTCCCTAAATACAAAACATTTACTTTGCAATAACATCCGCAATAGACTTTTTCATCACCAATTTTAGTTTCTTTCTTTTGCAATGTAATATCAGATTTTAATATTTTAGATATTTGTGGTTTGTCCATACTAACTCTTAATACAGATTTTCCTATAATCTCTAATAATTCATCTAACTTTGTTTTATTTACACATTCATTTTTCTTTAACATTTCCACATTTTCTTCTGATTCAACATCTTTTATAAGCTCTATTTCTTTTTCTTTGTACTTTTCCCAATTGATGTTCATAACCCCATCAATTGAAACTTTTCTTTCATTAATAATTTTTGCTTCAATATGTTCCACTCTGCAATCTACTTCACAGATTACCTTATGTTCGCCTTCTTCTAACTCTAATGCATTAGAAAATTTTTGTGAATAATTCACTGAGCAAACAACCAAGCTGTCTTCTCTAGCTAAATAAAGTACGTTGTACTCTATCTTCCCTTCTATAACTACTTTATCTCCTGTAATATCTTTTGAGGTTACTACTGGTTTTGCATCTACCATTAAAACCTCTTCCACGTCTGGATGTGTGTCAGGTATTAAATACTCTTCATTTAACATTGCTGTTGTATTACTTTCATTTAATAACTGCTCAAACTGAATATTTTCTTTTATAACATCTATCTTTTTTTCCATTTTAGCCCTCCTATAAATTATCTACTAACAATATATACTTCAGAACTGGATATAATTCCTATTTTATAAAGACAAATTTCGACACCCATTTATTCACTTTATATTCATCTTTCATTTACATTTCATTCTTTTTTGATTTATTTTAATTTTTTTATCAAAATTTGTTGACAAGTATCTAATATTAGCGTAATATAGGAAGTGGTTATTGACCATATAACCTCTCATAAATTCTCAATACCCTTTTATACCATAGTTGAAAGATGGAAACCCACCATCTTTCTTTTTTTTTATTTAAAATAAAAAAATAAAAAAGAAAACTTCGAGAAAATCGAAGTTTTCTTTTTTATCCTGGAAAATCTAATTGAACTGTTCTAGTTAATACATCTGAATAACTATATGTTACTGTTCTTTGTGTTTCATCTTCTAATCGAACTACAAATATACTAGGATAAACACTTTCTATAATTCCATCATTCACTAGAATTTTTTTTCTTCCTCCGTTAGCTTTTAGGGTAACTTTTTCTCCAATATGGCCTTCAATACTTTTTTTTATTGAAGCGATTGTTTTTATTCCATTCATATATACACCCTCTTTCATATTATAAATTATACCAAAATTTTGAAATAAGTCAAGTAAAATATTTTATTTTATCATTTACTCTTCATAATGTCAATATTTTTATTTATCTATATTATATATCATCTTACATTTTTTATTTATTATACATAAAAAGTCTATTTTTTTATAAATAAGGTGATTTAGGGTATCCTTCTCTATATTTTCCTCTCGTTTGTATTCCACCAATGCCTTTTACTCCTGTTATTGTATTCTCTATAACTTCTTTTATTGATATTACTTCATCAATTGTTGCATATGCTATCTTTTCACATATAAATACAGGATCTAAACAATGAATTAATACTCTATTTGGCGAAGAGGCAAAGTTAGCTCCTGCATCTAATATGCATTCATAACAACTTTGACATGCTCCTGCAAATATAACCAAATCATCATAATTTCTGTTTAATTCTCTAAGTGCCTTTACCGCCTCAATATAATACTTTGTATTTCTGTAATTATTCAAATCTAAATAACTTTCTGGATTTCTAGTAATACTATCATGTCCTGTTAAAACTACTATATCTGGTTTTACTTCCTTTACCAAATCTACTATTTTACTCCCTTGTTCTTCTTCTGGGATAGCAAAGCCTACTGCCTCTAAAGAAAGTTGTTTATATACCTTTAAACAAGTATCTAGATATTCTTTATCTCCATCTATATGAAGTATTTTTCCTGGTCTCCCAAAATATAAATCATCAGAATTTAAATTTTTTTTTAACTTAGCTGTAACTTTATTTCCTTTTCTAGCTTTCAAGTCTCTTGTGATCATTATATTTTTTATAGCCTTATTTACTCTGCTATTTAATATTTTATCTTGTTCACCATTATAATCCTCTTCAACTACTTCTAAGTCAACTTCTTTAGCATCTGCTACTATCCTTATATTTATTCCTTTTAGAATATAAACTTCCCTACCATCTTTATATTCTATATCTATGATTTTGAATGTTACATCCTTGTTGTATGATTTTCTTACTACTATATCTCCTATCTTCATCTTTTTCCTCGTCTTTAAGTACTATATATTATAATATTAATTTTTCTTGTTTTTGTTCCTTTAAATTTTTACAAAACAAAGGAACCTCTATAAAAGAAGTTCCTTTGTTATTAATCTAAATCATATAATTCTTTAAAATCTTTTATAAATTTAAGATAATTTTCTCTCTCTTCTATAATTCCCTGTATCTTCTTAGAGAATGTATTCACTCCCCACGTTACTTCATTATAATAATACCTATTAGCAAGCCTCCAGAATCTTTGTGGGAATTGTAAGTATGCTAATAATACTCTATACTCTCCTGCTTCTAGTGGGCTAACCTTATTATAAGATTCTATAATTTCTTTTGCAAAATTTACATCCCAATCAACTCTTTTAAGTACTTTAATCATAAAGTTAGATATGTCAAAAGCTCTTATTTCTCTTTTGCAATAATCAAAATCAATAACATTCACTTCTTCATTTTCATCAATAATTATATTGTGATATGTGAAGTCATGATGGCAGAATACTTTTTCTTCTTCTGCAATATTACATAATCTTTCATAATCCGAAGTAATTAATATGTCACTTGCTTCTTTTGCAAGTTCCTTATAAAATTCAACAGATTTTATATATAGAAGATCAAATTCTGTTTTTACATTTTTCTTTCTTGCCATTTCTTTCATTTTGTCTAATGCCTTTATTCTTTTCTTCATAAGGCCTGGCCATCTTCCTAAATCACTTTTAAGCTTTGAATTTTCTGGTGGATCATATCCTTTAGATGCTACATGAAGTTTAGCTAAAGTTTCACTTGCTAACTTTACATCTTCAATTTTATGAAAATCACACTCTCTTCCTTTTAACCACATAGATAATGTATATAAGTCTTCATTTACTAACGCATACGGATACCCATCTATATTAAAGAAGTATCTATCCACCTTATCAAACCCATTTTGTATAAGATGTTCTTTTGCTCCGCATACAAATAATAGTTTTTGAGGCCCATAGTTAATTTTCTTTAAACATCTCTCACCCTTATTTGTATTTAGATAGTAAACGCCTTTGTTTGCTTTTATTGTTTCAATTTTAATACTAAACTGTCTTTCGATTTCGAACTCTCTCATCATCTCGATCACCTCCTATATATCTATATGTTAACTTTGCTAAATTTATTAACACTTTTACTATAACTTAATATAATAATATTAGCAATATTTGGAAAGGATTAATTATGAAAATTGGTATAGATGGTCGTGCAGCAAAATGGTATAGGGGAACTGGGATAGGAACATACACCTATCAACTAATTTCAAACTTAAATAAAATTGATAAAATCAATGATTATTTATTGTTTTCACCAGATAATCTAGATATAAAAAATTTAGGTAAAAACTTCTCTTTTGAAAGAGTAAAGGAAAATACAAATGAAAATTTTTGGGAAAACATTAGTGTTCCAAACATTTTAACTGATAAAAATATGGAACTTTACCATGTTCCACAAAATGGCGTTGGATTATCTGAGAATATATTTTGCAAAAAAACTATCACATTACATGATATTATTCCACTAAGAATGCCTGAAACCGTAAGTGATAGATATCTTAGAATTTTTAATGAAGAAATGCCTAAAATAATCCAAAATTGTGATGGAATCATAACTGTTTCTCACTTCTCTAAAGATGATATCTCTAGAGAATTTAATTATCCTAAAGAAAAAATTTATGTAACGCATTTAGCAGCTGAAGATATTTATAAACCGCTTAGCAAATCTAAATGTCAAAATTTAATTAAAGAAAAATATTCTATAGACAAAAATTTTATTTTGTATGTAGGTGGCTTTAGTCCTAGAAAAAATATCAAAGGTCTTATAGAAGCCTACTCACTTTTATCTAAGGAAAAAAGAAATAACACTAAACTTGTTATTATAGGCAAAAAGGGAATTTCATATAAACTTTATTTAAATCGTGCAAGAGAGCTAAAGGTAGAAGATGATATTTATTTTACTGATTTTATTCCTTTAGAAGATATGCCTATTTTTTATAACGCTTGTGAAGTTTTAGTTTATCCATCATTTTATGAAGGCTTTGGATTACCATCTTTAGAAGCTATGGCTTGTGGTGCTCCTGTAATCGCTTCTAATAAAACATCAATTCCTGAAGTTTGCAATAATGCAGCTTTATTTATTGACCCAAGTGATGTACAAAGCATATCTGAAAAAATAGATTTAGTCTTAAGCGATAGTTTTATAAAATTATCTATGGTTAATAACTCATTAAAGAAAAGCAAATTATTTTCTTTTGAAAAAACAGCCTCTGACACCTTGTCTGCTTATAAAAATATACTTGAATAAAAAAAATAATGCCCCCTTTTTTTGGGGCATTATTTTTATTTTAAAATTCCTTTAGGAAGCTCTTTCTATAAATATCATTTTCTAATTTCATTTTAAATTTCCCAAGATAACTCTCATATTCCCATTTCTTTTCTTTATGATAATAAACCCTAATTATTGAATATACATCCTTTGGAAAACTTAAATTTATCTTTATAATTTTTCTTTCAACTTCTGATAATTCGCTCACTTTGCTATATTCATTTAATATAAGATTTGCTATTTCTATATTAAATGCACTATTTTTTATCCATTTTAATATAAAATCACTAACATCTATGCATCTTAGGTTTATACTCGCATAGTCAAAATCAATTATATTACATTTATTATTATCAATTAAAAAATTATGATGGGCTAAGTCATTATGGCAAAGAGCTATTTTTTCTTCCTCTTCTAATAAACTCTTATAATTTACTTTTTCTAATAAACTTATTGTTTCATTTATTTCATCTATATACACATCAACATTTTCTAGAAATAATTCATCAAATTCATTTGGATATTTATATTCTAAAACTACCTTTTTTATATTTTTTAAATCTTCTACTGCCTTTATATATTCTTCTAATAAATCTTCACTTTTTATAACCATTTTATTTTCTTTTTGTAAATAATCCACCAATCCTATTGATGCCTTATGAAATTCCCCAATAGTTCTTGAACACTCTTCTATATCTAATGGATTTTCACAAGTCGCTTCAATCCCTGTTATTCTATCCATAAGAATATAACATTCATCCTTCCACTTTAAATAACTTTGTCCATTTTTTAATTTTTCCATTCTCATAGTATTTTGAAAACTTCTATTTATATATTTTAAGCTACTTTCTATAAACTGTACTTTATTTTCATCATAATAAACCTTCTTTAAAATTTTATCTCCTGAATCAGTTTTTAATATGAATACTTTTCTTAAAGGATGCACTTCCTTTATATCTACTCCTAATGTGTCAAAAAATTCTTTACTTAAATCATAACTACATAAAAATTCTTTTTCTAAATATCTTCCCATATTTCCCCCTTACTTATACAATTCCTTCTTTTTTCATAATTTCAAATAGCTTTTCTTTATCTAATTTACTTTTATTTTTCTCAATATACTCTATACATAAATTAGGTACCTCTAGCATAGTTTTTATATATTTATAACTTTCTACATCAAGATTAGCCTTCCTTACATACTCCACTATAAACTTATCCACTTCACTTTTATTTTCAGCTTTTTTAACCCTATTTAAATAGGTTACTACATCATCCTCAATCAAACTGTATGCTACTTTTTTTATCTTTCCTATTTCAATCTCATCTAAAACTCTAATATTTCTCTCATCTAACTTTCCTATTGTTATCTCTTTTCTATCCACACTTCTCTTTACTATCTTTTTTAAATTTATATCTTTAATTTTATTGTTTATTTCCTCAAGCTTCTCCATTAACGGTGTAAATTCATTTCCTAGTTCTATACTCTTCATCATTACATAAGCAGTTTTCACTCGATTTATTTCTCTTCCTATATAGCTTTTAATACCACTGTAGCTTCTTGTATTAAAGCTCCATAATATCTTTTGCACCTCAGCTATAAGCTTTATTTGAGCTATAATTTCCTCTTCTTTTTTTAAACCACCTTTAAAATATTCATTCATTACATATATGTTTTTTTCAGATAAATACTCCATAAGCCCTTTATTTACATCCATTTTCACGCCTCCTTATATTAATGATATTATTTCTTTTTTCATTTCTAATGTACTAAAATATTTCTCTAGCTTTTTAAGCATAAAATCTTCTCCCCAAGGTCTCATTTCCCAATATACTTGAAGTCCTATCTGCCAAAACTCTTGTGGAAAGCTTAAAAATTCTCTCATCACATCTTTTTCTTTAGCATTTATATCAATATTTTTTTGATATCCTTCCAATATACTATCTATCTTTTTTCTAGATGGATTTTCATTAAACTTATTTACTCGCCAAATAAAAGATGCTAAATCGTGAATTCCACTATCTAAAATACAATAATCAAAATCAATAAATTTAATCCCATCCTCACCAATTAAAATATTGTGATTTGCTAAATCATGATGACAAAATCCTAACCCCTTTGCATCTTTTCTCATTATTTCTATATAACTACTCTTTTTAAGTCTTTCTATGCTTTTATTTGCTCTTTCTATTTCTTTATTGAAATTTTCTAAAAACATTTTATCAAAATCACTTTTATAAGCCTTTCTTTCAATTCGTAATTTAAAATCAAACATTTCATCTCTTCTAGTTTGAAAAACCTTTATCCATGACCCCCAATAAATTCTCGGTCTTGTATCTTCTCCTAATATAAAGCCTCTACTTTTTAAATGCATTTCACTTATTTTAGTACTTATTTTTTCAATCATCTCTATATCATCAAAATTGCTTTCCTTTGCCCGTATCCATTTTGTTAAAAAGCAATTCTTATTTTCAAAACTTATAAAATCCTTTTTATCTCTAGTTTCAATTATGTTTAATATCCCATCAAATCCCTTTTGTTCTAGATGTTTTATTCCTTTTATTATAAATTTAAAATGTGGCAGGTCATGCCCTACAACCTTTAGGCAAAATCCATCATCCCCATTTATCTTGTAAGTATTTTTAACCTTTTCTAAAGTTTTTACCTCTAGCTCATACTTTTTCTCTATTAAGTTTTTTAAGGTTTCTAGATTCATTAAGTCTTCCCCCTAAAATATTTATCTATTTTTTATTATATGTTTTCTCATTATTTTGGTGATTTTTATTCACATTTTTATCACTCTTTAATAATTTATTAGTATATATACTTTGAAAGAGGTGGAGAAATGAAAATAGCAATCGACTCTAGAAGCGTTAATCTTCATAGTGGAACTGGAATTGGCACATATACAGATAATCTTATTTCAGAAATGATTAAAATAAATACTGAAGATTTATTCACATTAATATGGACTGGAAATTTACATGAGAAATTCAAACAAAGTAACATTGAATATATATATGCAGCTGGAAAACATAATCTTTTTTTTGAAAGATACTATATTCCTGATAACCTTATAAAGAAAAATATAGATTTATATCATATTCCTCAAAATGGACTCGGCTTTCCTTTTGAAAAAAAATTAAATACAGTAGTTACTATTCATGACCTTATTCCCTATACTATGCCTGAAACCGTTGGGCCTGGTTACCTTAAAAGATTTTTGCGTGATATGCCAAATATAATAGAAAATTCTAAGGGAATTCTTACTGTTTCTGAATACTCAAAAAAAGATATTCTAAGATTTTTCAAAGGATACCCTGAAGATAAGATATTTGTAACACCTTTAGCTACTAACGATTCCTACAAGCCTTTAGATAAAGCTTTATGTACTAGACAAATTTTTGAAAAATTTAATTTTAATACTCCTTATATTTTATATATCGGTGGTTTTAGTAGTAGAAAAAATGTAAAGGCCTTAATTGATGCTTTTATAGATTGTAAATCTAGTTTACTAAAGGAATATAAACTTCTTATAGTTGGTTCTTTAAAAGATGATGGCGAAAAACTTTTTAATTATGTTGAAGAAAAAAATATGTTATCTTCAATAATCTTTACTGGTTTTGTAGAAGATTCTCTTTTACCTGTTCTTTATAATGGTGCAGATGTTTTTGTTTATCCTTCACTGTATGAAGGGTTTGGACTACCACCATTAGAAGCTATGAGCTGCAAAACTCCTGTAATCTCTTCTAATATAACTTCTATACCTGAAGTTACTGAAGATGCAGCTCTACTTATAGACCCTAACAAATCAGAAGAAATATCTAAAGCTTTAGTTAAAGTTTTAAACGACTCTAAATTTAGAAATTCTTTAATACAAAAAGGATATGAAAAAAGCCTCCATTTTTCATGGAGGCAAACTGCAATTCAAACTTTAAATGCTTATAAAACTATTTACTCTGATTTATAGTAGAGTCACTTAAAATTTGCTTGTTAATTTCTAAATATTCATCATAATTTTGTACACTCGGAGCCTTTATTGCTATATTACTCAATACTACAAGAGGGCTCTGATTGACAAAATTGTTCATCTCATCTTCTATTTCAGTATTCTTATAAGTATATAAATAACTTGAAAATACGTTAGCTGATTCTGTATATTCTAAAGATAAATTTGTATTATTACTTAAGAAGGATAGGAATGCTTTACTTAACTCCACATCCTTATCATTTAATATTGCTAAATCATCTCCTCCCTCTTCATAGAACTTATTTGCCCCTTGAATTAAGGCTGGAGGATTTACAACTGTCCATTCACAAGGCTCTTTTATCCCCTCAATAGATTTAACTCCATTAATTGAACTTATAGCACCTGCATATTCACCATTTGAATTTACTTGTAGAACATTTTCTTTTTTTAACTTCTGAATCATACTTTCAGTATTCTTTATTGTATCTTCTTTGTCGTATCCTGAATTCAGATTTTCCATTATCAATAAATTAATTAATTTATTATAATCATCACCAGTTCCATTTAATAGTTTAACTTTTCCCTTGCTCTTAGTATATATTCCTTTTCCTACATTAATAACATCATTCCAAGTATTTATATCTGTACTATTATATCCATATTTTTTTAATAAATCTGTTCTTAATAATAGTCCTATTGGGTTACTAGAAAACGGTAAGCTATAATACTTTTCGTTAATCTTGCTTTCATTTAATCTAGCAACTCCAAAATTCCCACTATAAGAACCTATTATATCTCCTACTTCTACTGGTACAATTTCTTTTTCATTTATTAAATTTCGCATATTAGTATTATTCATAACTACTATGTTAGGTTTTTTTCCATTCTTATATTCATTCACTACATAATTAAAATATCCATCATCTTTTGCTTCTTCCACAAATATTTTAACTTTATGATGCTTTTCTTTAAATTGCTCTGCAGCTGAATTTATATATTTATAGTTACTACTATTAACCATAATTTTCAAAGTACCTGTTAATTCTTTTTTTTCATGATTTCCAATAATATTAGTAAGCACTATTCCAATTGCTATTACTAATACTATTCCTATCAAAGTTTTTATCCTACTTTTCACGTTTTTTCTCATCCTTTACTGTATTATAAATCAATTTTTTTCTTATATATTTACTACCTCTTCTTTAATATCTTCTTCTAAAACTAAATTTTTAATCCATTTTTTACTTCTTATTCTTTTAAAGCAAGCTCCCATCTTCACTATTTCCTCTAAAGCACACAAGGCATATACCACATACACTGGAACTTCTAATATAAATGCTCCTATAAAAGCTACTGGAACTCCTATAAACCACATTGTCATAGCTTCAATATAAAAAGATACCTTTGTATCTCCTCCCCCTCTTAAAACTCCAACAATTGCAATAATATTATATACTCTTATAATCATCACTAAAGAAGTTACATATAGAATATACCTTGTCCACTCTTTTACCTCTGCTGAAACATTATACAAGTTAACAATATTTCCTGCTAAAACTATTATTAATACAGATATAATTCCACCAATAATACATCCAAGCTTCAATGAATTATTTCCATATCTTACTCCAACATCATTCTTACCTTTTCCAACTTCTTTTCCTACTATAACTAATGATGCACTAGCTATTCCAAAAATAACAACCATAAATAAATTGCTAATCGTTGTTGCTATTTGTACTGATGCTATTGCACTTGTTCCAATTCTTCCATATACAACATTATACATTACAGAACCAAATCCCCAACAAGCTTCGTTTAAAAGAACTGGAATTACTGTAATTACTATTCTTTTTATAAAGTCATACTCAAAAGTGAAGTACTCTTTAATTTTTCCACATAAAATACTTTTACTTAAGTAGACATACCCTATAATAATTATACACTCTATTATCCTTGCAATTAAAGTAGCTATTGCTGCTCCTTCTACACCAAGCTTTGGAAATCCTAACTCTCCAAATATAAGACAATAATTCAATCCAGTATTTATTATAAGTGCAATTCCACTTGCAACCATTGGAATAACTGCTTTTTCTATACATCTTGATGCCATTGCAAAATTAAAGCTAAGCGCTGTAAATATATAACTAAAGCATACTATAACTAAATAACTTGCTCCTGTTTCTATAACACTTGAATCTGTATTGAAAAAACCTATAATTGTACTTGGAAAAAGTAATGCAAGTCCCATGAAAATTCCACCAACTATAAAGCTTGAAACTATTCCAATACCGACTAATTTTCTTATATTTTTCTCATCTTTTTTTCCATAATATTGAGATATAAAAATCCCAATCCCACTAAATAACCCCATAATAATTATATTTAATAAAAAGAAATATTGATTTCCTATACCAACAGCTGCAATTTCTTTTTCCCCAAGGCTTCCAATCATTATAGTATCTACGATATTTAATGATGATGTAATTAAGTTTTGTATAACTATTGGTAATGCTATTACAAAAACTTTTTTATAAAACTTCTTATCAACCTCTGTTTTCCCAAACATAAAATCTCTCCCCCCAATAATAACTCCCATAATTATACCATATTTTTACTTTATCTAAAGTTTTTTAAATTTAAAAAGCCTCCTTTAAATAAGGAAGCTTTTAATACAATTTCTATTTATTGAATTGTGGTAAATATTCTTTATGAGCTTCTAATAACTCATCTAATAATGTTTTTGCCATTTTTTCTGATGGAATTAATGGATTCATTGCAAGTGCCATTAATGCCTTTTCATAATTTCCTTCAACAGCTGCTTCTACACAAAGAATTTCAAAACTTTTTATAGTTTGAATTAATCCATTTACTGATGTTGGGATTTTACCCATAGCCATTGGTTTAGGACCATCCTTAGTTATAATACATGATATTTCTACTGCTGAATTTTCATCAATTCCTATTATTGCACCATTATTTCTAACATCTACTGGTTGTATATCACCTTTATCATTATAAATTGAATGAATTAATCTACATGCAGCATCTGAATAATATGCGCCTCCTCTTTTTTCTAATTGAGGTGGTTTAATATCTAAGTTTTCATCTTTATATAATTCAAAAAGATCTTTTTCTAATCTTTTTACAACTTCTGCTCTAGTTTCACCTTTAGAGAATTCTTTTAATTCATCTTCTAACATTTCTGCTGTTTGGAAATAATATCTGTGGTATGGACAAGGCATCATTCCTAATGCTCTTATAAAGTCTTTGTTCCATTCAAAGTCTTTTATATTTTTAACAATAGAACCAAGCTTTCCATCTGCCATAGCATCCATAACTTTATCAGTTACATTTTCACCATCTAAGTAAATTTCTTTTCCAAATACCATATGGTTTAATCCAAAGAAATCTAATCTTACTCTTGAATGTTCTACATCTAACATATTTGCTGCAGCCTTTTCCATTCCTATTGGAACATTACAAAGACCTATAACCTTTTTATTTATACCATATTTTAATAATGCTTCTGTAACCATTCCTGCTGGATTAGAGAAGTTTATAAGCCATGCATTAGGACAAAGTTCAGCCATATCTCTATCTATATCTAATATCACCGGAATTGTTCTAAATGCTTTAAACATTCCACCTGCTCCATTAGTTTCTTGTCCTATTACACCATGACTTAAAGGAATTCTTTCGTCTTTTATTCTTGCATCTAAAAGTCCTACTCTAATTTGAGTTGTAACAAAGTCAGCATCTTTTAATGCTTCTCTTCTATCTAAAGTTAAATGAACTTCCATAGGAATTCCAGCTTTTTTAACCATTCTTTTAGCTAATTCTCCTACGATTTCTAACTTCTCTCTTCCCTCTTCTATATCCACAAGCCATAATTCTCTTACTGGTAATTCATCATATCTTTTAATAAATCCTTCTACTAGTTCTGGAGTATAGCTTGATCCTCCACCAATAGTTACAATCTTAATTCCCTTACTCATACTATCTTCCTTCTTTCACAATTTATTTATGGCAATAAGAGGCCATGGTACCTCCCCCACAGCCTCTTATAATAACTATCTCTTTAATTTAAATGCAAATTTTCCCCATGGCTCTATTAAGTCAATTAAGAATCTTTCTTCTTCAACAACTCTTGCAACAACATTAGTTTTTCCACTATTTTTCATTTCTTTTCTTGCAAGTTGTAATTCTCCTGCATATCTAGTGTAAAGATCTGATTCAATCATTACATCTCCTTTTACCATATCTGGAGTATAAGCAGGTGGGAAGCTTTCCCCTTTATATTTAACTCTTGATTGAGTTGATCTTATAACATAATCAGA
>NZ_JBOFRG010000211.1:0-2034 GCF_051650885.1 Clostridium sp.
AACTCCTCATAAGTGTTCATTTCATCTCCTTCAAGAGCTTCAAACCACTTCAAAGCCAGACCGTCTAATCTTGACTTGACAATGATAAGAAGCAAATTGTCCTACAGAACCATTTTGAATGTGGTCATGGTGAAATTGAACCAGCCTATGCGATGAACCTGCGGTCACATACTTGGAAAGGCATGTACGATGACATCATAAAGATTTTGAGAACGTGGGACGTGTGTACAAGATATTCTTCAGGAACCAGAAGGTTAAAGAAAATGAGAATTCTTTTGAATTCACCGTTCGATAAGGTAGGCATTGATATCGTGGGCTTACTTCCGCGATCATACGATGGCAATCGATATATCGTAATTGCAACCGACCATATCTCACGATGGAGTAAAGCGAAGGCTCTAAAAAGTAAATCAGCTAAGCTGGTGGCAAAATTCTTGGTATCCCATATATTTATGCAGCATGGACCACCTAAGGAACTGTTATCAGACCAGGGGTGTGAGTTTTTGAACAAGTCAGTTAAAACCGTTTGCGAGATACTGAACACAAAAAAGTCATTTACTTCGAGCTATAACCCGAAATGTAATGGAGCGGCTGAGAGAGTAAACCAAACGTTGATTGGTAAGTTGGCTAGATTGGCAGATGAACGCTGGAGCGAATGGGACGAGTTTCTACCGTACGCTTTATACGCATACCGAATTTCACCTAGGAAGGCAACTGGTAATTCACCCTTTGAACTTCTCTATGGAAGGAAGGAAAATCCTCTTGCATGTCGGGATAGGGAACCACCTATCGTGGAGGAAAATGAACTGTTACTGGAAAGGCTGCGTGACGCTAGAAGTTTTCTTTTAGAGGAGGAGAGATCCTTGAGGAGAGCCGAAATTAATAAAACGGGACTGGGACATCCAACTGACGATATGGAGGTGGGACAATTTGTTAGGAGGAGGAAAATTCAGACTGAGAGACTACACAAGCTCGATGGCAAATTTGACGGGATATTCAAGATTATTTCAAAAGGGGACAAGGGTAGTTATACAATCCGAGACCTGGAAGGTCGAAAATTTAATGTTAACCGTAAGGATATTTTGCTGATTGAGGAGTCAGATCCAGCAGAGTGGATCTCTTCAAAGAAGGGGGGTATGTTAGGCGAGGAAACATCGCTAACATTAAGACTCCCAGCTACGCCTGGTAAGGGATTCTAGAGGCATCTGGTTGTCTTAGCAGTTAACATTGGTTTACGGCCACTACTTTCTAATTGTTTTTGACAGCTGATTGAAAGGGAATTAATATATTCTGACAGCTGATTGAAAGGGAATTAATATATTCTGACAGTTACAAAAGGGGGTTAATTAATGTCATCTGTCATTAATTTAACAAAGACTTAAATACGCGTCTTCGGCACACCCCATTATGCAAGATAAGCTTAGGAAGAACAATAAAACTGTTTACTCAACCCCTTCTTCTACACAAGCGAGCGGAAGCTCACTTGACAATGGCGACGGCGCTGCGACGATACCAGACCACAGGGAAATGGACGGAGTTTTAAGTAAATTGAGGAATCTATTGATCTCGGACAGATGGATAGAATTTGGAGGGATGAAGACAGAGAATGCTGAGAAGTTTCTAAACCAATTCTTGGAAGTTGAAGATACCTGGACATCGACAAAACTTTTAAAGATGGTGAGGAGTAAACTGAAGGCAAGGGCTCAATTATGGTTTGATGCCCACTACGGTGAGGCAATTCAGACATATGAGGATTTTAAATGCTTATTTAGGAGAAGATACGCGAAGGAGTTGGATGAACCTAAACATAAGTTGATGTTTTGGAAATATCTCTTGGAGGGACCAAGATACAAAGATATTATCTCCTATATGTGTAAACTGAGAATACATGCAGAAAAAAGTGAGGAACGATTTGAAAGTGCTAAAGATAAATTGCTGGAAATTTTTCAGGACGGGAAATATAGGGAATATCTCGCCCTAGTTGAAGACTGGAGAGAATTGTTAGAAGTCTGCGAGGAAAATGAAGTGAATATG
>NZ_JBOFRG010000212.1:0-38738 GCF_051650885.1 Clostridium sp.
ACCAGTTAAGTAAAATAGCACCAACAGTTATGGTTAAATTAGATGCTTTAGATTGGAAAGAAGATGTTAAGTCTTTAGGAAAATTATTTAATAGAGAAGAAAAAGCAGATGAATGGTTAAAGTCTTATGAGGAAAATGCAAAGAAGAAAGGTGATGAAATAAAGAAAGAGTATGGAAAAGATACTACATATCTTTCATTCTTAGCAAGTGGAGGACAGTTCTTTGTTTTTGATGGAGCAGGATTTGGAGAAGTTTTATACGAAGATATGGGACTAGCTAAACCAAAGGGAATGCCAAAGCAAACTGATATAAGCTTACCAGTTGTAACTTATGAAGGACTTGCAGCTATAAAGTCAGATTATATTTTCTTAATAGGAACTGATGAAGATATAAAAACTCTTGAAAAAAATAGTGTATGGAAAAGCTTACCTCCAGTTAAAGAAGGTAAAGTTGTAGTTTTAAATTCATCACCATACTTTAATCAAGGATATAGTCCAATAGGAAGAGAATTATTAGTAAATGAAATAGGTGAAATGTTAAATGGAACAAAAAAGTAAGAGAGCAGTAATATTTAGCATAATTGTTATGATACTTCTAGTAATAGGAGTATCTTTAGCTATAATGCTAGGGGCTGTAAAAATTAATTTAAATGATGTTTATAATGCAATTTTTAATAATGATGGAAGTTTAAATAGTTTATTGATTAGAGATGTAAGAATACCAAGAGTACTTGCAGTTTTATTTACAGGGGGGATTTTAGGTGTAACAGGTGCAATGCTTCAAGGGGTTACAAGAAATCCAATAGCAGAGCCTTCAATACTTGGGATTAGCCAAGGGGCAACTCTTGTAATAGCAATCTTTTATGCAGCAGGAATAGCTGTAACTACAAAAAATGTAATGATAGCATCTCTTATTGGAGCTATAGGAACAGGGCTTATAGTGCTTAGCTTTATTTCAAAAAAGGCAAATAATAATTCAATTACAAAAATACTTCTAGCAGGAACTGCAATGAGTACATTTTTTATATCACTTACAACAATAATAGGATTATTATCAAATCAATCTCAAATGATAGGATTTTTTGTGGCTGGTGGCTTTAGAAATGCAAGTTATGCAGATGTGATACTTGTTTTAATTATTTCTGTTGTAGGAATTATTTTAGCAATGTGTTTAGCAGGAAAGATAAATATATTAAGTCTTGGTGATGATGTGGCTATAGGTCTTGGAGAAAATCCTAATAAAATAAGACTTTTAACATTAATGCTTATAATTCCTATGTGTGCAGGGGCTGTTGCTGTTGGAAAAAATATAGTTTTTGTAGGACTTATAATACCACAAGTAGTAAAGAAAATCTTAGGTGAAGATTATAGATATAATATTCCTTGTTCATTTCTTTTAGGAGCAACACTTTTAACTTATGCAGATATACTTTCAAGAATGATATTTAGTCCATATGAAACACCAATTGGAATTTTCACAGCTTTAATAGGAGTACCATTTTTTATAGCAGTAGCTAGGAAGGAGAGAGGGTAATGAAGGAAAGAAAGTATAAGATAGTATTAATAACAACTCTTTCTTTATTAGTTATAGGAAGCATCATATCTTTAAGTATGGGAAGTTATAAATTATCAATTAATGAAGTTATAGCAACACTTTTAGGAAATGGGGACAGACTTCAAAATACAGCAGTATTAGATATTAGACTTCCAAGAATATTAGTTGGAATTTTTGTTGGAATGGCTTTAGGTGTTGCAGGTTCAATGCTTCAAACAGTTACAAAAAATGAGTTAGCTGATACAGGAATAATTGGTATAAATGCAGGAGCAGCTGTTATGGCAGTGTTGTTTATTACATATAAAACTACAAATTATTATGGTGAACTTGGGGAACTTTCAATATTTGTATTGCCTTTTGTGGCAACAATAGGAGCTTTTTTAGCAGCTTTTATTATTTACATATTATCAAGTAAAGGTGGAATAAAGCCAAAAAGGCTTTTGCTTATAGGAATAGGATTAAATGCAGGATTAAATGCATTTATAAGCTTTATAACCTTTAGAGGTGGAGTTTCTGATTATAATAGAATATTAGTTTGGACATCAGGAAGTCTCTGGGGTTCAAGTTGGAAGTTTGCAAGAGTAATTATTCCTATTGTAAGTATAGTTATTCTTTTAGTTTTGATAAATCACAAAAGATTAGATGTTTTAAGTTTTTCTGATGAAACAGCAATTTCTCTTGGGTTAAATATTGAAAGAGAAAGAAAAAAGTTTATAATTTTAGCGGTTATTTTAGCAGGAGTTTCTACAGCTTTTGCAGGTAATATTGCATTTTTAGGACTTATAGCACCTCATATTGGAAGAAAGCTTGTGGGAGCATATCATAAGCACTTCATTGTAATTGCAGGAGTAATAGGTGGGGTGGTAGTTGTAGCTTCAGATATAATTTCAAGAAATTTATTTTCACCTATTGAAATACCAGTTGGAATTATAGTATCAATCTTTGGAGTACCGTATTTTATTTATTTAATGATGAAGGAGAATTAGAAAATGGAAGCTATAAGTGTAAGAAGTTTAACAGTTGGATATGAAGATAATATAATTATTGATAATATGGATTTAGATATTTTAGAAGGAAAAATAAATATAATAATTGGAGCTAATGGATGCGGGAAATCAACATTATTAAAGACTGTAGCAAGAATTAATAAGCCTAAAAATGGGCATATATTTATAAGAGAAAAAAATATAAAAAAGATTAAAGAAAAAGATATTGCAAAGGAAGTAGCATTTCTTCCACAAGGACCAGTAGCACCAGAAGGCTTAAAGGTAAGAGAGCTTGTAGCCTTTGGAAGATTCCCACATCAAAAAATGATGGGAGGACTTAAAGCACATGATAAGGAGATTATTGACTGGGCAATAAAAGAAACAGGACTTGAAGAGTTCTCAGATAGAGAAATAGAGAATTTATCAGGTGGGCAAAGACAAAGAGCGTGGATAGCAATGGTTTTAGCTCAGGAAACAGATATTATAATGCTAGATGAACCAACTACATATTTAGATATGGCATATCAACTTGAGGTGTTAGAAGTTCTTCAAAAGTTAAATAGGGAAAAGAAGATTACAATAGTGATAGTTCTTCATGAACTTAATAATGCATGTAGATTTGCAGACAATATAATTGGTCTAAAAAAGGGAAAAGTTATTTGCAAAGGGAAACCAAAGGATGTAATTACAAAGAAAAGTTTAAAGAATATTTATGGTGTAGATGCAAGTTTAGAATGGAGTGAAGATGGCGAGTATCCTATATGTATGGAATACAATCTTCTTAAGAGATAAAAATGAGAAATAAGAATTTTATAATAATAGTTATAGGGCAAATTATATCTTTATTTGGAAATTCAATTCAAAGATTTAGCATGTCTTTATACCTGTTAGAGCTTACAGGAAGTGCAGCATCCTTTGCAAAGATACTTGCAATTTCAACTATACCCTATGTACTGTTTGCACCTATTGCAGGAAAATTATCTGATAGTGTATCTAAGAAAAAGATAATGGTTTATATTGACTTTTTCTTAGCAAGTTTAATTTGTTTATATGCAATGATTTTATTTAGTGGAAATGATAGTGAAGTTATAGTTGGAATAGTTATGTTTTTATTAGCAATATGTTATACACTATATGGACCAGCTGTAGTGTCATCAATTCCAGTTATAGTAGAGGAAGAGAATTTAACAAGAGCTAATGGAATAATAAATGGAGTTAACTCAGTAGTAAATTTTGTAGGTCCAATATTTGCAGGAGTTCTTTATGGTTTTTTAGGAATAAAAATAATTGTAATTATAAATGGAATTAGCTTTTTAGCATCAGGAATTATGGAATTATTTTTAGATATGGATGAAGTTATAGAGAAAAAGGGAAAAGAAGAAAAATTTATTAAAAAATCCTTTATAGATATGAAAGAAAGCTATATATATTTAAGAAGAGAAAAAAAAGCAGTCTTTGGAATAATACTATCCTATGGATTATGCAATATATTTCTTGTACCAATATTATCAATAGTTGCACCATATTTTATAAATGTAGTTTTAGGATTAAAGCCAGAAGTGTATGGAATAGTTGAAGGAATATGTGTTTTAGGAATGATTTTAGGAGGACTTCTCGTTAGTTTAAAACCAAAATTATTTACAATAAAAAAGGTACATTATACATACATACCTATGATAATAGGAGTTTTAATAATGTCCACATTAGGAATTATAGATATACATAGATATGTTTTAGCATTACTATTTGGGATAGGTGGAATGCTTATAATGTTTTCACTAGCTCTATCAAATGTAGTAACACTAACATTTATACAAAAAGAAGTTGTAATAGGAATGCTTGGAAGAGTATCAGCATTTTCAACAGCTATTGCAACTATAAGTGTAGCACCAGGTCAAATATTATTCGGACAAGCAATTGAAATAGGAATTCCAATAGAAATTATATTAGGAGTAACTTTTTTAATAAATATTGGACTTATGCTATTTATTAAATGGAATATTAAGAGAAACTCTTAGTAGTGGAAATTGAAGAAACGGGAATAATTTAATATAATTAAGAGAAGATTAAAGTGCTTAGTAGACGATACTATAGCACTTTTTAGTATATAAGAAAAAGGAGTGGAGACAAAATGGTGATAGAGGATAAGATATATGGAAGATTTCAAGTTGAAAAGGTTATTGAAGAAATTATCTATACTAGAGAGATTCAAAGATTAAAAGGAATTCATCAAGGTGGAGGAAGTTATTTAGTTAATTCTAAATGGGATAGTTCAAGATATAGTCATTCTGTGGGAGTTATGCTTTTGATAAGACTTTTAGGTGGAAGTATTGAAGAACAAATTGCAGGACTTTTACATGATATTTCTCATACAGCTTTTTCTCATACAGTAGATGTAGCACTTGGAAATAAGGATGAGGATTATCATGAGAAAATATATGAAAAAATTATAGAAGGTTCTAAGATAAAAGAAATATTAGAAAGATATAATTTAAATTCAGAAGATATACTTTTTAATGAAGAAAAATGGACAATATTAGAGAGGAAAATGCCAGGTCTTTGTGCAGATAGAGTTGATTATACTTTAAGGGATATGTACACTTATGGATTTATAGAAAAAGAAGAAGTGGAGAGATTTTTACCCTACTTAAAAGTTTGTAATGGAGAAATTGTTATTACATCTATTGAAAAAGCAAAGTGGTTTGTAGAAACATATACTAAGGAAGTTGTAGATTTCTTTAGAAGTCCATTAAATGTGTATGCAAATGATACTCTTGGGAAAGCTATGAAAATAAGTTTAGATTTAAAGGAAATAACCTTAGAAGATTTAATGAAGGAAGACAAGGATATTTATAGTAAGCTACAAAATTCAAGTTCAAAAGAAGTGAGGAACTTAATTGAGAGTTTAAATGAAAATATTAAAGTAAAAGAAGATAAAGAAAACTATAATATACATACAAGGCAAAAAGTAAGAATAGTAGACCCAACAGTAGAAATAGAAGGGGAATTATTTAAAGCATCTGAAAAATCAGAGGAGATAGAAGGAGTAATAGAAAAAACATTAAGGACTGTAGAAGCCGATATTTATATAAAAATATTGTAGATTAAAGTAGAGATTGCAAAGAAATAATGAATATGATATACTAATCTCAAATTAATGTAAAGGCTATGAAGAGAAGAGTAGTTTTATTTAGAGTTTTAAGAGAGTCTGCATTAGGTGTAAGCAGATAACTAGGATAAAATGAAGCAAGGCTTGGAGCCTCATACGGATTACAAGAAATTGTATGATGCTATGACGTTTGTCTACGTTATAAGACTAGAGTATATTTGTACTTGATGAGGCTTTTATGGTGACATAAAAGTGAATTAGGGTGGTACCGCGATTATAGTCGCCCCTTGGAATTAATATTTCAAGGGGTGTTTTTTGTGATTTCAAAAAGAATAATGAAGGGAGAACGTCCAAGTTTTCCTAAAAGAGCGGTAGTTACAGCTGGTATGCCATATGGTAATAAAAATTTACACTTTGGGCATGTTGGTGGAATGTTTGTTCATGCAGACATTTATGCAAGATTTTTAAGAGATAGAATAGGAAAAGAAAATGTAATTTTTGTTTCAGGAACAGATTGTTATGGTTCTCCTATATTAGAAAGCTATAGAAAGCTTAAAGAAGAGGGATTTGAAGGAACTATAGAAGATTACGTTAAAAAGAATCATTTAAGCCAAAAAGCGACTTTAGAAAAATATGAAATTAGTCCAAATCTTTTTGGTGCATCAGCACTTGGTAGATGTGGAGAAATTCATCAAGAAGTTTCTAACTGGTTATTTGAAGAATTATATAAAGAGGGATACATAAAAGCAGAATCAACGCCTCAATTTTATGATGAGGAACTTGATGTATTCTTAAATGGACGTCAAGTTCAAGGGAAGTGTCCTATAATGAACTGTACTTCAGAGCATGCTTATGCAGATGAATGTTCACTAGGGCATCAATATATGCCAAGCGAACTTATAAATCCAATATCAGTACTTTCAGGAAAAGCTCCAGCTTTTAGAAATGTAACTAACTGGTACTTTGGGCTTGATAAATGTATTGATGAACTTAAAGATAGAGTTGATTTATTAAAGAGAAATAGTAATACAAGAAAATATCAACTTAATATATTAGAAGAGTTTTTAAAGAAACCTATGGTTCATGTACCAAGAAAATATATAGAGGACTTAGAAAGCTTAGAAAGTAAATTACCAAAGCATACTACTATTGATGAAGAAAAGAAAAAATCAATTACTTTTGAATTTGATTCATTAGAAGTAAGAGACGAGGCTAGAAAAGTTTTAGAAGAGCTTGGAATTAACTATACAGCAGCAAAAACTTTAGTTCCATTTAGATTATCAGGTAATGTTGAGTGGGGAGTTAAAGTTCCAGAAGAAGAGGGATTAAAAGACTTAACATTCTGGGTATGGCCTGAATCATTATGGGCACCAATTTCATTTACTAAAGCATACTTAGAAGAAAAAGGAAAATCTATTGATGAATGGACTAACTGGTGGTGTGATGATGAATCATTAGTTTATCAATTTATTGGAGAAGACAACATCTACTTCTATTCATTAGCTGAAATGGGAATATTCAATGCTTTAAAGGTAGAATTACCACACGTAATTCCAAATAGACATATTTTATTTATGGATACAAAAGCTAGTAGTAGTTCAGAAATAAAACCACCTATGGCTGATGAATTATTAGAGCATTATACAGCAGAGCAATTAAGAATGCACTTTATGGGACTTGGTCTTTCAAATAAAAGTACAGGATTTAAGCCACAAGTATTTATGAAGGAAGAAGAAAAAGTTGGACCAGATATGGTTCTTAAAGATGGAAATCTTTTAACTAACGTTTATAACAGACTTATACGTTCATGTTTCTACACAACTCAAAGTTACTTTGATGGAAAGCTTCCAAGTGGAGAATTAACAGAAAAGATTAAAAAGATAGTTGAAGAAAAAACATTTGAATATGAAAAGCACATGTATAATCATGATTTCCATAGAATAGCATATGTTTTAGATGAGCTTATAAGAGAAGTAAACAAATATTGGGCTGGTCAAACAAGAATAGCTGATAAAGATAATAATGAAGAATTAAGAAAACAAGTATTAATAGATTGTATGTATGCTTGTAAAGTAATAGCTATATTAATCCATCCAATAGCACCAACTGGATGTGAAATGTTCGCTGAATATTTAAATATCTCAGAAGAAATTTGGAATTGGGATAATATATTTGCTCCAATAGAATTCTACGTTGGAGATTTATCTAAGCATGAATTAAAATTCTTAGAGCCAAGAGTAGATTTCTTCTCAAAATTAGAAAGCCAATATAACGGATAAAAATGAAAGCTACCTTCTAACAATTTTAGAAGGTAGCTTTGTTATTAATTTAATGAGTCTAAGCACTTTAAAGTATTTACTAATAATTCATTTTTTTCTTCTAGAAAAGTTTGGCAGTTATTTAAAATTTCTTCTAGTGGTTTAAAATTCTTATTGACCTGGCTTTCAGTTAAAGCTTTTTTATATTCAGTATTAAATTTTTCATCTATAGCAATTAAATCAATATTTGATTCAATACATTGTTTAAGCATTATAAATCTACCTACTCTACCATTTCCATCTTGGAATGGATGGATTTGTTCAAAATTGCTATGAAAACGAACTATAGCTTCAAAATCTTTTTTTGACGTATTCCACCAGTTTAATAATTCATCCATTTTTAAATCTACTTCCCAAGGACTAGCTAGAACCACAGGAGAACCAGATATCATATTAGGAATCTTTTTCCAGCAACCTGCAAAGCCACGTTCTTCATCTAAGCTATTTTTCTTTAGTATAGAATGAAATTCTAAGATTAAGTTTTTACTTAAATCTTCATTTAAAGTATCTACAACGAAATCAAATAAAGTTAAAGAGTTTATTGTTTCAAAAACATCATCTATCTTATGACTTCCTTCTACTATCTGACTTTTTAAATATGTATCTAAATTTTCACGTGTAAAAGTACTACCTTCAATTTTATTAGAATGATATAAAAACTCTTTTTTAAGCTCATCATAAATTGAATTAGGATATTTTTTTATTTCAATGATTTGATGTGGGTTTAGTTTCATTTAAAATTAGTCTCCTTTATAAGTATGATAAGTTATATTATAAACATTTTTTATTTCTTAAACAAGGAATTTCTAAAGTTAGGCTTTTAACTAGAAGTTAAAATTATTTAGTAATTAATAACTTCTATTCAATTGTAAAGAATTGTAACACTTTGTATAATAAAGACATAAAGAAAAGGGGAGAAAAAAATTATGAAGATAAATGAGATTATAAAAGAAAAAAGACTTTTAAAAGGACTTACACAAGAAGAAGTTGCAAATTACTTAAGAGTATCTACACCAGCAGTTAACAAGTGGGAAAAAGGAGTTTCATACCCAGATATAACACTACTGCCACCACTTGCAAGACTTTTAGGGGTGGATTTAAATACATTATTATCATTTAAAGAAGACTTAACAGATGAAGAGATAGGACATTTTATGAATGAACTTGTAGTTATTATGAGTAAAGATGGATTTGAAGCAGGGTTTAATTTAGCTTTAGAAAAGATTTCTGAATACCCTACTTGTGGAAAGCTTGCATTAAGCACAGGAGCAAGCCTTCAAGGTGGATTATATTTATTCAATGTAGAGGATAAAGAAAAGTATGAAGAAAAAATAGAAAAATTATATATAGAAGCAAAGGAAAGTAAAGATATAGAAGTTAGAAATTCAGCAATATCAATGCTTATAAATAAATATTTAGAAAAAGAAGAATGTGAAAAGGCAGAAAAGCTTATAGAAGAATTAATAAGCGTAACTTATGATAAAAAAGAACTACAAACAAGATTATATAAAAAGAACGGTGATAAAGAAAAAGCTTTAGAAACTATGGAGGAAAGGCTTTTGAAAAATGTAACAGATAATTTTATGATATTAAATGAAATGATGATTGAAGCATTAGGTGATAAAAGAATAGAAGATGCAGAAAACTATGCAATGCTTATAGAAGAAACTACAAAGAAATATGATTTATGGGAATACAATATTTATGCTGCATATTTTCAATTATATATAGCGAAAAAAGATGAAGAGAATAGCGTGAAAACATTAAGAAAGATGTTAGAAACTATACAAAAGCCATGGAATTATTCAAATTCAAAATTATATAAGCATATGAAAAAGAAAGAAAATGATGAGAGCTTTAGTGAAATATTCTTACCAAACTTTATAAGAATGTTAAAAGAAGATACGGAAAAAGAATTAGAGTTCTTAAAAGAAAATAATGAATTTCAAAAGTTAATTAATGAATTATAAAAATGAACCGTCCCTAGGGGCGGTTCAAAAATTTTAAGAGGCTATTTCAGTAGGTAGGACTTTAAAATCTTTTCTTATAAAAAGATACATTATTAAACCAACTAAAAATGCTAATAAATCTGTTGTGGGTATTGCTAGAATTACTCCAAGAAATCCTAAATAATAATGATATATTATTAGAGCAGGAATTGTTAAAACTTGAATTAAAGTTATTACAGTTGTTGGAATTCCTTTTCCTGTAGCCTGGAAAATTCCAAGTAAAAGTCCAGAAAGTCCTGTGAAAAGTGATGCAAAAAGCATTACTGCAATTATAAATGTACAAAGTTTTATAACCTCAGGATCATTAGAAAATAGTTCTACTATTGGCTTTTTAAATATAAATACTATTATAAAGAAGCTAATTGAAGTTAGTAAGATATATTTAAAGCTTCCACGAACAGCTTCTTTAAATCTTTTAAAGTTTTTAATTGAATAACTATGTGCAAATAATGGAATTAATCCAATGAAAATTCCCATAGTTATAAATTCAGGAACTTGTGATATACGAACTGCTATACCAATGCTTGCCTCAGCAGTAGGACCATATTCCATAGAGAAGTTATTTAGTAATAATACTGAAACTAACATAAATGATAGTTGAATAATTTCAGGAAAACCAATTTTAAAGATTTCTATTTTATCCTTAAAGCTAATTTTCTTTATCTTAAAAAATCCTTTTAATTTATCATCCTTATATTGAAGATAATATATGTAATATAAAGCAGAGATTAAATTAGAAAGAGACATAGCAATAGCTGCACCAACTAAATCTAAGTGAAATACTAATATAAGAAGTGGGTCTAAAATTAAGTTAACTAAAGCACTTATTCCCATTCCATACATAGATTCACGTGTAGCACCTGTACTTCTAACAAGTTGCTCTAAAGTAAAGTTTAAAACAATCATAAAGCCTGTTATAAATAAAGCTATTGCATAAGATTTAGTAAATTCAAAAGTTGTTCCACTAGCACCAAGTAATCTTGTTAGAGGATTAATAAAAATAATAGAGATAATAGATACAATAATGCTAAAAATAAAGCTTGAGTAAACTGCATAGGTTGCAATACTTTTTGCTTTGTCTACCTTATCTTTTGCAATTAATCTAGTTATATATGTAGAAGAACCTACTCCAAACATATTTCCAATTGCCATTAGAATTAGGAATATAGGCATTCCAAGTGTTACAGCAGTAATCATGTCTACATTTTTTAAAAGTCCTATAAAAAATATGTTTATAACATTATAAACAGTTCCAATTGATAAACCAATAATCATAGGAATAGAAAGCTTTTTAATTGCTTTGTTCATTGGTGCATCTTTTAAGTAATATTCATTTGTTTCCATAATAATTTTCTCCTTAGTTTAAATATCTAATAGTTAGAATTCTAACTATTACTTTAAATAAAAATCATCTAATTAGAAAATTCTTAGATGATTCTTATTTAAAAATTAGTATATAGTTTAATAAGTAACTTATGTAAAGTTTGAAGTTCATCTTCTTCTAAAATATTATTAAAGCTTTTTTCTAAATCAGAAAAAATCCGTCTAGAATCAGAAATAATAGCTTCACCTTTTTCAGTAAGATAAATATTTTTTTGTCTTTCATTATCTTTTTGAATACAGCGAGTTATATAGCCTTTTTTTTCTAAGCCTTGGAGCATACTAGTTATAGTTGCATTTTTTTTATTGAAAAATTTAGCTATATCACTTTGTATTAACCCATCATTTTGATACATTGAAATATATCCAAGAACTCTTCCTTGTGTTGAGCTAACACCTAGAGATTTAATTTCTTCATCAGCCTTTAGCTTTAATTTCATAGTTAAAGAGCGTAAAAGACCCATAGAATCCATATCTGCCACAGAAAATTCTCTATTCATAATAAATCACTCCTTTATTTTTAAGAATATCATCTTAAAAATAAAAGTCAATATTCTAATAGTTAGAATTCTAACTATTAACATAATATTAAAGATTTAGATGAAGATTTAACTTCACCTAAATCAAATTTCACCTATAGAATTAAATGTTTTTTTCTAAGGTTATAGAAACTATATCAGGTCTATTAAAAAGTCTTAAAGGAAATCCACTATTTCCAAGACCACGACTTACAATAAGATTATTTTTCTCACCCTTATAAAGCCCTGCATAAAATTTAGGAAGTATGCCTTGACCTGGTGCAAAAAGACCTCCTATTTTAGGGAGGATAAATTGCCCACCATGAGCATGACCAGATAGCATTAGATCAAAATTATAGTTTGAATAATCTCCTTTTAAAGAAAACTTTTCAGGATAATGACTTAATAAAATTTTGTATCCATCAAGATTACCTAAGGAATTTAAAAGCTCCTCATAGCCTTCAAAATGATAAGTATCTAAAACTTTATTAAGTGGAGAAATATTAGATTTTACTAAATGCTCTGCAAGTCCTAAAATATTTATTTTTTGCTTTTTAATAATAAGTGTTTTAATTTCATTAGAAAGTGCATGAACTGAAACATTATTTAAAGATTCCATTATGTAGAAAAGTTTATCTGTTCTAGCTTCATTATTTCCTGGAATATAAAATACAGGACATAGTTTAGCTAAAGAGCCTACAAAGGAAATGATTTTATTTATATTTTTTAAGTTTGAATCAATAATATCACCAGTTAAAAATATGATATCAGGACTTAATTTAAAAATATGATTATAAAGATGTTTATTTCCTTTCCCAAATTCCTTACTATGAAGGTCAGATAAATGGACTATATGTATATCTTCTTTAAGATTTGTTTTTAGATTTATTTTAGTTGTTTGCAGTTTATTATTTTGGTAATAACAAAAACTAGCTCCTGCAAGTACACCAAGTGGAATATATTTAATTAAATTTTTCAAAAAATCCCCTCCTTGAATTAAAATAATAATCTTAATTATAAGCATTTTTACTTTTTTAAACAATAAATCTTTTATTAAGAATTTAAACAATAGGATTTATTGAAAAGTATTCCTTAGATTTTGATAAAATTCTTTAAAAGTTAAGTGCATATATGTATAATAGACATTAGGAAAAAAATGGGGGATGAAAAATGAGAGATTTAAAAAAAGTATTTTTTAGACTTATGTTAGGGTTCATTTTATGTGGAAGCTCTACTGTGTTTATGCTTAATTCTAATTTAGGATTATCACCATGGGATGTTTTGCATGAAGGAGTTTCTAAGATAAGTGGAATGACAATAGGAACAGCAAGTGTTATTATAGGAATTTTATTTTTACTGTTTGGTATAATGATTGGACAAAAGCTTGGTCTTGGAACAATTTTAAATATGATTATTGTAGGTCCGATTATTGATTTTATTATTTATATAGAAATAATCCCAGTTTCAAATAATGTTTTTACAGGAATAATTATGATGATAATAGGAATGCTTACTATGGGGTATGGTTGTTATCTTTATATAGGATGTTCATTGGGGTGTGGTCCAAGAGATGGAGTAATGCTTGCATTAAGTGCTAAAACTAATATACAAATAAAGTACATTAGAGGAATTATTGAAATAACTGTTTTAGTGATTGGATATATTTTAGGTGGAACAGTAGGGCTTGGAACATTTATATCAGCAATAGGACTTGGATATTGCTTGCAAATAGTTTTTAAACTAAAGAAATTTAATGCAGAAGAAGTAGAGCATAAATCATTAAGAGAAAGCTTAGGGCAGTCAGTATCAAACTAGATTAAAGACCTAGTTATCAAAACTTAAAAAATAGATTAAAAATAAAGAGAGAGTTATCAAAATGATAGCTCTCTCTTTATATATAAAATATCGGTTAAGTAAATTATGAGATAATCATAACATATTCTTCCAAAATAATAAAGGTAGATTTAAATTAAATACAAAAATAATTATGTAAACGAAAACAATAGAAAAATTTAAAAAAAGATAAAAAAAACAAAGTATATTTATGCAATAAATAAATATTATTTATTCAAGGAAATAAATAATATAAAATATATGGAAAATTATGAAAATAAGTGATATTAAAGGTAAAGATTTCAAAAATAAATATATATAGTAATAAAATTACAAAATTAATTGGATTAAAAATGATAAAATTAACAGTAAAAGTTAAAAATGATAAAAACTTTGATTAAATGAAAAGGATTAGTTAAGAATATTAAAAAATTAAATATAAAAATTAGAAATTAGATATAGGTAAAAAAATATAGATGCCATAGGTAAAAGTTATTATAAACAATTTTTAGAATTTTCAGAAAAAAGAATAAATTATAAATATATACTATCAAAATATTAAAAAAATTATGTAAAAGGATTAAAAATGGCTAAAATCAAGCGTAAAATGAAGATGATTTATTCTAAATAAAGAAAAATGATGAAAAATGTCTAAAAAAGAGAAATTTGGAGCTTTAATCTTTCTTTTGTAAAGTTATATAATAGCTACAAGGGACACGAGGGAATAATTTTCCAAGAGTTCGTATTTAAATACAGATTTAGGCTAAGAAATAGAGAATATGAATAATGAAGGAATAAGTATTCATTAAACAAATTTTTTTACTATTCTATGTCGAATTTTGTAATTAAAGAAAAAGTTTTACATCTAATATGTAGAGCTTGAAAATTTAATAGTATCTAAGGAGGTGAAAAAAGCATGAATGTATTTGGACCTTTGTTTACATGGAATATTTTTGGAATGGAAATTCCATCATGGATAGTAATCCAATGGGGAGTTATGATTGTTCTGATTATAGCAGGTATTCTTTTAGCTAGAAAATTAAGCGTGGACAAGCCAAGCAGATTACAGGTTGGAGTTGAACAGGTGTATAGCTTTATCGCTAATTTAGTAGGTGAAAATATGGGGAGCGAATACTCAGGCTACGTTCCTTTTGTTGGAACACTTGCAGTGTATTTATTAATTTTGGATCTTTGCGGACTTATAGGTTTTGGCCCACCAACAAGAAACTTAAGCGTAGTTATTGGATTTACTGTAATAACAGTATTTTTAGTTCATTACAATGCAATAAGAAAAAAAGGACTTGGTGGATATTTCAAAGGATATGCGAAGCCATATGCAATGATGCTTCCAATTAACATAATTGAAAAAGTGTCATTTCCATTATCATTAGCACTACGTTTATTTGGTAATATGTTAACTGCTGCAATAGTTATGGGACTTATCTATAGTGGACTACGTCACATAAATGTATTTGCACAAGCAATAATACCAATAATCCCACATTCATATTTTGATTTATTTGATGGGGTTGTTCAAACAATAATCTTTGTAATGCTTACTGTAATTACTATTAAATTAGATGCAACAGAAGAGTAAAATTTAGAAAGTTAAGTTAGGAGGAAAAAATATGAGCGAATTAGCAATGTTAGGAGCAGGGATAGCTGTTATGGCAGGTATTGGTGGAGGAATCGGTACTGGTATCGCAACATCAGCTGCTATAAAAGCAACAGTAAAACAACCAAAGGCGGCAGGTAAAATACAAGGTATATTTATCTTAGCAGCAGGTTTCTGTGGAGCTACAGCAATATATGGTTTCATTATTTCAATGATATTAATGTTTGTTAAATAAAAAGATTACTTTATAGTAAGGAGGAAAGAAAAATGGGAATAGGATTAATCGGTGTAGGATTAGCGGCAGTTACTGCAATAGGAGCAGGTATTGGTATTGGTATAGCAGCTAAAGGAGCTGTTGAAGGTATAGCTAGAAAACCAGAAATGTATGGGAAGATTCAAAGTTTATTCATATTAGGTGCAGGTCTTGCAGAGGCAACAGCAATTTATGGTCTTATCGTAGCGATATTACTATACTTTGTAAGATAAAAAATAAAAGTATATATCCTTTTTGGAAGGAGGTTAGTTAATATATGAGTATTAATTTAGGTCAAGTTATTTTTACAATAATAAACTTTATAATCTTACTATTAGTATTAAAACATTTCTTCTGGGCAAAATTCAAAGTAATTATAGATGAAAGAAGAAATATGATATTAGCAGATATAGATTCTGCAAAGGCTAACTTAAAGGAAGCTGAAGAATTAAAAATAGAAAATGCTAATATTTTAAAAACTGCTGATGATGAAGGTAAGAAAATTACTGAAGAAAGAAAGAAACAAGCAGAAAAGATTTATAACGAAATTATTCAAGGTGCAAGAGATGAGTCAGAAACACTTAAAAATAGAGCTTCTCTAGAAATAGTTAGAGAAAAAGAAAAAGCACAGTTTGAGCTTAAAGAACAAGTTGTTAATTTAGCTATAGCTGTTTCTAAAAAAGCTTTAAATGAGTCATTAAATGAAGAAGAGCACAGAAAACTTATAGATAGCTTTATTGATGAGGTGGTATAGATGTTTGAATTTTTAGATAAAAGATATGCACTTGCCATTTATAAAATCGCAGAAGAGAAAGATAAAGTAAATGAGTTTATAGAAGTTTTAAATGAGATATCAAGTCTTATTAATGAGGATGAAGATTTAAAAGAAATCGCATATCATCCCCAAATAAGTACATCAGAAAAGAAAGTTATATTTAGAAAGATATTTAAAGGAAAAATTGATGATGATATATTATCTTTTTTAGAACTTCTTATAGAAAAAGGAAGACTAGTAAATTTAGGTGGAATTTTAGAACAACTTAAAAAAATTCGTTTAAATAAAATGAATACTGTAGAAGGTGTTGTAAAAAGCGCTATTCCATTAACAGATGAAGAGTACAGTAAATTACTTAACAAATTAGAAGAGAAATATAAAAAGCATATTTTATTAGAAAGAAAAATAGATAAAGAGCTTATTGGAGGACTTTTCGTACAAGTTGAAAATGAGGTAATAGACGGATCTATTAAAGCAAAATATGAAGATATGAAGCTTCTAATGATGAAAAAGTAAAATAGAAAATAAACAAACAGTGGAAAATAATAAAAGAGGTGGTGAGTCCATGCATATTAAACCAGAAGAAATAACTTCTATTATAAAAGAAGAAGTTAGTAAATATAAGAAGAACTTAGAAACTGTTGATTCAGGAACTATAGTCCAAATTGGTGATGGTGTTTGTACAGTTTATGGATTAGATAATTGTGTTGAGGGAGAACTTTTAAAATTCCCAAACAACGTATTTGGTATGGCACTTAACTTAGAACTTGATAGTGTTGGATGTGTTTTACTTGGATCAGAGGACGGAATTAAAGAGGGAGACATCGTTGAAAGAACAGGAAGAGTTGTTGAAGTTCCTGTAGGAGATGCATTAATAGGAAGAGTTGTTAATGCTTTAGGGCAACCTATAGATGGAAAAGGACCTATAAGCAATGATGGATTTAGAGCAGTAGAAATGCCAGCACCAACTATTATTGACAGAAGTTCAGTTAACGAACCATTACAAACAGGGATTAAAGCAATTGACTCAATGATTCCAATTGGTAAAGGTCAAAGGGAGTTAATTATAGGAGATAGACAAACAGGAAAAACTGCAATAGCAGTAGATACTATCTTAAATCAAAAAGGAAAAGATGTTATTTGTGTATATGTTGCAATAGGACAAAAACAATCGACAGTTGCAAATATAGTGAACACATTAACAGAAGAAGGGGCTATGGATTACAGTATAGTTGTATCAGCTACAGCAGCTGATAGTGCTCCACTTCAATACATTGCACCTTATGCAGGATGTTCAATGGCTGAATATTTCATGTATAAAGGAAAAGATGTCCTTATAATTTATGATGATTTATCTAAGCATGCTGTTGCATACAGAACAATGGCACTTTTACTTAGAAGAGCACCAGGAAGAGAAGCTTATCCAGGGGATGTATTTTATATTCACTCAAGACTTCTTGAAAGAGCAGCTAAATTATCAGTAGAGCTTGGACAAGGTTCAATAACTGCCCTTCCTATAATTGAAACATTAGCAGGAGATGTTACAGCATATATTCCTACTAACGTAATTTCAATTACAGATGGACAAATATTCCTTGAATCAGAATTATTTAACGCAGGACAAAGACCAGCTGTTAATGCTGGTATATCAGTATCAAGGGTTGGTGGTAGTGCCCAAATTAAAGCTATGAAACAAGTAACAGGTACATTAAGACTTGAACTTGCACAGTTTAGAGAACTTGAATCTTTCTCACAATTTGGTTCTGACCTTGACCGTGATACACAAAGAAGACTTGAAAAAGGTAAAAGACTTATTGAAATCTTAAAGCAAGACCAATATAAACCTATGGCAGTTGAGCATCAAGTTTGTATATTCTATTCAGCAGTTAATGATCATTTATCAGATGTACCATTAAATGATGTTAAGAGATTCCAAAAAGAGTTCTTAGATTATTTAGATGAAAAAGAGTATAACTTAATCACTTCAATAAGAGAAGAAAAGAAATTTACAGATAAAATAAAAGGTGAACTTGAAGTAGCTATAAAGGAATTTAAAAAGACTTTTCATAGCTAAGAATAAGGAATTTAGAATTAAGCTTTAATTCTAAATTCTTAATTCTAAATTAAAAAGGAGGTGACTTTATGCCAGCTGCAGGTTTATTAGATATAAAAAGAAGAATTAAAAGTGTACAAAGTACTCAAAAAATAACAAAGGCTATGGCACTTGTATCTACTTCTAAACTTACTAAAGCAAGGATGAATCTTGATAGTAACAATCTTTATTTTCAAAGTTTAGATGATATGAAAAAGGAATTATTAAAGATTTTTGAAGAATTTAGTGAAAATGAATTTGTTTGTGATAACGGACAGAAAAAGAAATTATATGTTATATTTGCTTCTAATTCAGGTCTTTGTGGTGGATTTAATGGAAGTGGAGCTTTGTATTTAAGTGATAAATATCCTAAGAATGAAAGGGAAGAGATAGAAACCTTAATCATTGGTGATAAAGGAGTATCTTACGCTAAAAAATATGGCTTTACAGTAAAAGATAAAATTTCGACTATAAAAGATGGAATAGAGCTTAAAGATGCAAGACATATAGCATCAGATTTAATGAGAGCTTATGCAAGTGGTGAATATGGTGAAGTAAACTTCATATATACAAAATATATATCACCAATACAACAAGATATTATGTGTGAAAGAATTCTTCCTTTTAATATAGAGAGTAAGGATGAGGAAAAAGAGATAACTGATAATATTGAAAAAGAAGATTTATTTGATTTAGATGAAGATGAGGACGAAGATGAAGACGTTGCATCAGCTAAAATGATAGAAAGCTTTGTTTACAGATATATGGAAGGAAAAATAATAAATACTGTATATCATTCACAAACAAGTGAGCAAAATGCTAGAATGCAAGCAATGGACGGAGCAACTAAGAATGCTGATGATATCTTAGATGCATTAAATACTAAATATAATAGAATAAGACAAAGTGCTATAACACAAGAAATTTCAGAAATTGTTGGTGGAGCAGAAGCACAGAAATAGATAGGAGGGAAACTTATTATGGCTAATATAGGTAAAGTAGTTCAAGTTATTGGACCAGTAGTTGATATAAAGTTTGAAGCAAATCAATTACCTAACATGTACAATGCTATAGAAATAAAAAACGGGGAAGATACTTTAGTTTGTGAAGTTGAGCAACACGTTGGAGATGATATAGTAAGAACAATTGCTATGGAAAGTACAGAAGGATTAAGAAGAGGGGTAGATGCAATAGATACAGGAAAAGCTATTACAGTACCTGTTGGAGAAGCTGTACTTGGAAGATTATTTAATGTTTTAGGTAAACCAATGGATAATAAAGGAGAAGTAGAAGCAGACACTTACTATCCAATTCATAGAGCTGCCCCAACATTTGAAGAACAATCAGTTGTTCCTGAAATGTTTGAGACAGGAATTAAGGTAATAGACCTTATAGCACCATACCAAAGAGGTGGTAAAACAGGACTATTTGGAGGAGCTGGAGTTGGTAAAACAGTTCTTATCCAAGAGCTTATAAATAATATAGCTAAAGAGCACGGTGGACTTTCAGTTTTCACAGGTGTTGGAGAAAGATCAAGAGAAGGTAATGACTTACTTGGTGAAATGACTGAATCAGGAGTTATTAAGAAGACAGCCTTAGTATTTGGGCAAATGAATGAGCCACCTGGAGCAAGAATGAGAGTTGCGTTAACAGGACTTACAATAGCTGAATCCTTCAGAGATAAAGGACAAGATGTGTTATTATTCATAGATAACATATTTAGATATTCACAAGCAGGTTCAGAGGTTTCAGCCTTACTTGGAAGAATACCATCAGCCGTTGGATATCAACCAACATTAGCTACTGAGATGGGAGCTCTTCAAGAGAGAATTACATCAACTAAACAAGGTTCAATTACATCAGTTCAAGCAGTTTACGTACCTGCCGATGACTTAACTGACCCAGCACCAGCGACAACATTCAGTCACCTTGATGCTAAAACAGTTTTATCAAGAGCAGTTTCAGAAAAAGGTATATATCCAGCTGTTGACCCTCTTGATTCATCATCAAGATTACTTGATCCAAGAATAGTAGGTCAAGAACATTATGATATAGCATCAAAGGTTAAAAATATTTTAGAAAGATATAAAGAGCTTCAAGATATCATAGCTATCTTAGGAGTTGATGAATTATCAGATGATGATAAAGTTGTAGTTTCAAGAGCAAGAAAAATAGAAAAATTCTTATCACAACCTTTTACTGTTGCAGAACAGTTTACAGGAATGAAAGGAAGATATGTTTCAGTTAAAGAAACAATAAGAGGATTTAAAGAAATATTAGAAGGTAAACATGATGACCTTCCAGAATCAGCTTTCCTTTTCGTAGGAACAATAGATGAGGCTATAGAAAAAGCTAAGAGCATGCAAGAGTAGGTGAGAGATATGAGTGGATTTAATCTATTAGTTATAACACCACATAAGCAAATATACAATGAAAGTGCTGAGATGATAAGTTTGAAAAATTCAAATGGTGAATTTTCAATTTTAGAAGAACATGAAAATTTAATTACACCAACACTTCCAGGAAGACTTACTATAACAAAAGCTGATAATAGTATTTTAGAATACTTCGCATCAGGAGGAATCTTAAATGTTAAAGATGGAACTGTAGTTGTATGTGCAGATACTGTAGAAACTAAAGAAGAAATCGATGTTAAGAGAGCAGAAATGTCTAAAGAGAAAGCAGAAAGTAAGTTGAAAGATGAAAAATATAGCAATGAAGGTATTGATGAGTTAAGAACTAAATTAGCTCTTAGCCGTGCAATGGAACGTATTGATTTTGCTAGTAAGAAGTAGTTGTGAATTAAATTAAGAATGAAAAGTTAAAAATTTAGAATTTAGGAGAAAACTGGCTTGGGCCAGTTTTTTTCATTTTGAATATAGAAGAGTATTAGTTAGAAATGAAATTGAATAAATTTTTAATTAGAAAATATTATATGGCATAGATAAATTTAGAATTTTAAGGAATAGTGTATCGAATCTTTAACACTTATGTTATATTATATATATAACAATAATTGAGGAGGAATTTAATGTTTATAGATGTTGAGTTTGATAGTGATGTTTCGATTTATTTGCAGATAAGAAATGAAATAGTTAAATCTATAGCAACAGGTGTTTTAAATGATGGAGATAGTTTACCTTCAGTTAGAGAAATGTCGTCCATGATTGAAGTTAATTTGCATACTATTAATAAGGCGTATAATTTATTGAAGGCTGAAGGCTTTGTTAAGATTGATAGAAGAACAGGGGCGATAATAGAGGTAAGAGAAAGAGTAGAGTATAGAGAACAGTTCGAGGAGAAGTTAGAGCTTATACTTTCAGAAGCATTTTTAATGGGAATCTCTAAAGATGAGATTGTGGAAAAGGTTTTAGATAATTTTAAAAACTTTAAAAGGGAGAGATAGAAATGGATGGTGAGATTTTTATAATTTTCTTAGTGATGGTAGTTTTAATAGCTATGAATAATTATTTACCTATAAAGGGAAGAAAGGGAATTTTGTTTGGATGTATTGTTGAAGAGGAACAAAAGCTAGAAGAGCCTTTTAAGGGAATAATTATAAAATATAAAAAAATAAATTTAATTACAGGAATTATATTTCTTTTAATTGTTGCATTAGGTGGGATTTTAAAAAGTGAATGGTTACTTCCAATTGGAATACTTCTTTATATTGGTGTTAACTTTGTTATAAGTGCAAAAATGCATAAATTTGTTTTAGCCTCTAAAAAAACTAATGTAGTTTATAAAAAGCCAAAGACTGTTGCAGTTTTAGAAAAAGTTAAAATTAGCACAAAAAGAACTATATATTATATAGGAATAGCTTTTATATTTATTTTTATAAATGGATATGAAATAATAACTAGATATAAAGACTTGCCTGACAAAATACCAACACACTTTACTCTTAGTGGTGTAGCAGATGGGTGGACAGATAAAGCTTCAGGTGGAGTATATATAATGATAGGTACAATTGTACTACTTATTTTAATTTATATAGGGTCAGATATTTTAACTTATAAAAGCACAATGAAAATTGATCCTAAAAACAAAGAAGGCTCATACAAAGCAAATCTAAAAACTAAAAAGCTTTTAAGTATAATGCTTGCACTTACTATGTTACCAGTTTTAGTAGTATTTACAGTAACTAACTTTGTAACTCTTGGGATGATAGATGGAAGTATATTAAAATATATTATGGTTGTTCAATTGTTAACAATAGTTGGAGTAATTGGATTCTGCATAGTTATAGTAAAAGAAAAAAATAATTATGAGGTAAAAGATAAAAATGTAACTTTTAAAGATGACGATAAATACTGGAAATTTGGAATGATTTATTATAATAAAGATAATCCAAAAGTATTTGTAGAAAAAAGAAGTGGGTTAGGATTTACAGTAAATGCAGGAAGGTTTTGGGGAATGATATTTTATATTGTAATTTTAGTTTTGTTGCTAAGCACGGTGTTACTTCCATTAATGGGGGGAATTAAGAATTAATAATTTAAAATTTAGAATTAGGGGGAATTGCAAGCAATTCTGATTGAGGGGACTCAAAATTTATCTGGCGATAAATTTTATCGTAGGGAGAGATTTTGCGTAAAAGTGAATAGGGAAGAAGTAAGAGTTAATGAAAATTAGGGATATACAAAGAGGACTTGCTTGCAAGTCCTCTTTTATATTTTAAATTCGCCTTAGCGAATTTTTTCCTTCATTCTTCATTTTTAATTATCAATTTTTAATTTTAAAAACGATTTGTATTAAGTCTACATTAAAGTATTTTAATGCTATTAAGTAAACATTGTATAATAATGCAAGGGCTATTAGGAATTTTAGTAGTTTGTGAAAGGCTACTTCACCTTTAGATCCTGTACGGATATTAAATACTTTGAAGTTGAATTTGAAGGGGAAGAAAAGTTCTATTCCTTCTCGTGTAAAAAGATCTAGTACAAGATGTGATATGTATCCTAGAAGGAATCCACCACAGATTGCTATTACTACTATATTTTCATGGCTTATATATATCAGGGTAAGTGAAATTATGTAAAGTATAAATGTAAAGAAAAAACTATGTGTAATTCCTCTATGCTTGGCCTTTTTAAAAAGTGCTGCAAGAAGAGGGTAACGTTTGGCAATGTATGAACCTTTCATATCTATATCTGGAAAAACTGACCCCATATTTGAAAAATGAAAGAATAGTGCTATTAGTAAGATTTGATATAGGGGTTCATGTCCTTTTATATAATCACTTACAAAAAGATTTAATGCTAAAAGAGCAAATAAAAATCCTCCTGATGAATGTGTATTTTTTGTCATTTGTTCTCCTTATGTTCGTGTACTTTTTCTACATTATATAACAAATTTCGAGTAAAAGGATAAAAAAATAAAAATTTTAACAAAATAAAAGAGAAGGCTATAGGAAACTGCCTTCTCTTAGGGGTTGTGTAAGTAGAATGTATATTATAATGTAAAGGAAATTAAGAATGTTTCATTAATATCCTAAAGTATTCATATGAAATAATTCATATGGTATTTCGAATTATGTTATGTTTATTGCTGCGATTGATTCAAAATATAGTGGTTCTACTAGTATTTTAATTAGTGGTTTGTTAGTTAGTAAATTTATACTTTAGAAATATTAATAATAGGTTACTTACACAAAAGGAAATAAATCATTTCCTTATGTAAAATATTCTATAAAAACCAAAAAAACCCTTTTAAAAAATATGAAAAATAAATAAATTCTAAAAATTTAAAAAAAGATGCTATTATTTAACAAAGAAGAAGTAAAAATGCAGATTAAATAGTAATTTAATAATAAATAAAGTTTGAAAAAAGTAATAGAAAATTGAAAAATAGAAAATACTAATATTATAGATAGTTTTATAGCTGAAACTATTAAAAATAAATAGGAGGTATTTTTTATGAAAAAATTACTAGGACTTGTAATAGCAATTGGAATTTTATCAATAGCACTTGTAGGATGTGGAGAAGATAAAACAAAAACACCAACTCCAACACCACCAAGTACATCAGAAAAGCAAGGAACAGTTGATGATGGAACAACTAAAAGTACATTAACAGGTGTGTTTAACAAGACATATACTATTGGGAAGGACGGTACAGATGTTTATGGAACACTTACTATCTCAAATCCTACATTAGTACATAAAACTGATAGTTCAGGAAAAGCATATATTGAAGTGAATATTCCATTAAAACTTACTAATAAAGCAAAGGTAGCCGTAGAGCCAATGACTTTATTAAATGATTTAACTATCGATAATAATTACAATATCTATCAAGACCAATTAAAATTAAAATCATTACAAACTGACGCAATTGTAAAAGGAAATACAGATAAAGATGACCAATATTATTATCTTGGAGTATTTAATAAAGGTTTAAAAATGGTTAATGGAAAACCAATGCTTGAGCCAGGTCAAAGCGTAGATAGTTACTTTAGATATATAGTAACTACTGATGATATCGAAACTGATAAATTAAAAACTAAATTTGATGATTTATCATTAAATGATTTTGAATTTATTATAAATGCTAAAAATGGAAATGGATATACTGTAATTTCAATGAATTAAATTATATTTAACAAAAAACTCTCTTTAAGGATTTAAATAACTTAAAGGGAGTTTTTCTTTGGTAATATTAGAATAAATAAAGAATAGGATAAGTATATATAAATTTTTGGAAAGGTGATTTTTTTGAAAACTATAAAAGTAAGAGGGACAGGAAAAGTTTTAGGAAAGGCTAGTAGTGCAATTATATTTTTTAAAATAGCGAAGACTAGTAATATATATAATGAGGCTATAAATAGTCTAAATGAAGGGATTTACGAAATTATAGAAAAACTAAAAGGGTTAGGAATAAAAAAAGATGAGCTTAATACAGTAGATTTTTTTGTAGATGGAATAGATGGAGGATTTTATTCAAGTCATAAGGTTTCTGTAAAAGTAAAAAATGAAGGCAGAAATATAAATAATGTTCTAGAAGTATTGGTGAAAAGTGGACATAATCCAGAAGTGAATGTTTATTTTAAGTCAGATGAGGAAGAGAGTTTAAGAGAAGAAGCTTTAATTAGAGCAATTTTAGATGGAAAAAAGAAGGGCGAAATTATTATAAAATCTTTAGGCGGAAAAAAGGTTAATATTTTAGAGGTTACATATGATGGAGAAGAAATTTCAAGAGAGATGAGTATAAAAAACAAAAATGGATATAATTACAATAAAATCTTTGAGGAAATAGAGTTTATTGAGAAGATAAATATAGTTTTTGAGATATAAATATTAAATTATTATTAATATGATAAGATGTAATTTATTTATTATGATTTATTCATTAAAAAATAGTATTATAGACTAGAAATGTATTTTAAGAAAGTTATATAAAAATTTTTTAAAAGATATTTCAAAAATAAGGAGGAAAAGCAAAATTAGTTATTTTGCCTTATAGATAGATATGTTTTGTAATGAATGTGGAAAAGATATGGGAAATACAAAAGAAAAAATTTGTAGAGATTGTAAGAAAAAAGCTCTAGAAGAAAAAACAATGTTTATGAGTAAAGAAAAGATAGAAGAAGCTTTAGAAGAAATAAAAACAGATGAAGAAGTAGATAATAGTAAAATACTAGAGAGTGAGGCTCTTTCAGAGGAAGAAGAAAAAGAAGAGTTTTTAGAGGTAAAAAAAAGAACTGAGAAAAGTAAAGAAAAAATAGAAAAACTTAAAAAGAACATAGAAGAAAAAACTGATAAAGGTATAAAGAAGATAGATATTTTTCATATATTTGATGATGAAGAAAATGAAGACGAATATGATGAGGATTATGGAGACATACCAATCCAAGCTACACAAAAAATAAATAGTAAAGATTTGACTAATGATAATGAAACTTTGAATTCTAAAAAAAATAGAGGGAAAAAAGTTCAGAAGAAAAAAAGTAAAAAGAAAGCAGATAAAAAGAAATATATTAAAATTATTATAGGAATTATAGTTGTTTGCCTTGTAGGGGTTGTAGGAATTACAGGATATAATGCTTTAAGAAGTAATATTATAAGTAGTGATAATATTAAACAGCCATTAAATAATGGAAATGGAATAGAGCAAAATAAAGATTATAATAAGAATAATGCTATAGATAAAAATAATAACAAAGAAGAAAATATAAATAAAGATAATGGAATAAAAGTAGATAAAGAAACTAATGAGCATTTTAATACTGATAATGCACAAAAACCTAATGAGAATACTGGAAATAAAGATGAGCAAAGTGGAAATACTGAAGGAAATAAACCTAATGTAACAGTGCCAGATAAAAATCAAAGTGGTGATACAGGAAATAATAGTGGAAGCACTACTACCACACCTACAAAGCCAGAAGGCAATGGTGATACAACTCAACCAGATCAGCAGAAGCCTATAGTTCCAGAAACACCTGAAACTAATAATAAGCCAAGTGGAGGAAATACAAGCGGTACACAGAATACAACAAATCCTGATAGTACACAAAATACAACAACAAATAGTAATACAAGTAATACTAAGGCAGTTATTGCAAAGAGCAGTAATTAATACCTTTGAAAGTAGAGGATTTTTTATGGATATACAAGAAATGATAAAAACATTTATTATAAATTATGGGATGATAAGCGTATTTGTTTTAGTTCTTCTAGAATATGCTAGTGTACCACTTCCAAGTGAGGTTGTGCTTCCATTTATAGGAATAGTTGGAGCTTTACATGGAATTAGCTTTTTTGAAATACTTATTATTTCACTTATAGCAGGATTATTAGGTTCAATAATAACTTATGCAATAGGATATATTTTTGGAGAAAGATGTTTAGAATTTATAACTAGAAAGTTTCCAAGAACAAAAAAGGCTATAGATGCAAGTTATAAATGGATAGAAAAGTATGATAAAAGTGCAACATTTTTATCAAGATTAGTTCCAGTAGCTAGAACATTTATTTCAATTATAGCTGGAGTTGTAAAAATGAAGCCTACTCCTTTTATAATATTTTCAACAATTGGAATAGCTATATGGAATGCACTTTTAATAGGACTTGGATTTTTCCTTGGAAATAATACAGCATTAATAGATACGATTTTACACCAATATTCTTTAGTTGCAGGTGCAATCGTAGTATTAGTTATAGCATTCTTAGGATATAAAAATAGAAAAAAATTAAAAGAATTATTTAAATAAGAAGAGATGCAGATTCTGCATCTCTTTTTAAAATGGAAAAATTAAGCAAATATGATTCTTAAATAAAAATTAAGTTACAATATTGTAATATAAAAGAAAAAATATATTTGCATATAAGTGATATAGTCATTATAGAAAGTTATAAAGGAGAACATAAATGGCAAGCATAAGAAAAAGAAATTTGCTAGGAATAGTATTGCTCTTAGCGTTTATAATGATAAGAATTCTTTTATACTATTTACAAAGTCAAAAAGGATTAATTCTTATAAATCCATATATATATTGTATAGTTGATATATTAATTATAATAAGTACATTAACATTTGTTTATGAAGATAAAAAAATAAGAAAGATAATTTATATAATTGTTTCTATATTGGTATTATTTAACATTGGATTAATGTGTGACAAAATGGAAAATGCGAAGAGTGTTTTTTTTAACTCAAAAGAGATAAAAGTACCTGTAGTTATACAAATAGAAAATGAAGAAAATAGTTCTGAGATTTACGTGTATGAAATTAAGTATGGAATATTTTCAGAAGTTAGAGATATTATTTATAGCAATGAAAAAATTCCACTTAATACTGAAATGGACATAAAGTGGATAAATGATAATCTTCTATCAATTACATATAAAAGCAATAATACTATAACAGAGAAAATTGCATACTTTGGACCTAGTGAAAAGAAATATATAAATTTAATAAATAATATTAAAGGAACCTGGCAAGCTCTAAATGGAGATAAATTAACAGTAAGCAATGAGGATATAGAATATGTACAAAATGGGAAAAGATATATGTACCCTCTTGATTCATCAGATGAACAAAATAATTTTTCAACAGTTATATATGGAAATTATTCAAAACCGTCAATTACTATAATAAAAGAAAATGATGAAAATATTCTTGTTGGAGAAGTGAAGTTTGGAGAAGAAAAAGAAATTTTAATGAGTAAAAAATAATGAAACCTTGTACGCAAAGCTGTGTACAAGGTTTTGTTTAATTACATATTTTCTTTTCTTCCTTCACTACATATAAAAATGCGATTGTGCAGAAAGTTAATTCTACTAATAAAGCAATCTCCATCATTTTTTTATCCCCCTATTGTTTAAAAAGTTAAAATAGATTTTTTTTGAAATCCTATTCATATTTTTAGTATAACATAAATTGTATAAAAAGTTTTAAGAAAATTCATTATATTGAAAAAATAGTGGTTATTTTACATAAAATGGTTGAAACTTTTAGGCGTTTGTTATATATTATATATAACAAATATATAAATGAGAGGTAAATTTATGCTTGAAATAAGAAATTTTTCAAAGAGTTACTTAAAAGGAAATAAAGCAGTAGATAATTTAAATTTAAAAATTGAAAAGGGAGAAATTTTTGGGTTTATAGGTCATAATGGAGCAGGAAAGACAACTACTATAAAAGCTATAGTTGGAATTTTAGAAATAGAAGAAGGTGAAATCTTTGTAAATGGAATATCTGTTAAGGAAAATCCAAATGAATGCAAAAAGATAATTGCTTATGTACCTGATAATCCAGATATATATGAAAATTTAACTGGTATACAGTATCTTAACTTTATATCAGATGTATTTAAGGTAGAAAATAGAGAAGAGACTATAAAAAAATATGGAGATGAGTTTGAACTTACAAATGCTTTAGGGGATTTAATATCTTCATATTCTCATGGAATGAAACAAAAGCTTGTGTTAATATCAGCATTGATTCATAAGCCAAAGCTTTTAATTTTAGATGAACCATTTGTAGGGCTTGACCCAATAGCATCTCATAAAATAAAAGAAATAATGAAAGAAATATGCAAGGAAGGTTCATCAATATTCTTCTCAACTCACGTTTTAGAAGTTGCTGAAAAAATCTGTGATAAAGTTGCAATAATAAAAAAAGGACAACTTGTTGCAAGTGGAGAAGTAAAGAAGATTATTGGAGACAGTTCACTTGAGAAAATATTTATGGAGCTAGAAGAAGATGAGTAGATTTTTTAGTTTAATTAAATATGACTTTTTAAATTCTTATAATGTAAATAATTTTATAAAGGGTAAGAATGCTGTATGGAAAATCTTGCTTGGAGCATTTTTAAGTGTTTACTTTATAGTTTTGTCTTGGATATTTAACAATGGACTTATGAAAGATGCAGCTAAAATAGGACAAGGAGATGTAGCATTAAGTATGGGATTACTAACTTGTACTTTAGCTATATTAGGTCTTGGAGTAATAAAGCTTGCAGGAGCTATATTTGGAGGTAAGGATTTTAGCATGTTAACTGCAATGCCTTTAAATAAGAAAAGCATTATAGTTGCAAAGGTTATAAATATTACAATACCAACTTTTTTGATGACAGGAGTATTTATAATCCCAAGTTTAGTTTCATACTATTTAAATGCACCTAATGTAGATAGTCTATTTTTAATAAGAGGAATAATTTTAATATTTTTTATTCCTTTAGTTCCAACAGCAATAGCAACACTTATTGGGTCATTATTACTTTATGTAAGTAGTAGATTTAGATATAGAAACTTTATAACTATTGGAATGTTTTTAGTATTTATTTTATTTATGATGTTTTTCCCTATGCTTGTAGGAGAAGAATTTATAACTAATATAATGCAAACAAGTTCAAAGATGACAGATGTATATTCAGCTATATATCCTTTAAATAATTTCTATATTCAGTCTTTAATAAATGGAAATATAATGTCAATGCTAATTTTTATGGGAATATCAGCAGGAGTTTTTGGAGTATTTGTACTAATAGTAGATAAAGTATATTTAAAGATAAATAGTAGACTTTTAGAAACTAATAGAAAAAATAACTTTAAAATGACAAAGCAAAAAGAAACTGGAGTGATTCATTCTCTAGTAATAAATGAAATTAAAAAGTACTTTTCTATGCCAATGGTTTTAGTGAATCTTGTAGTTGGAGGAATTCTTTTTATTGCATATGGATTTATGGCAATTTTTATGGGAGAAAAATCTATAGAAATGATTTTTGAAACTGCAATAGATCCAAGCCTTAAAATTGGAATATTAGTTTTAGTTGGAACATTCTGTGTTTTAACATCTATAACTACAGGAAATACTATTTCTTTAGAAGGAAATAAGTTTTGGCAACTTAAAACTCTTCCAATAGATGTACTGGATATTTTTAAATCAAAGCTAATTGTTAGCATGATGATAATAGTACCAACAACTTTAATTGGGTCTATATTAGTTGGAATTGGGCTTAAGCTTAATTTTTTAGAGATAATATGCGCAATTATTATAATTTTATTAGTAGGAACCTTTGGAAGTATGATAGGACTTGTAATAAACTTAAAATTCTGTAATTTAAATTGGACATCTGAAATTGCAGTAGTTAAAAGAAGTGCATCAACAATGATAATGGTTTTTGGAGGACTTGGAATAGTCTTTTTAGCAGCCTTCTTATATATGAATATAGAGATGGACATATATGTTTATTTAAGTATAATAACTGGAATCATAGTTATTGGAAATATAATTGCATATAAGCTTTTAACTACATTTGGAGTTAGAAGATTTAAAGAATTGTAGAAATTAAAGCAGGGATATCTTAAAGGATATGCCTGCTTTTAAGTTTAGGGATTAATAATTAATTCATCAAATATTGAACGCTGGATTAAGTCTGTTAAATCTAATGATGTTATATCAAAATCAGTGGCATGGAATAAAACCAAATTAAAATAATTAGTTTTTATAATTTTACATATAGAAGGTGAAGTAGATTCAGCTCTTTCAAGAAAAAAGCTATTTTTAGAAAATAACAAAGTCTTTAATTCAGTATACTTAGTAGTAATTGGTGAAAGCTCTACACAAAGTGGCTCAGAATCTAAAGTATCAGTAGAAGTTTCTATTGATAAAAAGCCTTCTGAGGGTAATGTTAAAGTATACTCGTCATTAAATTTAAAAGAGTTTAAAAAGAGCATATCAGAGCTATTACCTAAATATAATGAAAATTTATCTAAAGACGAAGATTTGATTTTTAAATTTATAAGCCCTTTTTTATGAAAATACAAAGGTATTATATTTTTACTAGTTATAATAGCGTTAAAATTTGAAGCTGAGTTCTTAATAAAAGAATCCTTTGAAAGACTTTTATTAAGAACAGATATATTAATACGTTGTTCTTTAGAACTAAAGGTTTTTGAAGTTTTCTTTATTTTTTCATAATCTGCATAAGATAGTGGCTTTATATCTGAATGGTCAAAGGTGAAGAAAAGAAAAGCTTCATCACTATGTTCTAGTATATTATTATTAACATCCTTATTTAAGGTAAAGGATTTTAAAGTGAATTTTAAAATATCATTATTTTCAATTGAAATACTTTTTAAAATACTATTTAAAGAGGATAATTCGTAAATACTCAGGGTTTGTTCTAACTTAATATTTCCTAAAATATCTTCAATTGAAAAATTAATTTTGCTATAAGGTTTAAAGTTTTTAAATTCTTCTAAGTAAAGGTTAGTAAAGGTTAAAGTATTATCTAAGAAGGAAACTTTTATAAGGTCTTCCTCCCATAAATTTTTACTAAAGTTATCAGGAGAAATTACTCCATGAAATACTAAAGTTTTAGTATCTACTGTATTAACTAATGATTTTATAAATAACGAATTCATTACTAGACCTCCTTAAAATCTTCTTTTTTCATAGTAGAAATATGAGAAAAGATATTGCTAAATAATGAAAAATTACAGTCTATATCTTTAAAAAAGTCTTTATTAAAAATATAAACGCTAAAATACTTTGAAATAACTAAAGAATCTTCTAAGGAAGAATCCTTTGACAAGGTATTTTTAAAATTCTCAATATTGTTAAAGATAATATTAGATTCTTTTATATTATCTCGTTTATTAAGGCTAATTAGATTTCTATAACAAGTATCTAATGGCTTAAATAGCACCTTAATTTTGGTATTGTCTTTTTGTAGCTCTTTTAAATCAATAAAGATAATTCCTTTTGAAGGGATATTAAATTTATGTTGAATATTTGTATTAAAGGTATCTAATTTTTCTAACTTATTCTCATTTAAAAGATATAAAGTATAGGTTGAATTTTTTTCAGTAGAAATTGAAATTCTACCAAAGCCTTCTTCAAAAAAGTAAAGAGGTAAAACATACTTAGATGTTAAGAAAAATGTATCCTCAAAAATATCTTTTAAATCATAATTGTTAGGATTTATTTTATTTAAATTTGTATTAAATAAAAATGCCTTATTCTTATTTTTATAGTTAGTATAAAGGCTTACAGGTAAAGTTTTTATACTGTCTTGTTCTAAAGATACAGATACTTCACTATGGTATTTTAGATCTTTAGATAAAGGTATTAATAAATTTCCAGTTTCATTTGTATATTTTGACCTTGTATCACCTATGTTTATAGTTGCATTTGAGTTTTGGTAAACAGATTTTATATATAATAAATTAAAATCTAGTGAAATTTCAGGGTCTATAATTCTAAAAATTTCTTTTTCTGTAACATAAAGAGTAATATTTGAAATACTATTACGCTGAGAAGAAAATTTAAAAATTTCATAAGAGCTTTTTAGTGAAATATAGAAATTACCTTTGATTTCAATATTATTTAAACTATCAATTAAATCTGAATCAGTAGCATCCCCAGTAAAGTCTTTTTTTAATAAAACTGTTCCATCTTCATTAAAAATGAAAAGAGAAAATAAGGTGTCTTTAAAATTTGCAAAAACCCCTGTAGAATAGGATAAAACCTTGAATTTCCTTGTATATAAATCAAATGTTAGTTTGTTAAGCTTACAAGGAATATTGTAAATACTATAGATATTTATGGAGTTTTTCAATGAATATAAGGATAAGGGGTGAGTTACCTCAACATGGTGTGGAAGAGATGTATCAGAGCTTATCTTTAATTTTATACCTAAAGGCAATAAAGGTAATACTTGAGTAAAATATCCAAAATCATTTGTCATTACAGAGTAAACTGTATCAAGATATGAAATAGATATATCTGTATTTTTAGAGTAAATTCCAGAAACTATCACTGAATCATCAGTAGAGATAGCTTTTAAATTAATGAATTTATTTTCTAATTTAGTTAAAGTTCCATTTAATATTTTAAATGAAGATACTTTGAATAAAGATTTTTTATTATAAATTTTATTTTCAAATTTTGAAAGTTCATAAAGAGTGGTTTTGATGGAAACTATATCCATCTCATCTAAGGTGATATTTTTTAGAATATCATTTGAATAATCTAAAAAATAACTATTGATAGAAAATTCTGATTTTTTTACACCAAGATTATTTTCTATTACAATAGAGAAATTTATAAATTCAGAATAATAAATATTTAAAGTTTTATATAGTTTTTTAAGTTCTAATCTATAGTCTTTACTCAAAGTTAAAGAAAATATAGAATCCTTGAAAAGAATCGTATTTTCTAAATGCTCATTATTTTTTGTATATATAAGCCCTTCGAAGAAGAGCGAGTTTTTTTCTACACTTGATAAATTGTTTTCTATAAGAAGAATGGTATTTTTCATAATCAAGTTTTCCTCCTAAAGTTTAATTAAATAAAATATATAAATATAATAGCAGAAAAACACGAAAAATAGCAAAGATAAAAGTAAAGTTATATTAAAAAAAATAAATTTGAAAAATTATCTAAATATTCTGAAAAATTTATTGAAAAGGTTTAAATAATATTATAAAATTTAATTGTTAATAATTTACAATTATAATGTAGGGGGAGAATATTTTGAAAAGAAAAAAATTATATGAAAGTATTGCATTTATGTCAGCTTGTCTTGTAGCAGCAGGTATTTTTGGAACTTCAGCAAGTGCACAGGACATAAAAGGAAAGATGTCTAACAAAGAAACTACAGAAATTTCACAAAAACAAAGTGTAAAAAGAAATGTTATGTATTATGGAGATTGGTCAATTTGGGGAGGAGAAGATAATTTTTATCCAAAAGATATTCCAGCAGATCAATTAACACATTTAAATTACGCATTTATGGACTTTGATGCAAATGGAGAATTAAAATTTACAGATTCAGATGCAGCACTTGATGCAAATGTAGGAATGGATGGAGTAACATGGGGAGATGAAAACTCAGGTCTTTTAAATGCATTCCAAGACTTAAGAGCTAAAAATCCAAATTTAAAGCTTGGAATTTCACTTGGAGGATGGTCAAAATCGGGAGATTTCTCAGAAGTTGCAGCTAGTAAAGAAAAGAGAACTAATCTTATAAATAACACGCTAGCATTTATAAGATATACAAATATGGACTTTGTAGACATAGATTGGGAGTATCCAGGATTAGTTAGAGATCCAGATACAGTTGACAATCAAAATGATGAGGGAACAACAAAATCAAGACCAGAGGACAAAGAAAATTATATTATTCTTTTAGAAGAGTTTAGAGCTGCTCTTGATAAACAAGGAGCAGAACTTGGAAAAACTTATGAATTATCAGTTGCTCTTCCTTGTTCAGTGGAAAAAGTTGATATGGGAATAGATGTAGATAAATTATTTAATGCAGTAGATTTTGCAAATATTATGACATATGACATGAGGGGTGCTTGGGACAAGCAATCAGGGCATCAAACACCTTTATATACAAATCCAAATGATCCTCATAAAGGAAAAGGACTTTCAGTAGATGAAAGTGTTAATTACTTTATATCAAAAGGAGCAGAACCAGAGAAAATTGTAGTAGGAGCAGCTTACTATACAAGAGGATGGGAAAAGGTTTCAGATAATGGAGGCGATAAAAATAATCCAGGACTTTTTGGTGAAGCAGCAGTTGTAAATAAAGATGCTGATTTAAGACCAACACCAGGAGCTCTTAATGAAGCACCAGCAAAAGTTGGAGATGGTGGAAGAATGGGAGGCGTTTGGTCATATAGATCACATGATGAATTAAAAGCAAAATATCCAAAGCTTAAAGAATACTGGGATGATTCTGCTAAAGCACCATATCTTTATGATCCAAATGGAGGAGCATTTTTCACATACGATAATGTAAGATCAATTGAAGAGAAAGCAAACTATGTAAATAAAAATGAATTAGGTGGAATGATAGCTTGGATGGCATCACAAGATAAACCTACAAGTGGAACAACTCGTGATGAACTTACAAAAGCTACAAAAAATGCTTTATTTGGAGCAGGCGATTTAACAGAGCATGAAATCGTTTATGATGAGTTAGATTTAAGTATAACTATTAAGCCGTACAAGGAACAATGGGGAAATGGTCAAGGGTATGATATAACAATTAAAAATAATGAACTTCCAAATGAAAAAAGTGCTGTGTTAAAAGGAGTTGAAAGAGGAGCTGAAACAATTAAAAATGGAAAGCTTTATATAAAAACTAATGGAAACAAGGTAATTGGAGGAGATCACACAGCAGGTAGTGTAACTCAAGAAGGTGAGTATAGTGTTGTTGACTTATCTACAAATTATGAAGGGAAATTAGTAAAACAAGGCTCAAGTTATAAAATGAGACTTAAAACAGAAAAAGCACCAACTGATTTAAGTGGAATAGAAAGTATCCATTTAACTCAAAGAGTAATGCAAAAAGGAGCAGAGATTGGTAAACAACTTCTTTATGGAAAAGAAGGACCATCTGTAAATAAAGCACCAACTCTTTCAGGAGTAAATGATGTAACTGTAACTAAAGGAACAGCATTTGATAAGAAAAAAGGAGTTTCGGCTATTGATGACAAAGATGGAGATTTAACTTCAAAAATAGTTGTTACAGGGGATGTAGATACAAGCAAGGTTGGAGAATATAAGGTAACTTATGCTGTAACTGATAGTGAAGGCTTAAAAACTGAGAAAGTTAGAAAAGTAACAGTTGTAGATGAACCGGTAGTAGAAAATACAAAGCCAGTTATTACAGGGGCTAATAATGTAAAAATTGAAAAAGGAAGTAAATTTGATAAAGCTGCTGGAGTTAAAGCAAATGACAAAGAAGATGGAGATTTAACTTCAAAAATAGTTATTACAGGGGATGTAGATACAAGTAAAGTTGGCGATTATAAAGTAACTTACACTGTTGCAGATAAAGAAGGATTAGAAGCTTCAGTAGAAAGAACTGTAACAGTAGTAGAAAAAGATACTCCACCAACAGGAGATACTTATGATGCTAATAAAGTATATAATGCTGGTGATAAAGTAATCTATAAAGGTAAAGAATACACTGCTAAATGGTGGGTTAAAGGAGAAGCACCAGATAAAAGTGCAGCTTGGGAAGTAACACCTGAGATAGGATCAGATGGAACACAAATTTATGTGCCAGGAAAGGCTTACAATGGTGGAGATGTAGTTTCTTATAATGGAGTTAAGTATAAGGCTAAATGGTGGACTAACACTGTGCCTGGTAGTGATGAGTCTTGGAGCAGGATTTAATTAAGAATTAAGAATTGAGAATTAGGGGGATTTGCAAGCAAATCTGTGTGAGGGACTCAAAATTTGCCTGGAGACAAATTTTATCGTGAAGAATGCTTTTTAGTTAAGAATTAACAGGGAAAAAGTAAGAGTTGATGGGGTTTGATGGGAAGTTTTTGGGGGAACTCAAAATTTATCTGGCGATAAATTTTATCGTAGGTGAAGTTTTTAATTAGAATGGGAAATTAAGAGTGTGTGGTTGAGGGAAGGAGTTAAGAGTTATAAGAAGTAATGATTGGATTAATTTAGGATGACTTTCAAAAGAGTTTTGAAATGTGGTTTAGATTGAATTTAAAAAGCTTTTAATTCTTAACTCTAACTTCTTACCTAAAAAAAGGGGGATTTATGAGAAAGTTAAGAAAAGGAATATCAATTTTTATAATGATTGCTGTTGTTCTAGGAATTATGCCTACTAAGTTTGTATTTGCTGCAAGTAGTGGAGTTCCTGGAAAACCATCATTAACTCATAATCAATGGGGGAGTGATGTAGATGGTAATTATGACTTAACGCTTAATATGTGGTATGGAAATAATGCTACTAGCTTTAAAGTTTATGAAAGATTTGGACCTAAGGGGGATTTTACTGTTATCAATGAAGGTAAGCTTGCTGATAATACTCCAAGTCCACAAGCTATAGTAACAGAGGTTAGAGGAAGAGAGAAAAATGGTATTTATTATTATTATGCAGAGTTTATAAATAGTTTTGGAACTGTTAAATCAGATACAATTGAAGTTTCTGTTGGAGCTTCTGAAAAAGCTAATATTTATATTGATAAAATAGATGATAATGGAGTTCAAACTCAATTTACAGTAGAGCAAGGAATTACAGAATATAAGTTAACTCACGTAAGTGGAAAAAATGAAGGGTTTGACGTAATTTCTAATAATAGAGATTCTGTAGTTGCAACTGTTAATGGAGATGTATTAAAAATTGAAGCTAAAAGTCATGGTAGAAGTGGAATAAAGATAATTGATAAGAAAACTGGTGATACTAGACATGTTGGTGTTAGAGTTAAAAAGGCTAATGGAGATTTACCAGGAATGCCTGATTATTTATCAGTTGGACAAGTTTCTGAAGATAGAATTGAAGATTTAGAGTTCTGGAGAGATACAGACCATGATTACACAAATAAAAGAACTGATGTAAGATATATTTACATTAATGGAGGACCATTTTCAGGATGGAGAACATGGACAAGTGAAGATGGAGCAAGAGCCAAAACTTTTATAAAAGAAAGTAAAAAGCAAGGGATGATTCCTTTCTTTGTATATTATAATATTCCAGATGATAAGGAAGATTATCAGGTAGATTTACAACATATAAATGATGAAAAATATATGGAAGCATATTTTAAAGATTTAAAATTTTTCTTAGATATATGTAAAGAATATGGACAAGATGATACAATAGGAATTATTTTTGAACCAGATTTCTTAGGTTATATGATGCAACAATCAGGTAAAAACCCTAATGAGATTTCTGCCGTTGTAGATATGATTTATAAAGCTGGTGTATTAGAAGAAGGAAAAGACCCTAAGTTTGAAAATAATGTAAAGGGTTTAGTTGAAGCTATAAATTACACAGTAGACAAATATTATAAAGAAGCTT
>NZ_JBOFRG010000213.1:0-2758 GCF_051650885.1 Clostridium sp.
GATTCAACTCTTGGTGGGTCAATCATAGAAATTAATCCAATAAAAGTATAACCAAATTCATCTTCAAGAGTTAAGTCTTTAACTGATGAAAGCTCTTTATAACAAAAAGCAAGTACTCTTAAACCATTTTGTGAAAGGTTCATGTTAGTATCAATGATAGCTTTTTTATCAGCATCAGTTATAACGCGTACACCTTCAGATGTTTTAATATATTTAAGTCTATCTAAAAGAACATCAAAAGCTCCTTTAGTGAAAAGAGTTGTTTTTCCATTGAAATCATGTAGCGTACTCATAAGCTTTCTATCTGAATCAAATGGAATTTCCCTTAAACGTTCAATATCTTGTCTAAGTTCAGTTTCTTTTATGTTATATAGGTGTCCTAAATTTACAAGAGCAACTTCAGTAGGGTCACCAAGTTCATTTCCATCAACAGAAGTTGAGTCATTACAAAGGATAGAACTTTTTAATAAATATTCATGAACCTCATTTTTAAAATCTAAACTTTCAGATGATATAAGATTTCCATCAACGTAAAGTTCTTTAGTAGTCATTTTATTTTGTGTTAAAGTACCAGTTTTATCTGAACATATAATAGAAACAGAACCAAGTCCTTCAACGGCTTTTAAAGATTTAATAATAGCATTTTCCTTAGCCATTTTTTGAGTTCCAAGTGCAAGAACTATAGTAACAATAGAACTTAAAGCCTCAGGAATAGCAGCAACAGCTAAAGCAACTGCAAACATTAATGATTCAAGTGGTGCAACACCTCTATAAACATTTAGTCCAAAAACAATAGCACAAATAATTAAGATTATAATAGCTAATTTTTTAGAGAAATCATCTAAAGAGATTTGAAGTGGTGTTTTCTTTTCTTGAGTTTGCTCCATTAAAGTAGCAATCTTACCAAGCTCAGTATTCATACCAGTAGATGTAACTACAACTAAGGCACGACCATAAGTAACTAAAGAACTAGAGAAAACCATATTCTTTTGATCTCCAAGTGCAACCTCATCTTTATCGATTAAATCAGAGATTTTAGTAACACTTTCAGATTCACCAGTTAAGGCACTTTCATTTACTTGAAGTGAAAAGTTTTCAATAATCCTTCCATCAGCACAAACTAAATCTCCAGCCTCTAAGATGAGAATATCACCAGGGACAACATCTTGAGATGCAATCTCAAGCTTAACCCCATCACGGATAACCTTAGCCATAGGAGCAGAGAGTGCTTTTAAGCTAGAAAGTGATTGTTCAGCCTTAACGTGTTGAACAGTACCTAAAATTGCATTTAAAATAATAACTACAAAGATAACAATAGTACTTTCAACATGACCTGCAGCCATAGAAACTATTCCTGCAATTATAAGTATAAAAACAAGTAAGTCCTTAAACTGCTCAAAGAAAACTTGAACTATACTTTTTTTCTTTTTCTCATTTAAAGCATTAAGACCATAAGTCTCAAGATTTTTCTTTAGATTTTCTTTAGATAACCCATCCTTCGAAGAATTGAAGAAAGATAGAATATCTACAACAGATTTGTTAAAAAAATTGTTCATAGTAAAAACTCCTTTCAAATTTAATATTTCCAATAAAAAAGACTTTTAATATAAATTACGAAAAAAATCGGAACTTATATTAAAAGTCTCGTAACCTAAAAACTTAGGTATATAACACCAGACTAGAAAAAGTCGGGCATGTTGATGTTATATTTGTTACTACTCCCTCTTAAAAGATAAGGCTTGTCTTCTTTATTGTAATTTCATATTAAAATATATTCATAAAATTGTCAATTGTTATTAAAGAAAAATCTTTAAAATATCCAAAAAGAGGATTAATTACTAAACATAATAATATAGAAGTAAATAAAACCAGAAAAATAAGAGAAATAAAAAATTAAATCTACACAAATAAAAATTTTAAATAAGAAAATAAAAGTAAATAAAATCTCCTTAAATAAAGAAAAAATAGCAAAAAAGAAAAACAAAGGGGGAAAGAGACTCATAAAAATATAGGAAAAGAATAGAGTATTAAAGAATGTTGAAATTCACAAAAATTGTGGAAAAACATAAAATAAACTATAAATGCTAAATGGAGTTGAAGACATGATATACGGACTTATATTAGCTGGAGGTAAAGGAAGCAGATTATATCCATTATCAAGGATGAACAGACCAAAACAATTTTTAGATGTTATAAATGAAAAAAGTTTTTTAGCGAACACAGTGGAAAGAATAGCTCCATTAATAGAAAAAGAAAATATCTATATTGTGACAAACAAGGACTATGAAGACCAAATAAGAGATGAGCTAAAAGACATTAATAAAGAAAACATTATAACAGAACCTATGAATAAGGAAACTGCAACATGTATAGGTTTATCGGCAGTTAAGCTTTTAAAGAAAGACCAAGATGCAGTTATGATTGTTTTACCTTCGGATCACTACATTAAAGACGAACAGGAGTATGTGAATACCCTAGCCCAAGCTATTGAACTAGCAAATAGGAGAAAAGTTATAGTAACCTTAGGGATAGAGCCAACCAGACCTGAAATTGGTTATGGCTATATTGAGATGGGCGAAAAAGTTAGTGGGTAACTAAACTGTTACAATAAATTTAAATAAAACTATACAAATACGTATAGAAGTATAGATTTAAAACAGAAAGCCCTCTGTATCTAGTGATAGGTGCAGACTCGGAGTTAATTGCTTTTAACCCCTAAAGCCTTATGACCAAAGCGAAACTAGAAATGGTAAGCGTA
>NZ_JBOFRG010000214.1:0-1982 GCF_051650885.1 Clostridium sp.
TTGCTTTAATTCCTTCTAAATCACTTGCGCCCCATACTGCAAGTGCAAAATCCATCCCAGCTAAATTTGAAGCCTTGAAATCAGCTAATGTGTCTCCAACATAGATTGATTCATTTGGATTTATATTAAGATTTTCTACTGCCTTTAATAATGGCTCTGGATGTGGCTTATGGTTTTCAGTGTCCTCTGCTAAAACTACATTTGTCATGTATTTATGGAGATCTGTCTTTTCAAAATCAATTTTATATTGCTCTCTTGTCTTAGAACTTGCAATACATAAAACTATTCCTTTTTCATGAAGCTTTTCTATAACTTCCTTAAATCCATCATAAAGCTTTGCTCCATGCTCATATTCATTTACATATTTAACCCATTTAGGATATGACTTTTCTATATCTTTAAATCCTAAAAGGCTAAGTGTCTTCTCTCCTGCATATGCTCTATATTTTAAAAGACTTTCATAACTTACATCCATATTCAATTCTTCTTTTATTAACCTTTGAAGTGGAACTAAATTCATTTCTTCTGTATCTAATATTGTTCCATCCAAATCAAAAATTATACATTTGTATTCCATTCTCCCACCATTCTACAAAAAGATTCATCATTTCTTTTTGAAATGTTTCTTGAGAAACATTTTACAAGAAAAATTTAACTCTTTTAAATACCTTTTCTAATTTTTATTATTCTTTCAGTAAATGATTTCCTATTTACTATTTCCAGTATACCTTATTTTACTACTATTTTTATAGCTTATTCTTTTAATTTAAAGTTTTCTTAATAATTAATAAGTCCAATAGCTTTATTTAACTATTGGACTTTAATTATCTATAATTTTAATTTTTACTGGTAAATTTACACTAGGTCCATCTACGTAATTATGTTCCTCGTATTTCACTCTTACAAAAGGTTTATCATAACTTTCCTTTTGACACCCACTTAATTCTATATATTTACTTTTTTCGTTTCCAAGTAAGAGCATCCCTTTATTTTCAATTTCTCCTTTTATTATAGCTTCCACTATTTTTGTTATATCTATTTCTACACAACATGAATCTTTCTTGATTGTAAATTCAATTCCTAAATCATTATCTATACTTATAGTGTCTTTATAATAATAACTATATTTACTTACAAATTCTTTTGCTGGTGCAATACAATACTCTGACTCTAATTTTCCACATCTACTTGGAATTTTATATAAAATTAATTTAGCTTCTACAATTTCTTTATTTTGCAAACTTTCTGAAATATTAAAGTATAAATAGCTCCAGTATTTTATACATTTATCTATTCCAACCTTTATATTTTCTTTATTCGCACCTTCTCTCCCATTAAATGAAAAAGTTGTATTTTTAGTACACTCTATATCTACAATTTTCATCTTTTCTCACCTCCCTTACTTTTTCACAAATACTCCTATTGCAGCACATTTTATATTATTCGTGTCTTCTATTTTTCCCCATACAATTGTTGAAATTATTATTGATGTAGTTGTTATATTCTTATAGATTTTAGCAAATTCATAAATATTTTCTTCCTCTTCTTTTGTCACTATATTTATTCCCTTTACTATAAGCTCCATTTTTAATAATAAATCATTTTCTTTTAATACCTCTAAATATTCTTCTACATCTATCTCAATTTCTAATGTGGTCGTCTTCATTCCACTTCCATTGTTAGCTATGTTTGGTTTTATACTAATTTGTAGTGGCATGGTCCATACCTCCCTTTTAACCTTTGTTTATATTTGTGATAGTTCCCTTTGTTTTTATTTCTAAATTTTCTATATCATCAACTAAACTTATATTACCAACTATTACAGTCTTATCTGCTTCTACTTCTGAAACCTTATATATTCTAGAAAATTTATAAATATATCCATTTATCTCTACTTCAATATCCAACTTAAAACTTTCTCCAGTTATTTTATCTATTATATCTTTAACATCAACTCTAATTATGTTTGTTTCTGCACTTTT
>NZ_JBOFRG010000215.1:0-46537 GCF_051650885.1 Clostridium sp.
GGTAATACTCCAGCCTTCCAAGCTGGAAAGGTGAGTTCGATTCTCACTACCCGCTCCATATGCGTCTTTAGCTCAGCTGGATAGAGCAACGCCCTTCTAAGGCGTGGGCCAGGAGTTCGAATCTCTTAAGACGCACCAAACTTTGGTGGACGTAGTTCAGTTGGTAGAGCGCCAGATTGTGGTTCTGGTTGTCGTGGGTTCGAGTCCCATCGTCCACCCCATTGTTTTAGGGATATCGCCAAGCGGTAAGGCACTACACTTTGACTGTAGCACTCGTAGGTTCGAATCCTGCTATCCCTGCCAACAATATGGTTCACTAGCTCAGTCGGTAGAGCACATGACTTTTAATCATGGTGTCCGGGGTTCGATTCCCCGGTGAGCCACCAAAGCTATGCATATGCATAGCTTTTTTTTTAAGTGAATAAATAAAAAATAGATGATAAAAATAAAAAGGAACGTTATAAATTTTTTTAGTAATATATGAGAAAAATTGAAGGATCATTTATTCAAAAGATAAAATATGCAAAGATGCATATAAAGGAGGTATTTAAGTGGAGGATAATGGAATTAATTCACAGAAGGTTGGTTTAATAGGATTAATTATGATTGTAGTTGGATCAATGATTGGAAGTGGAGTCTTTAATTTACCACAAGGAATGGCAAGTAGCGCTGGTGTAGGCGCTAGTATTATTGCATGGATTATAACTGGTGTAGGAGTGTTTTTTATTGCAAAAGTGTTTCAACTACTTTCAAATGAAAGAGCAGATATAACGGGGGGAATTTATTATTATGCTAAAAATGGATTTGGTACATATATGGGATTCAGTTCTGCATGGGGATATTGGCTTAGTAATTTAATTGGAAATGTATCATTTGCAATTTTATTAGTAAATGCATTAACAACATTTTTCCCTCAAATAGGTGGAGTAGATTCATTGCCAGGATTTATAATAAGTAGTATTTTAATTTGGGGTGTTATTGCATTTATAGCACAAGGAATGAAAACAGCAAATCTTATAAATAGTGTTGCAACAGTTGCTAAGATTGTACCTATAGGACTTGCAATTATCTTATTAATAATTGCTTTTAAAATGAACATATTTACAAGTGATGTTTGGTCAAAAGCACTTAATGCATCAGGTGCGACTCATTTAGGTGGGGTTGGCACACAGGTTAAAAATGCAATGCTTCAAACCTTATGGGTGTTTGTAGGTGTTGAAGGTGCAGTAGTTATTTCAGGAAGAGCAAAAAATTCAAAAGATGTAGGGAAAGCAACAATAATAGGATATGTATTTGTTCTTATATGTTATGTCCTTATTGTAATGTTAAGCTTTGGAATTATGACCCAAGAACAACTAATAAATGTTCAGACACCAGCACTTGGAGGTATATTAAAGTATACTAATGGAACATGGGCTGAAATAATGATTAATATAGGAGTAGTAATTTCTATATTAGGTGCATGGGTATCATGGACAATTTTAACAGTAGAAACTCCAATGATGGTATCTAAGGATAAAATGTTTCCTAAATTTTTAGGAAAGGTAAATAAAAATAATGCAGCTGTTAATGCTTTAATATTTAATGGAATAATAATGGAAATTGCGTATATAATATCTATGAGGTCACAGAATGCATTTGTACAGGTTACTAATACTGCTACTACAATGATCTTAATACCATACTTATTATCAGCAGGTTTTCTTTTAAAAATATCTATAAAAGATAAGAAATATGGGAATATGGTATATGCTTTAGGTGGAGTTATTTATTCAGTTTATATGATAACAACAGCTGGAATGCAGAATTTATTTTTATGTTTTGGATTGTATGGATTAGGAATAATATTTTTAATTATAAAATCCATCGAAAATAAAGATAAGGTATTTGACAAAAAGTGGGAAATGGTATTATGCTTAATATTCATAGTATTAGGAATTTGTAGTTTCATTTTTTAGATAAAAAAAGGGGGATTTTTTTATGGGGTTTTATGATAAGATTACTGGAAAAGGAACAGCAGGGGGAGCAGATTTAAGTAGGTTAGATGATTTTTTATTACCTAATGAATCAATTATAGCTTCTTATCAATTTATTAGAGATTCAATTGTATTGACTAATTTAGGCGTTTATATGATTGATGTACAAGGGGTAACAGGAAAAAAGGTTGAGACTAAATTTTTTCCAAGAAAAAATATAAAAAGTGTTAGCTTTGAAACAGCTGGAAGTTTTGATTTAGATGTAGATATAAAAATAGGTGTTGACGGAAATACAGTAGTAACTGCAAATGGGATACCCTATTCAGCACCAATTGCTTTTAAAGTTCCAAAAGCACAAGCAAATGAAGCAAAGAGAATAATAAATCAAATAAAAGAACATTATTTATGCATTTAAAGAATATATAGATTAGTAGATAAAGTCCCTTTATGGTAGATAATCAAGGTTAGATTATTTCCATAGAGGGATTATTTTATTGTAAATAAATAGTTAATTGTTCCAAAAAAGGAAAGTTTGGTAGAGGAATAGTGTTAAAATAAAAGAGTAATAAATAATAAAAATGAAATGAGGGATTTAGAATGAAAAGATTTATGTGTACAGTATGTGGATATGTATTTGAAGGTGCTGAAGCTCCAGAAGTATGTCCAGTATGTAAAGCTGGAAAAGATAAATTTGTAGAGCAAGCTGGTGAAATGGCTTGGGCTGATGAACACAGAATAGGTGTAGCACAAGGTGTTGACGAAAAAGTAATCGAAGGATTAAGAGCTAACTTCATGGGAGAATGTACAGAAGTTGGAATGTACTTAGCAATGTCAAGACAAGCAGATAGAGAAGGACATCCAGAAGTTGGAGAAGCTTACAAAAGAATAGCTTTCGAAGAAGCTGAGCACGCTGCTAAATTTGCTGAAATGTTAGGTGAAGTTGTAGTTGCTGATACAAAAGCAAACTTACAAGCAAGAGTTGATGCTGAATTTGGTGCATGTCAAGGTAAAAAAGACTTAGCAACACTTGCTAAACAATTAAACTTAGATGCAATTCATGACACAGTTCACGAAATGTGTAAAGATGAAGCTAGACACGGAAGAGCATTCAAAGGCCTTTTAGACAGATATTTTGCATAGAATTTAATAAGGTTTAAATATAAGAGTATCTATGAAATGTAGGAGTATTTCATAGGTACTTTTTTTAAGTTAAGAATTAAGAGGTTAGAGTTAAGAGTTAGGGGAATCGCAAGCGATTCTAGTGGGGTACTCAAAATTTGTCTGTGACAAATTTTATCGTAAAAGAAGGCTAGTTAAGAATGTGAAATTGGAGTTTTTAATTAAAGGTAAAAAATAAAATTCAATTAATAAAAATTATTTTAAAAAAGGTATTTACAATTAATAATTATTATTATAAAATAAGTATAGATTAAAACAAAAGATAAAGTTAAGGCTTTTAAGGTTTATGAAAATAGGTTTTAAAAGCTTTAGGAATTTTTATATAGAGAATAAAAAAGTGTGTTTTGTAATAAGAGGAGGATTTTAAAATGAAAAAATTTATTTGTACAGTATGTGGATACATTCATGAAGGAGAAGTTGCACCAGAAAAATGTCCAGTTTGTGGTGTTGGAGCTGATAAATTCAAAGAGCAAGTTGGTGAAATGGCTTGGGCTGATGAACATAGAATTGGAGTAGCACAAGGTGTTGACGAAAGAGTAATTGAAGGATTAAGAGCTAACTTTATGGGAGAATGTACTGAAGTTGGAATGTACTTAGCTATGGCTAGACAAGCAGATAGAGAAGGACATCCAGAAGTTGCAGAAGCTTATACTAGAATAGCTTTTGAAGAAGCTGAGCACGCTGCTAAATTTGCTGAACTTTTAGGTGAAGTTGTAGTAGCTGATACTAAAGCTAACTTACAAGCAAGAGTTGATGCTGAGTTTGGTGCATGTCAAGGTAAAAAAGATTTAGCTACATTAGCTAAACAATTAAACTTAGATGCAATCCATGACACAGTTCATGAAATGTGTAAAGATGAAGCTAGACACGGAAGAGCTTTCAAAGGTCTTTTAGATAGATACTTCGCATAGAAAATAAAGCTTGGGTATTTTAAGACGATAGAAATATGTTTAAAATACCCAAATAAAAGTATAAATACTTAAAAATTTAATCTAAACTAGAGGTAACTCTCGAAAGTGATTAAATTGTCCATTTAAAAATTACTATAAACATTCATCCAAATATAGAAAGAACCTAACCCCTTTAGGTTCTTTTTTTTATGTTCAAATATATATTAGTTAAAATCTATTTACAAACAGTTAATTACCAAAAAAAAGGTTTGTATGATATAATTTGAAAAAGAGGTGAGGGTATGGATGGTATTTTTATTTATGGCGTATATGTGATTATTATTGTAGTAGCAATGATGATAGCTGGAAGCTTTACTAAATATAAATTTAAGAAGAGATGTTTAGAAAATATAAGAAATCTTTATGGAACGAGAAAACATATGAAGGATGACTATGTTAATCATGGGGATGATACAGATAGTTATTTTTTGAATTCAAAAGAAGAAGGTTTCTATTTAGATAATATAACTTGGAATGATTTTAATATGAATGAAATATTTAAGCTTATGGCAAATACTAATACAAGTATAGGAAGTGAGTATTTATATAAATCACTTAGGAGTTTAGAGTTTGATAAAAGAAATTTAGATAAGAGAAAAGCTTTAATTCAGTTTTTTAAAGAAAATAAAGAAATAAGAGAAGATATTTCTTTAGAACTTAAATGTCTTGGAAGAAAAAATTCAGCAAGACTTTCAGATTATTTTATGAAAGAAAATAAAACATACAAGATGAATTTTAAATTATTTAAAATTTTAAGATATTTACCTATTCCTTTAATAGCATTATCTTTTTTTAGTCCAATATTTATTTTATTAATTATTTTAAATATTACAGCTAATGTCATTATTCATATGAGAGTTGAGAAAAAGTTAGAATATAGAATGCAAGATTATGTGTATTTAATCAATATGGTACTGAATGCTAAAAAAATCTATTCTAAAAATATAAAAGAAGTAAATAAATATTATAAAGAAGTCCAAAGTGCTATAGAAAAAACGATTTGCTTAAAGAGAAAGAATACTGGAAGCAAAGAAGTGAATATGGGAAATGATATGGATATTTTTTCAGAGTATGTAGCTATGTTAACTTTAAAAAATGTAGTTAATTATGGTGATATTGAAGAAGTGGTTTTAAGAGAAGGTGAGAGGATTAAAGAGATTTATGATTTTATTGGAGAACTTGATGCATTAATTGGAGTAGCTTCATTTACAGAAACTTTAGATCAGTATTGTATACCAGAATTTGCTGAAGAAAAGAAGATAGAGTTTGAAGATATATATAATCCCTTAATAAAAAATCCAGTAAAAAATGGCTTTGCAGGAAGTAATGGAGTTTTAATTACAGGCTCTAATGCATCAGGAAAAAGTACTTTTTTAAGAAGTATAGGATTAAATGTAGTTTTAGCTCAAAGTTTTAATATAGCTTGTGCAAGCAAATTTAAAATTCCAACTTTAAGAGTTTTTAGTTCTATGGCTTTAAGTGATAGCATTATGTCAAATGATAGTTATTATATGGCAGAAATAAAGTCTATAAAAAGAATATTAGAATTCAAAGATGAGAATTTTATATGTTTTATTGATGAGGTTTTAAGAGGGACAAACACTCTAGAAAGAATAGCAGCTTCGTCAGAGATTTTAAATAAGCTTGGAAATATGAAAAACTGTATTTGTTTTGGAGCAACACATGATATTGAATTAACTTATATATTAAAAAATAGTTTTAAAAATTATAGCTTCGAAGAAAAGATTGAAGATAATAAGATAAAATTTGATTACAAGTTAAAAGAGGGAGCATCAAAAACAAAGAATGCTATAAAAATATTAGAGTTTATGGGTTATGAGGAAGATATAGTAGATAGAGCAAATGGTAATGTAGAGTATTTTATAAAAAATAGTAGTTGGAAAGAGATATAAAAGGGGAAGTTATGAGAGTTTTATTGGTTGAGGATGATATTTCTTTGAATAAGGGAATAAGCTTTGCTTTAAGAAAGGAAGGATTTGATGTAAGTGGGGTTAATTATATTAAGGATGCTGAGGAAGTGTTAATTTCAGCGAAGGTTGATTTAATAGTTTTAGATGTTAATTTACCTGATAAGAGTGGGTTTGAGTTTTGCATGGATTTAAGGCGTGTATCGGATATTCCTATAATTTTTTTAACAGCACAAAATTCAGATTTAGATATTAGTAATGGGCTAGATATGGGAGCAGATGATTATATGACAAAGCCCTTTAGTATTAAAGTTTTAATTTCTAGAATAAATGCAATTTTAAGAAGAAGCAGAAAAGAAGAGGTATCTAGAAAGTTTATTTCAAATGAAATTGTTATAGATGAAGAGTTAATGAAGGTTATGAAAAATGATGAGGAAGTTTATTTAAGTAAAAAGGAGTTTTTACTTCTTAGATATTTAATGATAAATGGAAAAAGAGTTTTAAGTAGAGAACAGATATTAGATAATGTCTGGAGTGATGAAGTAGAGTTTGTAGATAAAAATGTAGTTCCTGTAAATATAAAAAGGCTTAGAGAAAAGATAGAGAGTAATCCTAAAAATCCAGAGTATATAAAGAATATTAGAGGTCTTGGTTATCTTTGGTCTTTTGGATGTAATAAGCTATGAGAAAAGAAAAGAAGTTTGATAGATGGATATTAATTAGTTTTGTTATTATAGTAACGGTAATAACAATTGGATATATTTTTATTAATTATAAGCTTAAGGAGTATCAAACAGAAGAACTTATAAAATATGCAAATTGTATTGGTGCTATGGATGAAAGTGGTTCTAATATGGATGAAATAATAAAAAAGGTGTTAAGTGAAGATATTTCTAAAGAGAATGTATATAAAGGGTTAGAACGTTTAAATAATTATGGCTATTTTGAAGGAATGGATATTCAAAATAAGTGGATTGGAAAAACCTTTGTAAAAATAAAAGATGTAACTTTAGGTGTTTTAATTTTAATAAGCTTAATAGTAGTTTCCTCTATATGGGTTTTATATTATAGAGATTTAAAAAAGTTAAAAAAGATAAATGTAGCTTTAGAAAAAGTTGTAGAAGGAAAAGCTATGGAACCTCTAAGTGAAACAGAAGAAGGGGACATAGGTCTTTGTTACCATAATATAAATACAGTAGTTTTAAGATTGAATATAGGAAAAGAAAAGTTAAAAGAAGAAAGAGATAGAATAAGAGAGTTATTAAGTGAATTATCTCATCAACTAAAGACGCCAATTGCAGGAATAAAGATGAATAATGAGCTTATTTTAGAAGGATATGTAGATGATTCTGAGAAAAATGAGTTTTTAAGAGAAAACAATGAAAATATAGATAGAATGGAATGGATAACAACAGGTCTTATAAAATTATCAACCCTTGAATCTAAGTCTATAAATTTAAATAAAAAAGAAAGTAGTATAAGTGAAACACTTTTAAATAGTATAAATGGGGTTCATGGAAAAGCTTTAGAAAAAAACATTACCATAAATATTTTAAAGTTTGATGAAGGTAATTTAAGGCATGATAAAAAATGGCTTGGTGAAGCTATTATAAATATTTTAGATAATAGTATTAAGTATAGTTTAGAAAATAAGGAGATAGATATTTCTTTAGAAATAGAAGCTTCTAAAATTAAAATAATAATAAAGGATAGAGGTTTTGGAATAAAGAAAGAAGATAAAGATAAGATATTTAAAAGATTTTATAGAAGCTATAGTGAAGAAATTAGAAATGAAGAGGGCTCTGGAATTGGTTTATATTTAAGTAAAAAAATAATTGAAGATCATAATGGAAATATAAAAGTGAAAAGTGAAGTGGGAAAGGGAAGCACTTTTACTATAACTTTATATAAACATTTAATAGATTAAGGCTAAAATAACAAAACTGTTATTTTAGCTGTTATTTTTCTGTTATTTTAAGTGGCTAGAATAAAAATATAGAAAACTTAAAATAAAAGATGTAGGGAGAATTTGAGAATGAAAGTATTAGAGGGAATTAACTTAGTAAAAAGTTATGGAGAGGGAGAAACAAAGGTAGTTGCAGTAAATAATATAAATGTAAGCATAGAAAGAGGAGAATTTGTCACTATTGTAGGAACATCAGGCTCAGGAAAATCAACATTACTTCATTTATTAGGAGGACTTGATTATGCAACTAGTGGAAAAATTATTATAGATGGACGTGATATTCAAACTTTAAAAAAGGATGAGCTTAGTATTTTTAGAAGAAGGAATATAGGGTTTATATTTCAAGGTTTTAACTTAGTACCAGTTTTAACTGTTTATGAAAATGTAGTGTTACCTATAAATGCAGATGGGAAAAAGCAGGACGAAAAGTTTGTAAAAGAAATAATGGAATCTCTTGGTATATGGATAAAGAAAGATAAGTATCCAAATCAATTATCAGGAGGGCAACAACAAAGAGTGGCTATTGCAAGGGCGTTAGTTACAAGACCATCAATAGTTTTAGCAGATGAACCAACAGGGAATTTAGATAGCAAAAATACAGAAGAGGTTATGAGCCTTTTAAAATCTTGTTCAAAGAAATATAATCAAACAATTGTACTAATAACTCACAATGATGAAATTGCACATCAAGGAGATAGAAGTTTAAGAATTGAAGATGGAAAGATATTTGAATAGGAGGAAAGGACTATGGAAAAAAGGGTTGCACTTAGGTATATAAAATCGAGAAAAAAGAAAAATATAATAAGTATTTTAACAATAGTTTTAGTAACAGCATTTTTAATGGCAGTAGGAATTTATGCTTATAGCTATAATTTAATGAGTAGAAATTTTTCCAAGGCATATGATGGTGGCTTTTATGGGGCAGCAATTATAGATAATGAAGAAGAGGTAGAAAAGATAAAAGCTCATAATAATGTAGAAAGCCTTGGAACTAGAATACTTGCTTATATGGAAAGTAATAGTGAAAGTGATATAGAGTATGCTTATTATGATAATATTGCACAAGGGTATTATGACTTAGAATTAAAGAGTGGAAAAATAAATCCAGAAAATAATGAATGTGTAATTGATAATTTATATGAAAAAAAGTTTAATAAAAAGATTGGAGATAAGATAACTTTTTTAGATAAAGAGTTAAAAATAGTTGGAATTGTAGAAAATAAAAAATATACAGTAAGTGACAATAATTTTTATAGAGTCTTTGTAAATGAAAATTTAGCTAAAGAGCTTGGTGGAAAAAAAGAAGGATTAATAAAGCTTATAAAAGCAGAGTCTTATGAAGAGGATTTTGAAAGTATAAGGTTATTAATAAATGGAGATGTAGAAGATATTTTTATAAATGAGGGAATGGTATCTAAAGATATGAGTGGTTCAGAAGTGATACCTTATATTTTAATTGGATTACTTGTAGTTATCTCAGGAATATTTATAATATATAACATTTTTAATATAATGCTTGTAGAAAGAGTAAAAGCAGTAGGACTACTATTAACAGTAGGTGTAACAGGAAAACAAGTTAGAAAAATAGTTTTATATGAAGCATTATTTTTATCAGTAATTGGTATTCCTCTTGGAGCCATACTTGGAATGATTGGTGCAAAAGCTACAATGCTTGGAATAAAATTTGAAGAAGATCTAAGATTTATATTAAATCCAATAGTATTTATATTTGTAATAGTAGTTTCTTTAATAACTGTCTTAATTTCAGTATTATTACCAGCATTTAAAATATCAAAATTATCACCAATAGAAGCAAGTAAGTTTACAGGAATAGAAGGAAGTAAATTAAAGAAAGAAATAAAAGGAAAAGATTTTATAGATAAACTTGCAAAAGGAAATATAAAAAAGAATAAAAAGATAAATAGAATAACTATTATATCAATGACTTTATCAATTACATTATTTATAGTTGCTGCAACTATATTTAAAAGTATGAGCATTAAAAAGATGGTTCAGGATACTTTTATAGAAAATGTACAAGTGAATTTAAGCTTTGAAGGAATTCTAAATGGAGACTATATAGATGAAGAGATAATTAAAAAGCTAGAAGAGGCAGAAGATAATGTAGTTTCTTTAAAGATTATAGGTGAAAAAACTGAAGGTGTGGCTAGAAAAGCATATTTAGGAATAACTGATGAAATATTAAAAAAAGCAGAAGATAAAATAGTACTTGGAGAAATTAATAAAGAAAGCTTTAAAGAGGGAAAAGAAGCATTAGTATATATGAGTCATAATACAAGTCCTTATGCATTAGGAGAAAAGATAATAGTAAAAGATAAAGAAGGAAAAGAAACTGAAGTTACTGTAACGGCTATATTAAGTGAGCCAGTAGTAAAAGGAGTATATGCAGAAGGAATATATATTTATAATGATTCAAAAGTTTTTGAAAACACAAAGGATTATGGAAAAATTTTAGTGAAAACAAGTGAAAAAGAAAGTAAAATGGTAGCAGAAAAAATAGAAAAAATTACAGGGAAATATAAAAATATAGATAAGGTAGAAAACTTTGAAGATACCTTAATCCAGTTAAAAGAAGAAAAAAGAAGCTATGAGCTTTTAGGATATTCAATTATTGGAGTAGTGGCTATAATTGGTTTAATGGGATTTATTAATTCAACATTATCAGAAATTCTTTTTAGAAGAAGAGAATTTGGAATGTTAAGAGGTGTTGGAGTAACAGATACTCAAATCAAAAAATTAGTTCAAAGAGAAGGAATCTTAAAAATGAGAGTCGCTTTAATTATAGGAGTAGTCTTAGGAAATATTCTAGCATTTATATCAGTAAAAATATTTATGAATGCTATGGGTGCAACCTTTGCAGTATATAGCTTCCCATTTATAGAAACTATATTGTGTATTGGAGTAATTCTTCTTGTATTAAAAGTAATAACAACAGTAGGAATAAATAAAATAGTTAAAGACTCAATAGTAGAACAAATAAAAATTGAAGATTAAAAAGAAAAAAATTCAGATGGATGTTAAAATTTCATCTGAATTTTTATTTATTGTGAAAGTTTAAATTTTATACATTGAATAAAAGGATAAAGTGTCTATAATACAAAAGTGGAGATTATATTTAGGAGTGAGTTTTTTGAAAAGTGCAGTAGGATTAACATTTGCAATCTTAGCATCTATCTGTTTTGGATTTCTTGGGATATTCGCAAAGGTAGGATATGATGCAGGGTCAAACCCAACAACAGTTTTAGTTGCAAGATTTTTATTAGCAGCAATAATTTTATTTATAGTTATAAAGATAAGTGGAAAGTCTTTAAAGATAACTAAGGAACAGCTTGGAATTTTATTTATAATGGGAGCCATAGGATATACTTTAACTACACAAACTCTTTTTGAGTCTTATGAGTATGTTGGAGTAGGACTTGCAACAGGACTTCATTTTATTTATCCTTTATGTGTTTGTATATTTGGATTTTTATTTGTAAAAGAAAAGTTTACTAAAAGAAAAACAATTGCATTAGTAATATCAATAATTGGAGTATTTCTTTTATCCGCATCAGAAAAAGGTGGAGTAGATATAAGAGGAATCTTCTTAGCTCTTTTATCAGGAATTGTTTATGGAGCAACAGTTTTTGGAATGGGAAGAGAAAAAATAAAAATGTTAAATGGAATGGTAACAACCTTTTATTGCTCTCTTTTTGCAGGAATTATTACTTTAATTATAGGAGCTATACGAGGACAACTTATAACTAAAATTAATGTACATATAGGAGTTTCTTATCTTGGAATTGCAGTAGTATCTACAGTAATATCTTTAGTATTTTTACAAATAGCAATAAAAGATATAGGAGCATCTAATTCATCTATATTAGGAACTTTTGAACCTATTGTAGGGATAATAGCAAGCTTTATATTTTTTGGAGAGTCCATAGGCGTAGATACTATATTAGGAATGTTATTGATTGTTGTAGCTGTAATAATTTTATCGAGAGAAAAGCCAGAGGTGTTAGAAAACACAAATTTACAATTTAGTAGTACATAGAAAGATAAACTTTGAGTTTTTAGCTCAAGGTTTATTTTAAATTGGAAACATTTGACAATAAAATGAATATAAAATATAATATATAAAAATTAGTAAATAAAAACTCTAAAATAAAGAGGGAGTAATTTTAGTGGAAGTTTAAAGAGAGTCTAGAAATGGTGAGAACTAGATAATGAAAGCTTTAATGAATGGGTCTTTTACGAGGAAAGCTTGAAATTTTAAAAGTAGGGCTTTACGGGATGTCTACCGTTAAAATGACAGGATATCGAAGTGTTTAAAAGCATTTTCCGTATCTGTAATATTTTAAATGTACAGGGGAAATATACACTTTATTCTAAATTAGAATAAGGTTTTTTATTTATCTAAATTACATAAATGGGTGGCATAGGAAGTCACTTCATCCCATTTTTAGGGGTGAGGTGGCTTTTTGTTTTAGAGAATTTAAGAAAAAGGAGAGGTGTTTAAAAGATGGTTAATTTAACTGAAGGCGAGTTTTTAAAATGTAAGGAAAGGGAAAAAAATTTTTCTCTTATTAGTACATTTAGAGGTGATGATTTAACACCTATAAATATTTATAAGGGGTTAGAGGGTGAAAATAAGTTTATTTTTGAAAGTGGAAGCAGAAATGAGCATTTTGGAAGATATTCTTTTATTGGAGAAAAAGCTAAATATTTATTAGTGGGTAATGAACTTAATCAGATGGAAAAGCTTAGACAGGAGTTAAGTACAGGGTTTTTAGAGAAAACAAATCCTTTCCCTTTTAAGGGAGGAGCTATAGGATATTTAGCTTATGATATTACGGAAAAGTATGAAGAAAGATTATGCTTTAAAAATAAGGATACAGTAGAAACAGAAAATTATAGATTTTCTTTTTATGATGAATATATTTGCTATGATGCTTTTACACATAGAATAAGCTTTATAACTAATATAGATAAAGAAGAAAAGCGTGGGTATGATGAGATTTTAAAAGTTCAAAGGGAAAGTTTTAAAAATATAAAGAAAAGAATTTCAAAAAATATTTTAGATATAGATGATGATTTTGAAAAGAAGGAATTAATAGAAGTTGAAGAAACTAAAAAAGAAAAGTTTCTAGAAATGGTTAAAAAGGCAAAAAAATATATTGAAGAGGGAGATATATTTCAAGTTGTTTTATCTATTAGAACAAAGGTTAAAACAGAGAAAGAAGATTTTGAACTGTATAGAAGACTTAGAGAAGAAAACCCATCACCATATATGTTTTTAATAAAGTATAAGGATTTTTCAATTATAGGTGCATCACCAGAAAGTCTTGTTTCAGTTAAAAATGGAGTTGTTAGAACTAATCCAATAGCAGGTACAAGGAAAAGAGGGAAAACTTTAGAAGAGGATGTAAAGCTAGAAAAAGAGCTTTTAAATGATGAAAAAGAGAGGGCAGAGCATTTAATGCTTGTAGACCTTGGAAGAAATGATATAGGTAAGATTAGTGAGTTTTCATCAGTAAATCTAGACCAATTTATGAAAATAGAAAAGTTTTCTCATGTTATGCATATTACTTCAAGAGTTAGAGGGAATTTAAAAAAAGATAAGGATTCTTTCCATGCTTTAGAAAGTTGTATTCCAGCAGGAACTGTATCTGGTGCACCCAAAATACGTGCAATGGAAATTATAGAAGAGCTTGAAGAGGTTAAGAGAGGAATTTATTCAGGAGCAGTTGGATATTTTTCTTATAGTAATAACGTGGATATGAGCATAGCTATAAGGACAATAGTCTTAAAGAATGGAATAGCAAATATTCAAGCAGGAGCAGGAATAGTATATGATTCAGTTCCAGAAAAAGAGTATGAGGAAATACAAAATAAGCTTGGAATATTAAAGGAGGTATTAAGATGATTTTAATAATAGATAATTATGATTCCTTTACCTACAACCTATATCAATATGTAGGAGAAATGGCAGAAGTAGCAGTAAAGAGAAATGATAAGGTAACTATAGAAGAAATTAAAAAAATGAATCCTTCAGGAATAATAATATCTCCAGGACCAGGAAGACCAGAAAATGCAGGAATAATTGTAGACGTAATAAAAAGGTTTTACAAAGAGATTCCCATACTTGGAATATGTTTAGGGCATCAAGCAATAGGTTATGCATTTAAGGGGAATATTGTTTATGCAAAAGAGATAAAACATGGAAAGATTAGTGAAATTCAAATAAAGGGAAAAGATATTTTTGATGGAGTAAGAAGGCGAATAAAAGTTATGAGATATCATTCATTAATAATAGATAAGGTAAATTTCCCATTAGAGTTAGAAATAATAGGAGAATCTTTAGATACTAAAGAAATTATGGCTATAAAGCATAAAGAGGAAAAGCTTTATGGTCTTCAGTTTCATCCAGAATCTATAGGAACAGAAAAGGGTATGAGAATAATAGAAAATTTTATAAAAGAGGTGTGCAATGAATATATGTGATGGAATAAAAAAGTTAACTAAAGAAGAAAATCTAAGAAAAGAAGAAATAGAAGAAATACTTGGAGAAATAATAGAGGGAAAATGCACTAAAACACAGATTGGTGGATTTTTAATTGGTCTTAAGATGAAGGGGGAAACAGTAGAAGAAATTTTAGGTGTTGTACAAGCTCTTAGAAAGAGAATGATAAAGATAAATGTAGAGAATGAATTCTTAATAGATACTTGTGGAACAGGAGGAGATGGGCTTAATACCTTTAATATTTCAACAGCAGCATCTATAGTTTCAGCAAGTGCAGGAGTGAAGATTGCAAAGCATGGGAATAGAAGCGTTTCTAGTATGTGTGGTAGTGCAGATGTTTTAGAAAAGTTAAATATAAGAGTAGATTTAAGTAAAGAAAAAAGTGAGAAGATTATAAAAGAAAATGGAATGAGCTTTTTATTTGCACCTTATTATCATGGGGCTATGAAGTCAGTAGCAGAGGAAAGAAGAGAGCTTAAAACAAGAACTATATTTAACCTTATAGGACCTCTTGTAAATCCAGCTAACTTAAGTGGACAACTGCTTGGGATTTATGATAAAAGCCTAATGAGAACTGCTTGTGAAGTTCTTAAAAGTTTAGGGCTTAAAAAGGCTATGATAGTTCATAGTGAGGATGGTTTAGATGAAATAAGTATTAGTGATGAAACTAATATTTGTGAACTTAAGGATGGAGAGATATTAGAATATAAAATAAAACCTGAGGATTTTAATATAGAAAGAGCTAGTTTAGAAAATTTAAAGGGAAATGATGCAGAGTTTAATGCAAAGCTTATTTTAGAAATATTAGAAGGAAAGAAAGGTCCAAAGAGAGATGTTGTAATTTTAAACAGTGGAGCATCAATATATATAGGTAATAAGGCAAATTCTTTAGAAGAGGGAGTACAGATAGCAAGAGAAATGTTAGATTCTAAAAAAGCTTTAGAAAAGTATAAAGAGTTAGTTTATATAACAAATAAGGAGGAGTAAAAATGTATTTAGATAAAATTATAAGTGAAAAAGAAAAATCATTAGAAGAGATAAAAAAGGGTGGGAAGTTTAAAGAGGCTATATTAAAGGATGGAATTTCTATAATTGGAGAGTTTAAAAAAGCGTCACCATCAAAGGGAGTAATATTAGAAAAGTTTAATGTAGATAGTATATTAGATTTTTATAATGAAATTTCAGTTGATTGTTTATCAGTTTTAACAGAAGAGAAATTTTTTGAAGGTTCAAATGAACATTTAAGAAAAATAAAAGAAAAAACAGATACTCCAGTATTAAGAAAGGATTTTATAATTGATAAATATCAAATATATGAAAGTAAGGTTATTGGTGCAGATGCAATACTTTTAATAGGAGCAGTTTTAGGAAAGAAACTTCCGAAGTTTTGTAGCATTGCAAAAGGAATAGGACTTGATGTGGTAGTAGAAATTCATAATGAAGAGGAGCTTAAATGTGCCCTTGATTCTGATGCTGAGATAATAGGAATAAATAATAGAAATTTAGATACCTTTAAGGTTAATTTAAAAACAACAGAGAAGCTTTTAAAAAGAATTCCAAAAGGGAAGGTTGTTATATCAGAAAGTGGTGTTGGTGGAATTTGTGATATAGAACACTTAAGTGATATGGGTGTAGATGGAGTTTTAGTTGGAGAATTATTTATGAGAAATTTAGAAAATGAATATTTCAAAAATGAATTTAAGAAGTTTAGAAAAAAGTATAGAGGATAAAATGAAAGTAAAAATATGTGGGATTACTTTAGAGGATGAAATTAGCTTTTTAAACAAATTAGAGGTTGATTATTTAGGATTTGTATTTTGTGAAAGCAAGAGAAGGATAAGTATAGAGGATGGAAGAAAGCTTTGTAGAAAAGTAAGAAAAGGTGAAAGTGTTGGAGTGTTTAGAAACAATTCTATAGAATTTATAGAAAAGGTGTATAAAGAAACAGGAATAGAGTGGATACAACTTCATGGAAATGAAGACATTGAATTTATAGAAATGCTTAAAGAAAGAATAAAGATAAAGAAAATAATAAAAGCTTTATCTATAGATGATGTCCATAAAATAGAAGAGTTTAATGAATATAAAATAATTATAGATGGAAGAAGTCCTGGAAGTGGAGAAGCTTTTGATTATAGTTTATTAAATAAAATAAATAGAGAATTTATTTTAGCAGGAGGGATATCCAAAGAAAGGTTAAAAGATATTCCAAGGGATAAAAATATTAGAGGTTTAGATTTATCAACAGGAGTAGAAAAGATTGTAGGAAATATGAGAGTAAAGGATGAAAAAAAGGTAAGAGAATTTTTAAAAGAATTAAAAGGAGAGTAAGGTATGAAGGGGAATTTTAACAGGTTTGGAGGGCAGTATGTTCCTGAAACTTTAATGAATGCGTTAATAGAACTTGAGGAAGCTTATGAAAAATATATAGATGATGAAAAATTTAAAGAAGAGTATAAATATTATTTAAAAGAGTATGTAGGAAGACCAACACCACTTTATTATGCGGAAAATTTAAGTGAAGATGTTGGATTTAAGGTTTATTTAAAAAGAGAGGATTTAAACCATACAGGAGCTCATAAAATAAATAACGCAATTGGACAAGTTCTTTTAGCAAAAAGAATGGGGAAAAAGAAGATTATTGCAGAAACAGGTGCAGGACAACATGGAGTTGCAACAGCAACAGTATGTGCAAAGTTTAATATGGAATGTACTATTTTCATGGGAGAGGAAGATATAAGAAGACAAAATTTAAATGTTAAAAAGATGGAGCTTTTAGGAGCAAAAGTAGTTCCTGTAATGTCAGGAAATAGAACTTTAAAAGAAGCAGTAAATGAAGCTATAAGATATTGGGTATCTAATGTTAATGAGTGCTTTTATATAATAGGCTCTGTTGTAGGACCACATCCTTATCCTAAAATGGTACGTGATTTTCAAAAAGTTATAGGTGAAGAAGCAAAGATACAAATTTTAAAAGCAGAAAAAAGGTTACCTAATATAGTTTTAGCACCAGTTGGTGGAGGAAGTAATTCCATGGGGTTATTCTACTCATTTATAGAAGAAAAGGTAGAGTTAATTGGTGTTGAAGCAGGAGGGCTTGGAGTAGAAACAGGAAAGCATGCATCAGCTTTTGCAGAGGGGAAAAAAGGGGTCTTACATGGGATGTTTACTTATGTAATGAGAGAAGATGACGGAAAAATAAAAGATGTGTATTCTATTTCAGCAGGGCTTGATTATCCAGCAGTAGGACCAGAACATGCATATTTAAAAAGTATAGATAGGGCTAAATATGTAACTATAAATGATGATGAAGCAATGGAAAGCTTGATTAAGCTTACAAAGATAGAAGGAATAATTCCTGCTATTGAATCAGCTCATGGATTAGCATATTTGGAGAAATTAAAAGGAAATTTAGATAAAGAAGATATTGTAGTTGTAAATCTCTCAGGAAGAGGAGATAAAGATATGGAAACTATAAATGAATATATGGAGAAAAATTATGAGTAGGATAGAGGGGAAGTTTAAAGAGTTAAAATTAGAAAATAGAAAAGCATTAGTACCATTTATAACAGCATCATATCCAAATAAGGAAGAGAGCATAAAACTTATTAAGATATTAGAAGATGAGGGAGCAGATATATTAGAGCTTGGTGTTCCATATAGTGACCCTTTAGCAGATGGAGAAGTTATTGAAAAGAGCTATCTTCAAGCCATAAAAAATGGAGCAAAGGTAGAAGATATTTTTTATATAATAGAAGAAAGCAGAAAGTCAGTAAAGATTCCTATAGTAGTTATGACATATTTTAATGTTGTATATAGTTATGGAATAGAAAAGTTTTTAGAAAAGCTTAAGGCGGTTTCAGGAGATGGGATTATAATTCCAGATTTACCTTTAGAAGAAAGAAAAGAAATATTAGAAAAATGCAGAGAACTGGAGATAGATTTAATTCCATTAGTAGCTAGAACATCAGAAGAAAGAATAAAAAGGATTGTAAAAAATAGTAGTGGATTTATTTACTGCGTATCAGTAAATGGAATTACAGGAGAAAGAAAAAATATAGATTTAGAAATAGATGATTATTTAAATGGAATAAAAGAAAAAACAGATATTCCAAGGTTACTAGGCTTTGGTATTTCTAATAAAGAAACTGTATTAAAAGTTAAAGATAAAGTTGATGGAATAATTATTGGAAGTGCCATTGTAAAAAGAATAAAAAAAGAAGATGGTGGATATAATAGTATTAAAGCTTTTATGAAAGAGATAAGAGGCGTTTTATAAAAATATAAATTTTTTAATTTTCTGAAAATTTAGAGAAATATATTGAAAAAATAAATTTTATCTGTTAAAGTGAAAGTGAAATATATTTAAATTAAAGATGTGGTAAATTATAAGGTTCTCCTTATTTTCGAGAATTTATAAGTTTTAATCAAGTCTTTAAATAAGGAGGAGTTTTTTTATGGATAAAACAATAGTATGTAAAGATTGCGGTAAGGAGTTTGTTTTCACTGAGGGAGAGCAAGCATTTTACAAAGAAAAAGGGTTTGAAAATGAGCCAGTAAGATGTCCTGACTGTAGAAGAGCTAGAAAGCAACAAAGAAACAGATAATTAAAAGGGAGGCTAATTTTAGCCTCCTTTTTGCATATTATTTTATATTAATACCATAAATAGTTCCATTTCGTGAAGCCACAACAAGGGTATCATTAAAGATAGCTGGTGAAGCTTCAATATTTGCATCAAGAGAAAGAGTATCTAAAGTTTCTCCTGTTTTACCATCTATTAAAAATAAATTTCCAACAGAATCTCCTTGAACTAAAAACTCATCTCCATTTGAATTTTTAAAGTTTGTTGGTGATGACCAAGCGTAATTGTCTAATTTTTTCTCCCAAACTATATCTCCAGTTTTTTTATCTAAAGAAAGAAGAACACCGCTATTAAATCCATCATATCTAGAAAGTGAAAAAACAACAGTATCCTTTAAAACAGCAGGTGTTGAAAGCATTCCACCATTTACAGGAGAAGAACCTAAGAGTGATTCACACTTAAAAGATTTTTCCCAGGAAATATCCCCATTTAAGCCATTAAGTTTCTTTATTTTACAATATCCAACAGCACCTTGCTTATCTACCTCATTTCCTGCATAAATAAATGGTGTATCATTTTCAATGTCAAGAGTAAGTGTTGCGTCAGTATCATCGGATAAATCTTTAAACCAGACAGGTTTCATATTATTAAGGTCAATACATTGTACAAAACCATTATTATCAGCTACATAACCTAAATTAGCATAGGCAGCCATTGAACTTTCTATACCAGGTTTAGAACCAAGATTATATTTATATTTGCTAACTTTAGGATTAACAGAAACAATATTTTTTTCTTTATCATATTTAGAATTAAGTTTTAATTTATATATAAGTCCATTTTCACCAGGTGCAAAAACTGTATCTGTATCTTTATCGATAAGTGGGGAAGAATCAAAAGCACCCCATGCACGTGTAGCATCCTTATCATTTCCTTTAATTTCATAAAGCTTTTTTCCATCAATTAAACTATAAATATTAAAGCTAAGAGGATTGCCTTCATTTATACCCTCTCCAACATAAAGTAATGGTAGTCCACGAGGGTCTATACTTAAGCTACCTTTTATGGGATTTCCAATATTAATTTTAGGACGAGTCTTTTCGCCAGTTTCTAAATCAAGAAAATATATATTTCCATCTAAGGAAGCATAAATAACTTCAACTCCATCTTTTTTATTTTTAAAAGAGTGGGTAAGATTCATTTTTTCTTTTATATCTTCAGGCCACTTTACTAAAGATGTTTGACCAGTCCATCCAGCACCACCGCCCCAAGAGCTAGAAGAAGTTTTGAAAGTCCACAATGTATCTAATTCTTTTTTATCGATAGAACTTACACCGAAAGAGGGGGAAGTTCTATAATTATTACCTCTAAAAGTTAAAACACCTTCAATATCAGAATATTCCTTATCAAAGATAATATTAGAATCATCTTTTAATGGATTGATATTTGAATAGGATAATTTTTTATTATCAAGATATTTAACATTTATTTTTGAGAGAGGTTTAGAATCTTCCTCTTTATTTAGATTAGAATCAGAAGTATCTATATCATTAGAAGTATCAGGAGTGGTAACTGGATTGGAACCACAAGACACTAGTGATAGAGATAATGTACAAATAATTAGGCTAAAAATAAAATTTTTTTTCATTAATCCTCCTATAAAATTGATATGAATAAATTATAAATCATACATAAGGAGAAAAATGTAAAAATGAGTGGGAGAAATAAAAGCAAATTAAACTAAAAAATCTTAAAAAACAATAAAAGAAAATCTATTTCTACATATATACAAAAAATATATATAAATCTATCAAAAGGAAAATAGTAGAGATATAAAGGAAAAGGTGAGGTAGAAAATATAAATATATGGTGATTAAAATAATTTGTAGCCATTTAAGTAGTTTGTAAATATATTAGCATTATAAATATATATTGAATTATAAAAAAGGCGGTGGCGTTTTGATTAGCAAAAATATTTACACAAATTGTGATACTTTTGTTTCATCAAACTATCCAAATGATAATTTCGGTAATGAATTATTTTTACTTGTAGGTAAATATGATGAGTGCAATTGCAATGATAGAATAGCAAACACTTTAATAAAATTTGAATTACCAGATTATGTATGTGGATGTAAAATTGTTGAAGCAGAGTTAAAGTTATTTGTAAAAAAAATTAATGGGAATTGTAAAAGTGTTAGCATAGATATAGCTAGCAATAACACATCTTTTAATCAAAGTACAGTAACTTATACTACAGCACCAAAAACTACTTCATTTAGAAAGAATATAATACTTACAAAAGATTGTGTAGGAAAATATATTTCAGTAAAAATAAATGAATTAGTAGAAAGTTGGATAAAAGGAACAATTGCTAATAATGGAATTACAATAACTATTTCAGATAGTGCAAGTGGTGAAATTTTACTAGCAGCCTCAGGAGAAACTAATGGACCATCAATCAAATTTGTTTGCGAAGATGAAAGTTCATGTGGATGTAATGATAGTTGTAAAGGACCAAGAGGACCAGAGGGACCAAGAGGACCAGAGGGTTCAGTAGGACCACAAGGGCTACAAGGGCCAATGGGAACTCAAGGAATTCAAGGACCAAAAGGATGTCCAGGACCAGAAGGGCCAGAAGGACCAACAGGGCCAACAGGACCAAAAGGAGATAAAGGACCAACAGGACCAAAAGGAGATAAAGGTGCAGTTGGAGAACAAGGACCAAAAGGAAGCCAAGGACCAAAAGGAGATAAAGGTGCAGTAGGACCGGAAGGACCACAAGGACCTATAGGACCAATGGGACCAAAAGGTGATCAAGGGCCAATTGGAGAAGAAGGACCAGAAGGACCAGCAGGACCAGAGGGACCAAGAGGACCAGAAGGACCAAGAGGAGTTCCAGGACAAGTTGGACCACAAGGTGTACAAGGTGTACAAGGTATCGAAGGTGAAAGAGGACCAGCAGGACCAGCAGGAATACAAGGATTAGCAGGACCAGCAGGAGCAGCAGGACCACAAGGACCAGAGGGTGCAAGAGGACCAGCAGGTGTAGCAGGACCACAAGGACCAGTGGGACCAGAAGGACCAGAAGGAATACAAGGACCGCAAGGACCAGCAGGGCCAGCAGGTATAGAAGGACCAGCAGGACCAGCAGGTGTAGCAGGACCACAAGGACCTGAAGGACCAGCAGGACCAGCAGGACCAGAAGGTGAACAAGGACCAGAGGGACCAGAGGGACCAGCAGGACCAAAAGGACCAAAAGGAGATAAAGGTGCAACAGGTGCAGACGGGCCAAAAGGACCAACAGGACCACAAGGACCTATGGGACAAGTAGGACCACAAGGTGAAGCAGGACCAGAAGGAGCAGCAGGACCAACAGGACCAAAAGGATCGGAAGGACCACAAGGACCAAAAGGACCAACTGGAGCAACAGGAGCTGATGGAGCAGTAGGACCACAAGGACCAAAAGGTGATCAAGGACCAGCTGGAGAAGTTGGGGCACAAGGACCAGAAGGACCAACAGGACCACAAGGACCAAGAGGACCAGAAGGACCAATAGGAGCAGAAGGACCAGAAGGACCAGAAGGGCCAGAAGGACCAAAGGGACCAAAAGGACCAGAAGGGCCAAGAGGACAAGAGGGACCAAGAGGACCAAAAGGAGATTGTGGAAAATGTACAAGTGTAGAACATGCTTATATTTGTTCAGATTCATGTCAAACAATAGCAGGACAATCGGCTATTAGTTTAGGAAGTAATCTTGTTTTAAATGGAACATCTATTTATCATAGAGAAGGTTCATGTACAATAGAATTAGTAGAAAGAGGATCATATCTAATTAATTTCTCAACTTCAGCATTAGGTGAAAGTGGAGCTTTAGCAGAAATTAGATTATTAGCAGAAGGTAATCCAGTAGGAATAGCGGCTGCAGAAATAAATAGAAATGGTTGTTTAGTAAATCTTGCAAGTTCAGCTATAGTAAGTGTAGTAGATTGCGATAAAGTAGAAGTAGAATTAATAAATTCAGCTAGATGTAGTTTGAAATATTGTTTAACTAGAGTAACTGTAGTTAAATTATCATAGAATTTAAAGTTAAAATAAGTTTATGATAAAAAATCATGTAGAGAATGTTCTCTACATGATTTTTTTAGGTTATTTTAAAGAAAGAAAAAGAAATTTTGGTATTATAAAAAGAAATAAATGTGTATAATGTATAATAAGAAAGCAATAGCGAAAAGGAGAAGAGAAATGCACTTTTTTTGGTTAACACTATTAATTATTTTTTTAAATATTATATTTTCAATATCATTAATATTTATAGAAAGAAAAAATCCAACTACAACATGGGCATGGCTTTTAATATTTATTATATTACCGGGTATTGGATTTATAATATATGTGCTACTTGGTCAAAATTTTAGTAGGCAAAAGTTATTTAAGGAAAAATTGATAATAGATAAATATAAGAAGAATGTTTTGAAGGAACAGAACTATGACATACTTGATTTAAAGAAGCATAATTGTAACAATAGAGATTTAATAAGAATGAATTTTAATAATTGTGATTCAAAATATACCAGTAAAAATGAAGTAAAGGTTTTTGATACAGGAGAAGGTAAGTTTACATCTTTATTGGAAGATATAAAAAATGCCAAAAAATATATTAATATTCAATACTATATATTTAGAAAAGATAAAATTGGAGCTGAAATAATAGAAGCATTAGAAAAAAAATTAGAAGAAGGTGTAGAAGTAAGATTTCTAGTGGATGCTATGGGATCACGAAGCATGACTAAAAAGAAGCTAAAGAGATATTTAGAACTTGGAGGAGAGTTTGCAGTATTTTTTCCAGGAATATTACCACATATAAATACCCGTGTAAACTATAGAAATCATAGAAAAATTGTAGTTATAGATGGTGAATACGGATATGTAGGTGGATTTAATGTAGGTGATGAATACTTAGGGCGTGATGAGAAAATTGGAAACTGGAGAGACACCCATATAAGGATAAGAGGGAATGCAGTTAATGATTTAAATGAAAGATTTGTTTTAGATTGGTGTTATGCAAGTGGAAAGGAAATAACTGAATTAGATAAATTTGTATATGAAGGTGATTTAACTAAAGGTGATGTAGGAATTCAAATAGTTACAAGTGGACCTGATCATAATGAGGAATATATAAAGAATGCATATGTAAAAATGATAACAAATGCAAAGAAGAGTATTTCTTTAACGACACCATATTTTGTACCAGATGATACTATGATAGAAAGTTTAAGAATAGCAGCATTATCAGGGGTGGATGTTAAAATAATTATTCCAGGAAAGCCAGACCATAAATTTATGGCATGGGCAGCGAGTTCATATATAGGAGAATTATTAGAGGCTGGGGCGAGAGTATTTTACTATGAAAAAGGTTTTGTACATGCAAAGGTATTAGTAGTTGATAATGTAGTTTCAAGTATTGGAACAGCTAATATGGACATACGAAGCTTTAGCCTGAATTTTGAGGTGAATTCCTTTATATATAATGAAAAGATTTCAATGGAAGTTTATAAAAGCTTTGAAAAAGATTTAGAAGATTCAAGAGAAATAACAAAAGAAGAATATAATGAAAGAGGAACAACATTAAAAGTTTTAGAATCAATTACAAGATTACTATCACCAATATTATAAAATCACTTAAAGAAAAGCTTTAATAAAATTGAAGTGTTATAAAATTGAGTATAATTATACTAATATGATAAAAATACAAGGAAAATAATGACAAAGACTAATCCTTGTGATAAACTTAATAAAAAACAAAAAAGGAATTAAATGGAAATGGAGGAATTAAAATGAGAAAGGAAACTTTAGAACTAAACAATAAATTTTATAGCTTTTTTTACTTTATATTCTGGGGCTTTTATTTTAGCGCTGGTTATTTTGTGTATGAAAAAAAGAATAGTTCTATAGTTATGAGTATGTAAGTTTAATTTTTAGAAATCCATTAAATTCTAATAGGCATAAGTAAATGCAAATTTAAAGCTCATCAAAAATAGATGGGCTTTTTTTTATTAAAAGGGGGCAAAATTAATGATAGTAATTTTAAAACAAAATACAAGTGAAAAGGAAAGGTTAGCACTTACAGAGGCTATTGAAAAAAAAGGGGTGTCTGTAAATCAGGTAGTGGGGGCAGATTTAACTATATTAGGTTTAGTTGGAGATACAAGTAGAATAGACCCAACGCAAATAGAAGCAAATAGAAATGTAGAGAGAGTAATGCATGTTCAAGAGCCTTTTAAGAAAGCAAATAAAATGTTCCACCCTGAGCCATCTATTATAGATGTAAATGGGCAAAAAATTGGTGGAAAGAAAATTGCATTAATTGCAGGGCCATGCTCAGTTGAAACAGAAGAGCAAATTACAGGAATAGCAAGAGATGTAAAGAGCTTAGGGGCAGGATTCTTAAGAGGAGGAGCATTTAAACCAAGAACATCACCATATAGCTTCCAAGGGCTTGCATATGAAGGACTAGAGCTTTTGAAGAAAGCAAGAGAAAATACTGGATTACCAATAGTTACAGAAATAATGTCACCATATGATGTGGAAAAATTTGATGCAGATGTAGATATAATTCAAGTTGGGGCAAGAAATATGCAAAACTTTGACCTTTTAAAAGAACTAGGAAAAACAAGAAAGCCAATTTTATTAAAGAGAGGGTTATCTTCAACAATAGAAGAGCTTTTAATGAGTGCAGAATATATAATGGCAGGTGGAAATGAAAATGTAATTCTTTGTGAAAGAGGAATAAGGACTTTTGAAACTTACACAAGAAATACATTAGATTTAAGTATAGTTCCTGCAATAAAGAAATTAAGTCATCTTCCTATAGTTATAGACCCAAGTCATGCAGCAGGAAAATGGTGGATGGTAGAACCATTATCAAAAGCAGCAATTGCAATAGGTGCAGATGGACTTATTATAGAGGTTCACAATGACCCAGCAAATGCTTTATGTGATGGACAACAATCTATAAAACCAGATGTATATGGTAAATTATTAGAAGAATTAAGACCAATTGCAAAGGCTGTTGGAAGAGAACTGTAAGAAAATTTGTTAAAGAGAGAAAAAGGTTGTAAAATTGATAAATGAGATTAAGTATTATTAAATAATAGAAATCAAATTGGAAAGGTGGAAGAGTATGAAAAAACTATTTGTAGACTTAGGTGAAAATTCATATGAGATAGTGATTGAAAAAGGATTAATTGAGAATATATCAAAGGAAGTTAAAGAAATATTTAATGGAAATAAAATATTTATAATTACTGATGATAATGTAGAAAGATATTATGGTGATAAAGTTCGAAATTCTTTAAAAGAAGATGGATTTGAAGTAGATTATATTTCTCTAGAGCCTGGTGAAAAAACTAAAGGATTTAATACTCTTCCGCTTATTTACAATAGACTTTTAGATTTTAAATTAACAAGAAAAGATTTAATAATTACATTAGGTGGGGGAGTTATTGGTGACTTAGGTGGATTTGTAGCCTCAACCTTTTTAAGAGGAGTCCCATTTATTCAAGTACCAACAACACTTTTATCTCAAGTAGATAGTAGCGTTGGTGGAAAGGTTGCAGTTGACTTAGAAAGAGGGAAAAATCTTATAGGAAGCTTTTATCAACCTAAAAAAGTAATTATAGACCCAAATGTATTAGAAACTTTAGAAGAGAAATTTCTTATAGATGGTCTTGGAGAAGTTATAAAGTATGGATTAATAAAAGATGAAGAGCTTTATAATAAACTAGTAGAATATAAAGATAAGGAAGAGCTAGTAAAAGATATAGAGTATATTATATATACATGTTGCAATATAAAAAGAATTATTGTAGAAAGAGATGAGAAAGATTTAGGGGAAAGAATGATATTAAACTTTGGGCATACAATAGGGCATGCAGTTGAAACCTTTTATAATTATGGAAGATATACTCATGGAGAGTGTGTTGCAATAGGTATGTATAATATTTTAAAAATTACAGAAGAAAAAAAGCTTACAAAAAATATATACTCTGAAGAAATAAAAGAGCTTTTAATAAAATATAAATTACCTTATGAAATGGATGAAAATATTAAAAGTGAAATATTAGAAACAATAGCATTAGATAAGAAAAATATGGGGAAAATACTAAAAGTAATCTTAGTTAGAGAAATGGGAAATGCAGAAATTTATGATACGAATGTAGAATTTTTTAAATAAGGAAAGGTGAAAGCTTTGGGGAATTATAGGATTATAAAAAGTGATTTAGAGGGAGAAGTAAATATACCACCTTCAAAGAGTATGGCACATAGAGCAGTTATATGTGCAAGTTTAAGTAGTGGGAAAAGTGTAATAGAAAATATAGATTTTTCTGATGATATCATAGCAACAATAGAGGGAATGGAAAGCTTTGGTGCTACTATAGTAAGAAAGCATAGATGCTTAGAGATAGAAGGAATATTTTCAAAAGAAAATAAAAATAAGGAATTAGAAAAAAGAAAAATTGATTGTAATGAATCAGGTTCAACATTAAGATTTTTAGTTCCTATAAGCTTATTATTTAATGGGGAAAATAATTTTGTTGGAAGAGGAAATTTAGGAAAGAGACCTTTAGAAATTTACTATGAAATATTTGAAAGACAGAATATAGAGTATTCATATAAAGAAGGGGAATTAGATTTAAAGGTACGAGGAAACCTTAAAAATGATACATTTAAGATAAGAGGTGATGTAAGTTCTCAATTTATAACAGGGCTTATGTTTGTATTACCATTATTAAATGGAGATTCTAAAATAGTTATTGATGGAGAGCTTCAATCAAAGGGATATATAGATTTAACTATAGATGCTATGAAGTCATTTGGAGTAGAAATTATAAATAATGGCTATAAGGAATTTATTATTAAAGGAAATTCAGAATATAAAGGAAGAGATTATAGAGTAGAAGGTGATTATTCTCAAGGAGCATTTTTCTTGTGTGCAGATGCAATTGGAAATAAGGTTATTTCATTAGACTTAAAAGAAAATTCACTTCAAGGTGATATGGAAACTATTGGAATTCTCCAAAGAATGGGAGTTAAATTTAAAAGAGTTGAAAATGCTATTGGTGGAAAAAGCATGGGACTTAAAGGAACTGTCATTGATGCAAAGGGATGTCCTGATGTAATTCCTATTTTATCAGTGGTAGCATGTCTTGCAGAAGGTGAAACAAGAATAATAAATGGTGAAAGACTTAGAATAAAAGAATGTGATAGATTAAAAGCTATAAAGATAGAGCTTTCAAAGCTAGGTGGAGATATTGAAGAGCTCCATGATGGATTGATAATAAAAGGGATAAAAGAATTTAAAGGTGGAGTTTCGGTATGGAGTCATAAAGACCATAGAATAGCAATGATGCTAGCTATTGCAGGAACAAGATGTAAAAACCCAATAGTTCTAAGAGATTATGAATGTGTTTCAAAATCTTATCCACATTTCTTTGAAGATTTTAAAAAGTTAGGAGGAAAGTTTGATGAGTGGAATATGGGGGAATAATTTAAAGGTATCTATATTTGGAGAATCACACGGAGTTGGAATTGGAATTACAATTGATGGACTTCCATCAGGTTTTCCTTTAGATTTAGAAAAAATAAATTTCCATATGGAAAGACGTGCACCAGGGAAAAGTAAATTATCAACAGCGAGAAAAGAAGGAGATAATGTGGAAATCTTAAGTGGATTTTTTGAAGGGAGATTAACAGGAACACCTCTTTGTGGAATCATAAGAAACAAAGATAACAGATCAAAAGATTATGGAAAGCTTAAAGATTTAATGAGACCAGGTCATGCAGATTATACTGGAAATGAAAGATATAATGGATTTAATGATTATAGAGGTGGAGGTCATTTTTCAGGAAGAATAACTGCACCAATAGTTTTTGCAGGCTCTATTTGTAGACAAATACTAGAAGAAAAGAATATTAAAATAGTAAGCCATATAAAAAGTATTGGAAATGTTGAAGATGATAGCTTTAACCCCATAAATATAGATGGAAATATGATGGAGAAGCTACAAGAAAAAGAGCTTCCTACATTAAAAGAAAATATAGATGAAAAAATGAGAGAAAAGATATTAGAAGCAAAGAATAATGGTGATTCTATTGGTGGAATAATTGAATGTGCTATTTTAGGGGTAAAGCCGGGGGTTGGAGATCCATTCTTCAATTCAATAGAAAGTACACTTTCAAGTCTTTTATTTTCAGTGCCAGCAGTAAAAGGTGTTGAATTTGGAGAAGGATTTAACATAAGTAGAATGCTAGGCTCAGAAGCTAATGATAGCATGTATTATGATGGTGAAATAGTAAAAACTAAAACAAATAATAATGGTGGAGTTTTAGGTGGAATAAGCAATGGAATGCCAATTATATTTAGAGTAGCTATAAAGCCAACAGCATCAATAATAAAGAAGCAGGATACTATAAATATAAATACAAAAGAAAATGAAGAATTAGTTGTAGAAGGAAGACATGACCCTTGTATAGTACAAAGGGCAGTTGCAGTAATAGAGAGTATGGCAGCTATAGGAATTCTAGATTTAATGAAAGAGGTTTAAAAATGAATGAATTAGAGGCGTATAGAAAAGAAATTGATGAAATAGATAAAGAAATTACAAGACTTTTTGAAAAAAGAATGGATGTAGTATTAGGTGTTGCAAACTATAAGAAAAAAAATAACTTACCTATATTCCATAAAGGAAGAGAAGAAAAAGTTATAGAAAAAAATATAAATAGGTTAGAAAATAAAGATTACGAAAAAGAATTAGAAAAGTTTTTTAACAGTATGATGGGTGTTAGCCGTGAATTACAAAGAAGAAAACTTGAAGAAAACAAGACTATTGAAGAGGTTAAAAAAAGAGTGATAACAAAGGAAAGCAAGATAGGCTTCCAAGGGGTTAGAGGCTCATTTGCAGAAGAAGCTCTTTTAAAATACTTTGGAGAAGAAAATTACTCTAAAAATTATGAAGAATTTGAAGATGTTTTTAAAGGAATAGAAGAGGGAGAGATAGATTATGGAATAATTCCAGTTGAAAATTCATCAACAGGAGGAATTTCAGAAGTACATGACCTTTTAGTAAAATATGATTTTCACATTGTAGGTGAAGTTAGCATAAAGATAGAACAGTGTCTTATGGGAATTAAAGAAGCTACAATAGAAGATATTGATGAAGTATATTCTCATAGTCAAGGTTTTGCACAAAGCTCAAAATTCTTGAAAAAGTATGATCATTTAAAGTTAATACCATTTCATAATACAGCAACAAGTGCAAAGCTTGTAGCTGATTTAAAAGATGAAAGTAAAGGTGCAATAGGAAGCAAGCGAGCAGCAGAGCTTTATGGATTATCTATTATAGAAAAAGATATAAATGATTCAAATGATAATCATACAAGGTTTATAGTTATTTCAAAAGAGCTTTTAAAAGAAGAGGGTGCAAATAAGATAAGTGTAGTATTTTCATTAGAAGACAAGGCAGGAACTCTTTGTAGTCTTTTAGAAAGCTTTTCAGAGCATAATATAAATATGTTAAGAATAGAATCAAGACCAACTAAACATGGTAATTGGAAGTATTTCCTTTATGTTGATTTTGAAGGTAGCTTAGAAAATGAAATAGTTTTAAGAGCATTAGATGGAATAAAAGGAAGTAGTGAATATTTTAAAGTGTTAGGTTGGTATAAAAAAGGAATTTAATTAGGAGAGAAAAATGAATTATTACGGATTAGTAGGTGAAAGACTAGGGCATTCATTGTCCCCTAAAATACATGAGTATATATTTACTAAATTTAATATAGAAGGCTCATATAAATTATTTCAAATTCCTAAAGAAGATATTAAAGATTTAGGAAAATGGATGAAAATTTTAGATATAAAAGGTGTTAATGTAACTATTCCATATAAAAAAGAAGTATTTAACTTTCTAGATGATGTTTCAGTTGAAGCAAAAGAAATTGGAGCTATAAATACTATTTTAAATAAAGATGGAAAGTTAATTGGATATAATACAGACTATTATGGATTTAAATATATGCTTTTAGATAAAGAGATAAATGTAGAAGATAAGAAAGCAGTAGTTCTTGGAACAGGTGGTGCAAGCAAGGCAGTTCTTCAATATTTATTAGATGAAAAAGCAGAAGAGATATATTTAGTTTCAAGAGATAAAAAGGATAAAAGCTTAGAAAATAAAAAAATTAAACTTATAGATTATAATGAGTTAAATGAAATAGAAGGATATGTTATTATAAATACAACTCCAGTTGGAATGTATCCAAATGATGGTAAAAGTCCAGTTTCAGAAGAAGTGATTAAAAATTTTCAGTGTGTAGTAGATTTAATATATAATCCAATAGAAACGCGATTTATAGAGTATGGGAAAAGGAATGGAAAGAAAGTTTGTGGAGGCTTAATGATGCTTGTAGCACAGGGCTTAAAAGCAGATGAAATATGGGAAGAGATTGAAATAGAAAAAAATGAATTTAATAATGTATATAATCTTTTAAAGAAAGAGCTTAAATAAGGAGAAGTAATGTGTAAAAGATGTGAAAAGATTTTTTTGATAGGTATGCCAGGTTGCGGAAAGACAACTATGGGAAAAGTACTTGCAAAGGAATTAAAATATAATTTTTTTGATATGGATGACTATATAGAAGAAATGTCAGATAGAAGTATAAAAGAAATTTTTGACCAATCTGAAGAAAAGTTTAGAGATTTAGAAACCGAGGCTTGCAAGAGACTTTTAGAAAAAAAGAGGGTTCTTGTATCTACAGGTGGAGGAGTTATAAAAAGAAAAGAAAATATAGCTCTTATGAAAGAAGGTCTAGTAATTTTTATAAATAGACCAATTGAAAAAATAATTCAAGACATAGATGTAGAGTCGAGACCTTTATTAAATGGTGGTGCAGAAAAACTATATAGTTTATATAATGAGAGAATAGATAAGTACCTAGAGGCTTGTGATATAGAAGTAGTTAATGAGGGCTTTATAAGAGATACTATTGATACTATAAAGAGAGAGCTTAAAGGGAAAATTAAGGAGTAAGATAGTATGAAAATAATGGTTATAAATGGTCCTAATTTAAATATGTTAGGGATAAGAGAAAAAAATATTTATGGTGAAGAAAGCTTAGGTGAAATAGAAAAACTTTTAAGAGAAGAAGGAAAAAATCATGAATTAGAGTTTTTTCAAAGTAACAGCGAAGGTGCTATAATTGATAAAATTCATGAAGCTTTTTATGAGAAGTTTGATGGGATAATAATAAATCCAGGGGCATATACACACTATAGTTATGCTATACATGATGCTATAAAAGCTGTAAATATAAGAACTGTAGAAGTGCATATATCAAATATACATAGTAGAGAAGAATTTAGAAGTAAGTCTGTAACAGCAAGTGCTTGTATAGGACAAATATCTGGATTTGGTAAAAGAGGGTATGTATTAGGGTTAAAGGCATTAGAAATATAGAAAACTAGGAGGAAAAATAAGATGATAGTAGTAATGAATCCAAAAAGTAAAAAAGAAAATATAGATAAAGTGAAAAATTGTATAAGAAATAATGGTTTAGAGGTGCATGAATCAACTGGGGAAAATTATTTAATATTAGGAGTTGTAGGAAGTTGTGAAAAGTTAGATTCAAATAAACTTTTAAGAATAGATGGAGTTGAAAAAGTATTAAAGGTACAACAACCATTTAAAAAAGCAAATAGATTATTTAAGCCAGAAGACACAATTGTTGATGTTTTAGGTAGAAAAATAGGTGGTGGAAACCTAGGAATAATGGCAGGTCCTTGTTCTGTTGAAAGTGAAGAACAAATTATAGAAATTGCAAAAGATATAAAAAAATATGGTGGAAATTTCTTAAGAGGTGGAGCATTTAAACCAAGAACATCACCATATAGCTTCCAAGGATTAGAACTTGAAGGGTTAGAGCTTCTAAAGAAAGCAAAAGCTGTAACAGGGCTTCCTATAGTTACAGAAATAATGTCTACAGACTATATAGACCAATTTGTAGATAATGTTGATGTAATTCAAGTTGGAGCAAGAAATATGCAAAACTTTGACCTTTTAAAGCAATTAGGTAAAACAAATAAACCTATTCTTTTAAAGAGAGGATTATCAGCAACTATTGAAGAATGGATAATGTCAGCTGAATATATTATGGCTGGTGGAAATGAAAATGTAATTCTTTGTGAGAGAGGAATAAGAACATTTGAAACTTACACTAGAAATACATTAGATTTAAGTGCAATTCCAGTTGCAAAAAGACTTACACACTTACCAATTATAGTTGACCCAAGTCACGCAGCAGGATACTGGTACTTAGTAGAACCACTTGCAAAAGCAGCAATAATGGCAGGAGCTGATGGACTTATGATAGAAGTTCATAATGATCCAGAAAATGCTTTAAGTGATGGACAACAATCAATAAAGCCAGAAAACTTTAAAACATTAATGGAAAAAATAAGAGCGTGTGCAGAGTTTGAAGGTAAAGAAATAATATTATAATTTTTCATAAAATAAAGGGGTAGAAAATGAAAATTTTAATTGTGGGACTCGGGGTTATAGGAGCAGCATTTGCAAAAGGGTTTAAAGAGTGCGGTCTTAAAGATGTATATGGAATTGACAAATCTTTAGATACTTTAGAAAAGGCAAAAGAATTAGGAATTATAAAAGAAGGATATACAGATGGAAAAAATATAATAGAAGAATGTGATATTATAATCCTTTGTATTTATCCAAAGCTTGTACTAAACTTTATTTTAGAAAATAAAAATAAGTTTAAGGAAGGCAGTATAATAACTGATGTTACGGGAATTAAAGAATTATTTATAGAGGATATTCTTAAGGTATTACCAAAGAGGGTAGATTTTGTTTTTGGGCACCCAATGGCTGGAAGAGAAAAAAGAGGAATAGACTTTTCATCTCATGAAGTTTTTAAGGGTGCAAATTATATAATCACTCCAATTGATATTAATAAAGAAGAGAATATAGAAAAGATAGAAAGTTTAGTAATAAAATTAGGGTTTAAAAAAATAAAAAGAATAACACCAAGCTATCATGATAAGATGATTGCATTTACAAGTCAGCTTCCTCATGCACTTGCAGTAGCACTTATAAACAGTGATGAAGAAAATCGTGATACAGGAGCATTTATAGGAGATAGTTATAGAGATTTAACTAGAATTGCAAATATAAATGAAGAGCTTTGGAGTGAACTTTTTTTAGGAAATAAGAAAAATCTTTTAGATTCTATAATAAATTTTGAGAGTGAACTTTGTTCAATAAAAAAAGCAATAGTGGATGAGGATAAAGAAAAATTAATGGAAATTTTCAAAAAATCATCTATTAGAAGAGAGAAGTTATAGAATAAAATAATTTAGAAATAGCTAGAATTTAATTTCTGGCTATTTTTTTATATAGAATTAGATAAATGTGAAAGATTACATAAGGAAAATAAAAAATAAATTTATGAAAAGAGTATAAAATAGAGTATATATGTTAAATAAAGTGTGTAAAATAGTGTATAATTATAAATAGATTACAGAGAGAATTATAGTATGGAGGCGGAATATGAAGAGAATAGACCAAGTGTTAGAAGGGCTGATAAAATTAAGTGGTGAAGAAAAACGTGGAATATCAGCAATTGAGCTTAGTAAGGCTATGAATCTAGATAGAGCAACTATAAGCAGATATTTAAATGATTTATTTAAAGAAAATAGAGTAACTAAAATAGAAGGAAGACCTGTTTTATATAAAGAAGTAATTATGGAAAAAGATGAAGAAGAAGTTAGTGTTGATTTAGAAAAAAACTGTTTAGATTCATTAGTAGGAGCAGAAGAATCTCTTCAAGTACCTATACAACAAGCAAAGGCAGCTATCTTTTATCCACCAAATGGACTTCATACATTAATACTTGGAGAAACCGGGGTAGGGAAATCAATGTTTGCTGAGGCTATGTATGGATTCGCAAAAGAATCTAAAACATTAAATGAAGACTCGCCTTTTGTAAGATTTAACTGTGCAGATTATTCAGAGAATCCACAGCTTCTTATTTCACAAATATTTGGAGTTAAAAAGGGTGCATTTACTGGGGCTGATAAAGATAGAGATGGACTTTTAAAGCAAGCAGATGGTGGAATTATATTTTTAGATGAGATACACAGATTATCCCCACAAGGACAGGAAATGTTATTTACATTTATAGATAAAGGAAGCTTTAGACCTCTTGGAGAAAGCGAAAAAGAAATAAGTGTAAAGGTTCAAATAATTGCAGCAACAACGGAAGAGCCTAAATCATATCTTTTAAAGACTTTTACAAGAAGAATTCCTATGACAATAACACTTCCACCTTTAAAGGAAAGAACTTTAAAAGAAAGATATAAATTATTAGAAGAATTTATAAAAAATGAATCTCTTAGACTTTCAAATGAAATTTACTTTGATAAGAATGCATTAATATCTTTTTTACTTTATGACTGTACTAATAATATAGGACAACTTAAAAGTGATATTCAACTGTCTTGTGCAAAGGCATTCTTAAACTTTAAGTCAAAAAGCAAAAATGTAATTATAATAGAGCAACAGGATTTACAGAACAATGTAAAACGTGGAATTATGAAGCTTAAAGACCATAGAAGTGAGATTGATGAGTTATTTAAGAATTTAAGTGATGTTATTTCCTTTTCATATAAAGAAAAAAATACAAAAGCATATGCTTTAGAAGAAGCAGTAAGAAAAAATGATATTGAGTACTTTTATAACATAATAGAAGAAAAGGTAGACTCATTAAAAAAAGAAGGTTTAGATGAAGAGCATATCAAAGATATTTTAAATGTGGATATAGATTCGTATTTTAACAAGTATATGAATACATTTAAGAGTAGTTTTAGAAAAGCTGAAATATTAAAAATTGCAGATGAAAAAGTTCTTGATATAGTAGAAAAAGGACTTGAGTATGCAAGTGAAAAGTTAGATAGAGAGTATGATGAAAAGATTTATTATGGACTAGCACTTCATATGCAAGGAAGTATAGAAAGAATAAAAAATGGAAATAGAATTTATCATCCTAAATTAAATTATATAAAATCAAAGTTTAAAGATGAATTTATGATAGCAATGGACATCGCAAAGATGGTAGAAGATGCATTTTTAATAGATGTTACTTTAGATGAAATAGGTTATATAACTATGTTCTTAAACTCAAATGTACATGAAGGCAATAAGGATTTAGAAAAAACTGTTGGAGTACTTATAATAATGCATGGAAATTCAACGGCAACAAGTATGGCAGAGGTTGCAAATACTTTAATTGGGGAAGATTATATAGAAGCATTAGATATGCCACTTACAATGAAAGCAGAAGAGATGCTTGAAAGAGTAAAACTGAAAATTAGAGATATTGATAAAGGAAAAGGGGTAATAATCTTAGCTGATATGGGTTCACTAGTTAATTTTGGAGGAATCTTAAAAGAAGAGATTGGTGTAGATATCAGAACTATAGATATGGTTAGTACATTAACAGCTATTGATGTTGGAAGAAAGGCTTTATGTGGAAGAGATATAGATTCTATATACAGGTCTTGTAGAAATATACAGGTTTATTCTTATGAAGATAGTGTAAAGGGAATAAGAAAAGAATTAGCAATTGTAACCACTTGCTTTACAGGAGAAGGTTCGGCAGAAAGACTTAGAGATGTAATTGAAGAAAAGATATATATAAAAGATAGAGTAAGAATTATTCCAATAGATATTTTAGACAAGGATAGGTTCTTTAGTAATATTGAAGAATTAAAGAAAGATTATACAATAATATCTGTAGTTGGAGCTGTAAATATGTATGTAGAAGGAATACCTTTTATTTCAGCAGTTGAAGTATTTACAGAAGAGGGTATGGCTAGATTAAACTCATTAGTAAGTGAAGAAATACAGTATGACCATATTGGGGAAACTTTAAAATCACAACTTTCAGAAATTGATTCATATAGATTAGTTGAAGAGATAAAGAGTTGTTTAGTTCAAATAGAAGGTAATCTAGGAACAAAAATATATTCAGATGTTAAACTAGGAATTTTAATGCATATTTGTTTTCTTGTAGATAAGCTTAAGAAAAATGGAAAGGAAACTCCATTTGTAGGATTAAATGAATATAGAGATGCCCATAGCAAGGAATTTATTCTTGTAAAGGGAGCATTTAAAAGAATTGAGCTAGAATATGAAATTAATGTTGGAGATAATGAGATTGCATATGTTGTTCGAATGATTTTGAATAATAAAATGTAAGTGTGTTTAAAATAAGGTAGTGTGTAAATGGAAAATTACACTCTACCTTATTTGCATATATAATTGATAAATGGCTAATTTGCTAGGTTGAGAGAGGGTTTAATATTAAAAAATGAATATTTTAAAACTTGGCATGGAAGTTGCTTATGTATATAGATATACAAAAGAAAGATATAAGAATTAAATGTTTAATTCTTAAACGAGGAGGAAATAAAAATGAAAAATATATTATTAGTATGTTCAGCAGGTATGTCAACAAGTCTTTTAGTTACAAAAATGGAAGCAGCAGCAAAGGATAAGGGTATCGAGTGTCATATCGAAGCATTAGCAGAAGCAGATGCACACAAAAAATTAGGAGAAGTTGATGTACTATTATTAGGACCTCAAGTTAGATTCTTATTATCAAAATTCAAAAAAGAAGCTCCAGCAGAATTACCAATCGAAGTAATCGATACTGTAGCTTACGGAACTATGAATGGTGCTAAAGTTTTAGACAGAGCACTACAATTAATAGGTTAGTCTTTAAATTAAGTGGAGCCTAATGACTCCACTTTTAAAATGTAATAAATAAATGATTTTGAAAAGAGGTAGAGGATATGGAAGAAATAATTATGAATTTAATCATGTATAGTGGAGAAGCTAGAAGTTACGCTATGGAAGCTATGCAAGCAGCAAAAGATGGAAATGTAAATGAAGCTAGAGAATTATTAGGGAAAGCTACTGCTCAATTAACAGAAGCTCACCACTCACAAACTAAATTAATACAAGGTGAAGCAGCAGGAAACAAAACTGAAGTTTCATTATTATTAGTACATGCACAAGATCACTTAATGACTACAATGACATTAAAAGATATTGCAGCTGAAATCATTGACATTAGAGAAGAATTATTAAAAAAATAAACTATTAGATAAATAATAGGTAAGTATATAAATCATAAAAAAGAGAGGGCAACCTCTCTTTTTTATTTCATTTTATTATTAAATTTAGATATAAGATTATAAATAGTATCAGAAGTAGTATCATTCATAGAATAACCTAATAAAGAAACTATTTTTTCAAGATTTTCTTCAGAATCTGTTTCAATTTCAATATAAGGAAAAGGACAAAAAGCCGTATCATTTATATCAATTTCAACTAAGCCACCTTCTAAAGCATAACTTTCTCTATATTTTTTTATGCTTTGTGTTAATTTTAAACCAAGAGCTTTAAAAATTCCTTCAGCCATTACTTTATTATCAACTATAACTTCATTTTCTTCCATAACTTTAAACTTGCCTTGTGATAAAAGTTTTTTTGTAGTCATAAAAATAACTTCTTTTTTATTTAATTCATCAAAAACAGTTCTAATTCTAGCATAACCTTTTTCATTTAGTAGTCTGCTATCTTCAAAATCATAAAGGTCGTTTATTTGATTTTCTACTTTCACCTTTTTAGCATTAAGAAGGGAAAGTTTATTTCTTAATTCGCTAACATTTATATCTATAATTCTAGTTTCTAATTCTTTAGCCATAATGTAACTCCTTTAGTATGTTTAATATTAATTTAATTATAGCAGAAAGTATAATTAGGGTAAAAAAAGAATAATTAAACTCAAAGATATGATAAAATATAGAATAGATGATTTGGAGGTAGAAATTTTTATGGAATATATTAGTGAAGTAAATGTAAATGAAGCAATTATACATATTTTAGATACAGCAGGAAGTGAACCTATATTAAATGAATATGCACTAGATTTAACAGAGGATATATATAAATTTGTTTTTAAACATATAGAGAAATGCTTAAAAGATGAAGAGCTTAAATATGCAGTATTTAATCCTGAGAGAAGTATAGTAAAAGAAGTATGTCAGGATTATTTAAATGGAATAGACCATAATTTAATTAATTTATCTAAAGAACTTGCAATGCAGATGTTTGCTATAATGAATGGAAATACAAATATTCCGTCATGTGATTTAATAATTGCATCAATAGTTACAGATAAAGGACCTATGATAGGGATACTTAAGATGGATTATGTAAAGAATTTTACACATCAAGTAGAGTTTGTTGAAGAAAAAATAGGAATAGAAATAGTGCCACAGTCTGCAGGACTTCCAGGTAGCTCGCAAAAAATTCAAAAAGCAGCATTTATTAAGCCTATAAGAGAAGGTGAAGCTTATAATCTTATGGTTTTAGATAAACAGAAAAAAGGAAAAAATAATGAAGAATATGGAGCAAATTATTTTATAAATAATTTCTTGGGATGCTCAGTTATAGACAATGAAAGAGATATGACAAAAAACTTTGTAAATGCTACAGAGGAGTGGACTAGACAAAATTTTAGTGAAGAGCCTTTAAAAGCAATGGAAATTCGTGATGCAGTAAAAAGAAAATTAAGGGATGAAGAAGTAATTAGAATAGATGAATTTTCACAAGAAGTGTTTAAAGAAGATAAAGAGGCAGTACAAAAGTTTAGTGGCATATTTAAAGAGCAAGGAATAGAGGAAGTCGAGATAGATAAGACTTGGGCTGAAAAGAAGCTTAAGAGAGTAAGGCTTAAGATTGACAATAAAATTGACCTTTATTTAGAAGAGGAAGATTACTTAGACAAAGGGAAGTTTGAAGTAACAAGAAATGGTGATGGAACAGTTAATATGACAATAAAATTTGTAACTAATTACATAGAAAAGTAAAAAAATTAAGAGGGTGTATCCTCTTAATTTTTTTATATGCCTAATTTAATATATAGACTTTTTAAAAGTAAAATTTCATGCTCAATATCAATATTTTTTGAAAGATATAAAAATAGTGAGTCAATAAGGAATCTTCTTGGAGCAGGTTTTTGTATTTCATTAGTAAGCTCTATAGTAGCTTCTAAAATATCTTTTTTTAAACAAGGGTCTGTAACAATTTCAAGCTTATTTTCAATTTTCTTTAAAGCTTTTTGCCATTCCTCAAACAGTAATGTACGATCAAAGGTAAGTTCTTCATCAAAGGATTCAAAAAGATCAGAAGGAACTAAAGGCGTATCATCAATATGACAGTCGATAAGCGCTTTTATTGCCTTTACTAAAAATTTTGAAATATCATTGAAATTTATTGCAATAGTTTCTCGGACTATAAAAATATAATTAAATTCTTTAATTATTCCCATTGTTGCAAAAACTATATCTAGAAGAATTGGCTTTATAGCAGGGCCAAAAGCATCTAGTAAAAGCTTTTTATACCATTTAATAATAAAGCTTCTATTTTCTAATATAATAGATTCAAATTTAGGGTTCTTTAAAAGATTTTGATTTTCATAAATCATTATAGAAAAATTTCTTTTTTTATAAAGATGCTCAAAGAAGATGGTTAATTTTTTTTCAAGAGTTAAAGAACCATCCTTATTTAGTTCTAAATCAACATTTTCAATAGCAATGAAAGTTTGTTTATTTACATATTTAATTATACTTATCAAGATATCTTCCTTAGATTTGAAGATTTTGTAAATTGTAGCTTTAGAGATATTGCAAAATGTAGCAATGTCTTGAACTGATATTTGAGAAAATCCCTTTTCAGAAAAAAGATGTATAGAGGCATTAATTATATCTATTTTTTTATCATGTAGTTTTTCCATAAAATAACCTTCTTTTCAATTGAGTGTAAGTATTACCTAGAGATAGGTTAATAATTATTTTCAATTATAGTATCTTATAAAATTAAAGTCAAACAAAGTAGGAATAGAAGAAATATAAAATGTGCAAAATAAGATATAAAACATTGTTAACATATCATTCATTGACTATAAAGGGTTTTAGAAATATAATTTTAATTAAGAACTGAAAAGTTTTTTATAAAACTAAAGAGTTTTCAAAGGAGAACAAAGGATAAGGTGATTTTATGGAACAAGGAGCAAAAAAACAGTATAATAGTATACTTATATCTGCAGTAATGCTACTAGGAGCATTCATAGCATTTTTAAATAGTACGTTTATGAATGTAGCAATACCAGATATTATGAAAGAATTACATATTAGTGTTTCAACAGCACAATGGCTAAGTACAGGATATATGTTAGTACTTGGAGTTATGATCCCATTTACAGCATTTTTAATTGATAAGTTTAAAACTAAAACTTTATATTTAATGGCAATGGGACTTTTTACAATCGGAACAGTTATAGGAGCAACTGCTACAACATTTGATACTCTTTTAATAGCAAGACTTTTACAAGCAGCAGGTGCAGGGGTATTAATGCCACTTATGCAAACAGTATTCCTTATAATTTTCCCAATAGAAAAAAGAGGATTAGCAATGGGAGTGGTAGGACTTGTTATAGCATTCGCTCCAGCAATAGGGCCAACACTTTCAGGATGGATAATAAATAGTTACCCATGGAGAGATTTATTCTATGTAACATTACCTTTTGCAATAATAGATTTTGTTCTTGCAATATTCTTATTAAAAAATGTTACAGACAACAAAAAGGTAAAGTTAGATATTATATCAGCAATAACTTGTATACTAGGTTTTGGAGGATTACTATTAGGATTTAGTAATGCAGGAAATGATTCATGGAGCAGCAGACAAGTTTATATTCCACTTATAATAGGTGTAGTTGGAATTGCAATATTTGTGTGGAGACAGCTTACAATGGAAAAACCAATGCTTGACTTAAGAGTGTTCAAAAGCAAGACATTTACTTTTTCAACTATAATAGTAATGATAGTATATGCAGGACTTATTTCATCAGAGCTTATAATACCAATGTATTTACAAAATGGTAGAGGATATTCAGCATTTGATGCAGGGCTTGCATTAATGCCGGGTGCTATAGTAATGGGAGTAATGAATCCTATTACAGGTAAATTATTTGATAAAATAGGCCCAAGATTATTAGCAATAATAGGACTTATATTATTTACAGGTGGAACTTTTGCATTTTCATTCTTAACTACAACAACTCATATTTGGTATATTACAGGAATGTATGCAGTAAGATTACTTGGAATGTCAATGTTCTTAATGCCACTTACAACTTCAGGATTAAATACATTAGAGAGAAAATATTATGCACATGGAAATGCTGCAAATAATACAATGAGACAAATCGCTGGAGCTATAGGAACATCAATATTAATTACAGTAATGACAAAGTCAGCTTCTTCATCAGGACTTAAAAATCCATTAGATGCAACTATTCATGGAATGAATACATCATTCTTCTGGGCAGGCGTTCTTGGAGTAATTGGATTAATTATTGCAATAGTAGTAGTAAAGAAAAAAGAAAAGCCAGTAGTGGCATAATGAAAATAAAGCATGGAAACTTTTGTGTTCCATGCTTTTCTTATGTGATTATTTTTTTAAAAGACTAACTAAAACAGCTTTTTGAGCATGTAGTCTATTTTCAGCTTCATCAAAAATTGAATTTGTATGTGCTTCAAAAACTTCAGAAGAAATTTCCTCTTCTCTATGTGCAGGAAGACAGTGAAGAACTATTGCATCTTTTTTAGCTAAAGACATAAGAGTATTATTTAAGCAAAAGCCTTCAAAATCTTTAATTCTTTTTTTGCTTTCGGACTCTTGTCCCATACTTGCCCATACATCAGTTATAACTACATCAGCATTTTTTATTGCATCTGTTGGACTTAGAGTTAAATTGAAAGTAGTATTATTACTTTCAGAAATTTTCTTTCCAAGGGATATATAATCTTCTCTTAAAGTATAATCTTTAGGCGAAGCAATAGAAAAATTCATTCCTACTTTAAGACAGCCAACCATAAGAGAATTCGCCATATTATTTCCATCACCAATGTAGCAAACCTTTAAGCCTTCAAAAGAATTTTTATATTCACGAATAGTCATTAAATCAGCTAAAACCTGACATGGATGCTCATCATCAGTAAGACCATTTATAATAGGAATAGAAGAATATTTAGCTAAAGTCTCGACTTCTTTTTGTTCAAAAGTTCTAATCATAATCCCATCAAGATATCTAGATAAAACTCTAGAAGTATCACAAATAGGTTCACCACGACCAATTTGTAAGTCAGAGCTGCTTAAAAATAGTGGATGTCCTCCAAGTTGATACATACCAACCTCAAAGGATACACGAGTTCTAGTTGATGCTTTTTCAAAAATCATTCCAAGAGATTTTCCTTTTAGATGTTCATGAGGTATTCCATGTTTTTGCTCATATTTTAATTGGTCTGCTAAATTTAAAATATCTAAAATTTCTTCTTTAGATAAATCATTCATTTTAAGTAAATCTTTTTTCATATATAAAGCCCCCTTATATTTAATTATTTTTTAAGGTGTTAATAAGGATATCAAGTCCTTTTTCTAAAACAACCTTTTTTATAGTAAGTGGAGGTAAAAGTCTTATAACGTTTGGTCCTGCTGTTAAAACTACTAAGCCTTTATCTAAAAGAAGCTTTTGAAGTTTAGAACTAGAATCCTTAATTTCGATTCCAATTATTAGGCCTCTTCCACGTACTTCATGAATTATACCATTATTTATAGAGTTAAGTTTAGAAAATATTAATTCACTATTTTCTTTTATAGATGTAGTGGAGTTATAAAGTTTATCTAAAACAATTAAACTTCCAGCACAAGAAACAGGGTTTCCACCAAAGGTTGATCCATGGTCAGATGGTTTAAATACATCCTTTAGCTTTTCATCACATAAAGTTGCACCAATAGGAAGTCCACCTCCTAATCCTTTAGCAGTAGTAACTATATTTGGATTAAGATTGAAATGCTCATATGAGAATAGAGTTCCTGTTCTATAGATTCCGCATTGAACCTCATCAAATATAGTTAAAATATCCTTTTCAGCACAAATTTTAAAAACTTCCTTTAAGTAATCTTCATCTAAAGGATGAACACCACCTTCGCCTTGGATTGTTTCCATCATAATAGCACATACATCAGAAGTTAAGTTTTCTAACAAGTCTTTTATAGAATTTGCCTTAACATATTTAAAACCATTAGGAAAAGGATAGAAGTAATTATGAAACTTTTCTTGTCCTGTCGCTTTTAAAGTTGTTAGGGTTCTTCCGTGGAAAGAAGAATAAAGAGTAATTATAGTCCCACGAGTTTTTGTTTTATATTTTTCAAAGCTATATTTACGAGCTAGTTTAATTGCACATTCATTAGCTTCAGCACCAGAGTTTGAAAAAAATACTTTACTCATATTAGCTTTTATTACTAAATCTTCTGCTAAAGCTAATGCAGGTTTATTTAAAAAGATATTAGAGATATGAGGAAGAAGAGAAGCTTGAGTAGATATAGCATTAACATAAGCTTCATCACCATAACCAATAGAATTTACTCCAATACCACTTGTAAAATCAATATACTCATTTCCATCTTCATCATAAAGAAAAGAATCCTTTCCTTTTACGAAGATTTTATCTAAGGGTGCATAGGTATTCATTAAAAAATTATCCATAAAAAAACCTCCTATTAATAAATCATAGTTCCAATTCCATCATCAGAAAAAATTTCAAGCAACAAAGAGTGTTTTATTCTTCCATCTAATATATGGGCTTTTTTTACACCCATACGAATAGCTTCAACACAACATTCAATCTTAGGAATCATTCCACCTTTAATGATTTTATCACTATAAAGCTTTGGAATTTCATGAAGTCTAAGTTTTGAAATAAGAGTGCTAGAATCCTTTGGGTTCACTAAAACACCAGGAACATCAGTAAGTAAAATTAGCTTTTCAGCTTTAAGTGCAGAAGCGATTTTTGATGCACAAGTATCAGCATTAATGTTATATATATGGTTTGCAGATTCATCAATTCCAACACTACCTACAACAGGAATATATCCAGATTTTAAACTCATAGATAAGATTTCTGTATCAATAGAAGTGATTTCACCAACAAAGCCTAAATCCGTGGAAGATTGTAATTTTTTTGCCTTAATTAATCCACCATCCATACCACAAAGACCAATGGCTTTTCCACCAAATTTTAATAAAAGAGAAACCAAATCTTTATTAACGCTTCCACCTAAAACCATTTGAACTATGTTTATAGTTTCAGAGTCAGTGAACCTAAGACCATCTATAAATTTCGATTTTATATTTAATTTTTCTAAGAATGATGAAATATAAGGGCCACCTCCATGAACCACAACAATATTAAAGCCTACACATTTCATTAAAATAATATCATTGATGACAGTTTCACGAAGTTCTTCACTTATCATTGCATTTCCACCATACTTTACAACAATAGTTTTTCCGCTATATTCTTGAATATAAGGAAGTGCTCTAACTAAAATTTCTGCTTTATAATCAGAATCAAACAAAGTTAATACACCTCCTTAAGACCTATAATCACCATTGATTTTTACATAATCATAGCTTAAATCACAGCCAAAACATGTGGTAGAATAATCACCATTATGCATATCAATAATAATTTCTATAACATCACTACTTAAAATTTCTTTAGCTTTCACTTCATCGAAAGCTAGAGAAACACCTTTTTCAAAAACTGAAATTTCTCCAACAGAACTTTTAAAAGATAAATTTAATTTATCAGGATTAAAGTAAATTCCAGCATATCCAAGAGCACAAAGAACCCTACCAAAGTTAGCATCGCTACCAAACATAGCAGTTTTTACAAGGCTTGAATTTATAACACTTTTAGAAAAGGTTACAGCATCAGTAGTAGAAGGGGCAGAATTTACAGTACATTCTATAAGCTTTGTAGCACCTTCGCCATCACTAGCAATTCTTTTAGCTTGAAGCAAGTTTAGCTTATTTAAGGCAGATAAAAATATTTTATAATCTTTATCTTCTTCAATGATTTCTTTATTTTTACTTAAACCATTAGCTAAAATTATAACCATATCATTAGTGCTAGTATCACCATCTACAGAAACACGATTATAAGAAACATCAGTACTTTCTTTTAAAGCTTTTTTTAGAAGTTTATGAGAAATATTTATATCAGTAGTTATAAAAGAAAGCATAGTTCCCATATTAGGTTCAATCATTCCAGAACCCTTTGAGATACATCCAATAGAACAAGTAGTGTTATCAGAAAGAGTAAAGGAAATAGCACATTCTTTTAATTTTGTATCAGTAGTCATAATAGCAGTAGCTGCATCT
>NZ_JBOFRG010000216.1:0-4880 GCF_051650885.1 Clostridium sp.
ATCAAACTCTCAATAAAAAGTTTAATCTTAAATTGCTCATAAAACTTACTAATAAAAGAATTGCTGGTTTAAGTTTGTTTATATATTAATCTGTTCAATTTTCAAAGACCATTTTTGTTCAATCGCTTTTGGCGACTCATTTATCTTATCATCTTCATTTATTATTGTCAACAGTTTTTGTTAACTTTTTTTTGAAGATTTCATCTTAAGAATTTGTTTTCTTAGGACGTTTTTTATAATATCATCTTATTTTTTCTATGTCAATATTTTTTAAATAGATTTTTCATTTTTTTTTGCTTTTTGAATAATATGACTATGTATATTAAATTTTAAAAGGAGTTATATTATGAATTCACTTATTTACTTCAATATAAAATCGACTATAAAAGATTATATTAATACATTTAGCTATCATACTATCAGTCCACTCATTTCTTCTTCAAGCTCTTTTACTTCACTTTTGAATGCTAAGTCTTTATTTCATAAACAATCTAATATCACACCACCCATTCCCCAATCTCATAAATTCTTTTTTAAAAACTTTGCTTATCATAATAATTTAAGCATTGTTTTTCTTGATTTACTTTCAATGTATAACTTTTCTAATTCTAGTATTCACTCTGCATCCCTTTCTAATTTATGCTTTATTCTTTCATCTACAAATAGTATTTGGAAAATAGATTTTATTATTTCTGAAGAAATAACCCCTAATCTTTTTAATTCTATCTCTAATGGCACAGTTTCCTTAAAGCAAATAGAAAAAATAATTTCTTCTCGAATAGAGTATTATACCTCTATAAATTCGCCTTTAATTATCCAGCCCCACTCACTTTCTCGAACGCCCTCTAATTACTCTTCACAAAAGGCTATTGAGTATGCTGAAAAATTTGCTTTAAATTACAACTCAGAATACCGATCTTTTGATAGTTCAGGTGGTGATTGTACAAACTTTGCATCTCAAACACTTCATTTTGCAGGTTTAAAGAAAACCAAAACATGGAGTCCCTACTCTAATGCTTGGATTCGTGTCCATTCATTACGTGATTATTTACTATATAATAATTTAGCTAGTGAACACTTTTCCTTAGATGATGATATGTCTGGTTGTTTAATCCAATTTTTTCATAGCGAAAAAAAAACTTGGACACATTCAGGTATATTAACCTATCCTCGTGGAGATGATTATCTTTACTGTTGTCACAGTTATGATAAACTACATTATCCACTAAGTCTCTCGTATCCAAGTATTTATCCTAAAATAAGGATTATTAAACCTTTTTAATTTTTAAAACTTCTAAGATGCTATCTAATATAGATGGCTTCTTTTCTTTTTCATCTAGATGCCTTATTAGTGATATTACAGGTTTCAACTGGTTTAGTGTATCTCTATACCCTGTTTCAATCCTCACTTTAGAGTTTTCTTCTGTAAAATTCAAAGCTCCATCAATAAATCCCTCTTCCATGTAGCTTGGTATTATTTCTAGAATTTGAGTATTAGGATATAAGGTTCTATCAACTCTATACCCCTTCATTAATCCAATAACTATTATTAAATCACACTTTTCATAATAGACTGGATTTATAGGTACATTATCACTAATTCCACCATCTATATAAGATACACCATCAATTTCTTCATTTTCAAATATCATTGGAATTGCAGAGCTTCCATGAAGTATTTTTTTCATTCTTTCATCATTTTCTTTATTTAATAGAAAGTATCTCGCTTTCAATTTGGGTATTTCTGTGCAAACTGCATAAACTCGAATGTCTCCATTTCGTATTTTTTTAAAATCTATGCTCTCATCAATTATGTTTTCTAATCCACTTCTTGATATATTTCCCCCATCAAAAACTTTAGGAATATATTTTTTAATAAAACTCATGTTCTTTGAACCAATACTCACTAAAAAACTTCTTTTTAATAAATTTATTGAATCAGTAGGAAGAATTTTTTCCGTGGTAACTTCCTTCCATACCCTTTCTGCAAGCTCAATGTCACCTTGTGCATATAACACAGCATTCAAAGCCCCTATTGACGCTCCTGAAATAACATTTATATACTTGTCCACTTTTAACTCCCTAAAAGCTTTCCACACACCTATTTGATATGCACCTCTTGCTCCTCCACCACCTAATACTAATCCTATTTTCATTTTATCACCCGTTTCTATATTCTTTATATATAATACTCCTCTTTTGTATATTAGTTAATAAAAAAAGTTACTAACATTTAGTAACTTTTTTACATTGGTATTTCTCTTTTAGGCATTATTCCTATTGCTATTAATGCAAATATTCCAAAACAGAACCCTGTTATTCCCCATCCTATAACACTTCTATTTTTTGCACTTGCCACCATTGCTGTTACTATTGCAAAGAATATCCAAAATATCATAAACATAAAATACCTCTTTAATTTTAATTATTTAAGATATACTATGCCTTCTTTCTCCTTTTGTTAACTCCTGCTAAATAGATTCTTTTCCCACTTTAAGTTTTTGAGGCACAAACCCTATTGCTATCAAACCTAGTAGCCCAAAGCACAAGCCCATCATTCCCCATTTTGCTACACTTCTATTTTTAGCCTTTGCAACCATTGCTGTAGCTATTGCAAAAAACATCCATGCTATTATATGCATTTTTGCCCCCTCTCACTTCTATACCTAAATTTATATGTTAAAAATACTATACAAACTACTATTTTTTAATTGATTCTAATATTATAAGTGCTGTATCCTCTATAGCTCTTTGTGTTACATCAATTGTTTTACATCCTAATCTCTTTATTATTCTATCTGCAAAGTCAAACTCTTCTAAAACTCTTGAGTCACTTGCATACTCAACATTTGTTGGCATTCTGTGAAACTTATCTAACCTTTTTTTTCTTATTTCTATTAATCTAAATGGATCTATAGTTAATCCAAATATCTTCTTTCTATCAATTTTGTATATCTCTTCAGGTACACCAACTTCAGGCATTAAAGGAATATTTATTGCCTTTACTCCCTTATTAGCTAAATACATACATAATGGTGTTTTAGATGTTCTTGATAACCCTACTAAAACTACATCTGCATTTTTAAGACCTCTGTAATCTTTACTATCATCATATTGCATTGCAAATTCCATAGCTTCAATTCTTTTAAAGTATTCTTCATCTGTCATCCACATTGCACCTGGATTATAATCAGGCACTTTATTTAGCTTCATAGATGCAATATTTAGAATTGGTCCTAAAACATTTATAACAGAAACATTATTTTCTAAACCTACTTGGGTTAAATATTCTCTTATTTGGACATTAATTATAGTAGATACAACAATGGAAGCTTCAACTTCCTTAGCAGCTTCTATTACATCGTTTGCATCTTCAATTGTTTTTATATAAGGAATTCTCTTCACTTCTACTCCTTCTTTAAATTGACTCGCTGCAGCTAATGCCACTTGATTGGATGTTTCACCAATAGAATCTGATACTGCAAAAATAGTTAACATACACCAAACACCTCTCTCAATTTGTTATATTTTGTAATTATATTATTACATACTTATATATTTATTAACAATAGTTAAATTTAGAAAAATATGCTAAACTAAAACACAAGATTATTTTATTTTCAGGAGGTCTAAATGAATAAACAAAAACTTTTAACTATAGGCATACTACCACTAATGTGGATTTTATATTTTATATTTGAAATTGTTACAGGACGTGTAACTGATTTTGATACTGTACTTGGAAATGTGTTCTTAATAGTTTTATTTACATTAGTTGGTTTATTAATTTATTTCATTACACAAAAGTTCCAAGCCGGACTTAGTAAAAAAGCTTTAATTTCTTTATTCTTTATAACATTTCTTATTGATCAAGGAATTAAGCTTATAATTAAATTATTTTTCTTTAATGATTATTATAGTTTCTTTAAAGGATTTTTATCCTTCCATCCTATAATAAATACTAAGGGCTCTTGGTTAAATGCCAGATTTGGTGCTGGAATTAGCTTTCCTGCATTAATCCTATTAAATATAATAGCTTTATTTATCTTCTTAGAAGTTTATCGTTATTATAGAGCAAAAGGAAAACATGATATTTATAGTGATTTAGCCATTATCTTTATTTTTACTGGAGCGCTATGTTCTCTTATAGATAAAGTATTCTACGGTGGTAGCTTAGATTTTATAGGCATCTCAAACCTATTTATTGCTGATATAAAAGATATCTACATCAATCTTGGGATTTTCTTCTTAATTTTATGCTTATACTATGCCGGATTTTTTAAAGATGAAGATTCAACTACATTAAAGGATGATTTTAAAAATCTAAAGAAATTTTTTATTTTTATAAAAGAAGACATAAAATCTGGATTTAAGGGAATAACTATTGATGGATAGTATTTCTCACACAATATCCATCTTACTTATAGAAAAAGCCATTAGCAAACGCTAATGGCTTTTTTAACATTCTAAAAAAGGATAAAATAAAAGAGATTATGAAATCATAATCTCAATATATAAATGCTAAGCAAGTTCCTATTTTAGAATTACTAATGTAATTCTGGTGGCTCACCGGGGAATCGAACCCCGGACACCATGATTAAAAGTCATGTGCTCTACCGACTGAGCTAGTGAACCATATTAAATATTGTTTGTACATTTATTATAAAAGTAAAATTGGTGGCTCACCGGGGAATCGAACCCCGGACACCATGATTAAAAGTCATGTGCTCTACCGACTGAGCTAGTGAACCATTACCTAGCAACTTGCTACTCTCCCACACAGTCTCCCGTGCAGTACCATCGCCGTTATAGAGCTTAACTTTCCTGTTCGGAATGGGAAGGAGTGTTTCCTCTATGCCATCATCACTAGATTTACTTTT
>NZ_JBOFRG010000217.1:0-8436 GCF_051650885.1 Clostridium sp.
TATTCGTTTTTATGACAGACCCCTCTCTGCATAATTCATTTAAATATTGACTTACTACATTTCTTTGAACCTTCATTACTTCTGCAATTTCATTTGCTGTAACACCCTTAAAATCTTCATTTTTATTTTCAGCACATAACTCTTGTAATAACTGAAATACTCTTTCCTTAATTGTCATATACAAATTCTCCCCTCATTAAAATTCCCTATACACTTTAAATAAAATCCATTTAAACCTTTTCTATACAAATATATCTTATCATACTTTTTCTTATTTTGTAATATTTTTGATATATTTCTTTAAAGTGTCATTTATTTTTGTATGACACTATTTCTACTTATAAATAAATACTCCTAATCATCTATACTCTATATTTAAAATCTAAATAAACACAGTAGAATTGGATCTTTTTTCTACTGTGTTTATTTTCCATCTAGTTAATTGTATCAAGTTTATGAATTATTTGTGTTCATATCAGTTTTTTTGCATTTTGGTCTAGTGTATAACATTATATCACCTCCACTTATTGCTTCAAACATTTAATCAAACTCTTATTAAATCCAATTTTTTCTTTAACTTTTATTACTAACTTTTCTCTTCATCAGAATAAATATTCCTCCTAAAATCAAACTAAATATAATAAAAATTTGTTCAATCTCTATTCTATAATCCATTAAAATACCACTTAAAATCATTACTATAGCAGAAATCATATTTACTTCCATACTAAGAACGGAAAATATTGTAGATCTAAATGTTGAATCTTTAATATTTTTATTTATATATAAATTTAATAATGTGCTTAAATACCCCCATACATATCTTATAAGTATTACTAATACAATTATAAGTTCGCTTTTTTTTGTTATCGCTACAATACTCATACCTATTATTATCACTAGTACTGCCTTGGGAAAATTTTCTATTTTCCCACTTCCAAACTTTGCACCAATACCATATGTTATGGTAGCTAAAACATAAATTGCTCCATATATTAAATTACTCTCTATCATTCCGCTTGTTAATATTGGAAATATTTGAAAATATATTCCAGTGAATATCGCTGAAACTACCCCATATATTCCCACTATAAAAATACCATCTTTACTTAACGTATTTTTGAACACCTTTATTTTTTCTTTCATCAGTGTCTTATTATTTATTTTCTTCTCATATGAATGTTCATTTATTTTTAATAAAATAAAAAATGCTATACATTGAAATATTATTGTGCATATAAATACAAATTTTACTGAATATCCATATAATATACTTCCTAAAAAAAAAGAAATTGCTAAGAATATAGACTGTATTAATCCTATGTTTTTAATAAATTTAGAATAATTTTTTTCCCTTCCTTCTGCTTTGAAATTATCATAGTATAATGCTACTATTGAACCTGATAAAAAGCATTCTGATATTCCAAAACAAATCTCTCCAAAAACAAGCATATATATTGTTGGTTTATATATAAAACTTATCAATGACATTATATTTAAAATCATCCCGATTAATATAGATATTTTTCTTCCATATCTATCTGCTAAATATCCTGTCGGAATTTCAAAAATTAAAACTGTCATTGATTTAACCATAAATAGAATACTTACCAATGTTACACTTTTTAATATTTCATTAAAATAAATTGTTAATATTGGAATATGAAATAATAGAAAACTCGACCCAGTATATGCATAATATTTATAATTTTTATTCACTAAATTTTACAACTTTTATTTGCTTTAAATAATTTATAAATTCTTTAACATCATTTTCTATATCTCTTTCTGTAATAGTCTTGTAAATTTCTTTCAATTTCTTCACAATTTCTTCCACTGAATTTCCATATTCTATTTCTTCTAAAATTATGCTCCCTATTAAATTTATTTCGTATAACTCTTTTTTATTATTTGCAACTATATAATACGTCTCCTCACTATCTTTAATACTATTTATATTCTTTCTGACATAGTCATATAGCCTTATATTTTTACTCACATTATAATGCCTTTGGTATATATACTCTTTATTTAAAATATTCCTCCCCTCAATTTCTTTTTTCCCTAATTTCCCTAAACATTTAAAATTTTCTCTCAAATACTCTAGTTTAGGCGAATGAAATATATCAGAAAGATCATCAAATATTGCATTTCCTAATTTCATTACATCATTGTATACACATGGAATTACATCCCCATTAGGCATTATCGCTACTGATGTTCTTCCACAAGCACATCCACCATCTATTCCTTCAATAAGTTCTTCTCCATAATTAAAATTCATCTCTATCTCTTTATACATCTTTTTAAATTTTATTATATCCATATACAGTTTTTCTACTTGATTTTTATTTAGTTCTAATTCACTCCTATCCGTTGCATTTCCTGTAAGTTTAATTCTTTTTAAACTTATAGCTTCACATCCTTTTGAGATTGCCAGTTTAATTATATTTTCAATATCATCTACATTTTCACTTGTTATTGTTGTTGAAATTGTAACTGAAATACCATTTTCTCTACATAAATCAATCGCACTCATAACATGGCTATAGCTATCACTATAGCCTCGTATATCATTATGTTTTTTACTATTACTATTATCTAAGCTTATAGAAATTGTATTTAGATTTACTTTTGCTAATTTTTTTATAGTATTTGTATCCATATATTTTCCATTTGTACTCAATGATACATATACTTTATTTTGTGTTAATTGATTTATTACTTCATAAATATCACTCTCTAAAATTGGCTCTCCACCACCAAGATTAACCCAATATATATTGTTTTCAATAATATTTTTTACAATTTTCATTTTATCCTCTATCTTTGCTACATTGCTACTTTTCCTTGTTCTACTATAGCAATGTTTACAATTAAGATTACAAATATAACTATAATTCCAATTAATCATTTGTGGTGCATATGTTATAACATAATCCTTTTGTTCCACTCCACTTTTCTTTAAATATTCAATCATATCCTCACATCCTTCTTATTATAATATATATTCCCTTGTTCTAATAAAATTCCTTTAATTTCCTTCTATAATTGCATCAACTAAGCTAATTTCATATGACACTATTTGGCACAGTTATTGCTTTAGTAAAAGTTATATAAATAACTTATTTTGGAGGAGAATTATGGATAATTTTAAAATAGAGAAAGATTTTTATCTTAATGATAAGAAAATTAAATTAATTTCAGGTGCAATTCATTACTTTAGAGTAGTTCCTGAATACTGGAAGGATAGATTAGAAAAATTAAAAGCTATAGGTTGTAACTGTGTTGAAACATATATTCCTTGGAATATACATGAGCCTAAAAAAGGTGTTTTTGATTTTTCTTACAATAAGGACATTGTAAGATTTGTTAAAGAGGCTGAAGCTTTGGGGCTTTTAGTTATTTTAAGACCTACACCTTATATTTGTGCTGAATGGGAGTTTGGTGGACTTCCAGCTTGGCTTTTAAAACATCCTTCAATTCGTGTAAGAAGTACAGATGAGATTTTCTTAGGACATGTTAAAGATTATTTTGCTGAATTATTTAAAGTAATTAAACCACTTCAAATTACTGAAGGTGGACCAGTTATAATGATGCAAGTAGAAAATGAATATGGTTCTTTTGGTAATGATAAAAAATACCTTAAAGCTATTAAAGATTTAATGCTCCAAAATGGCTGTACTGTACCACTTTTCACATCTGATGGTGGTTGGCGTGAAGTTTTAGATGCAGGAACTCTTTTAAATGAAGATGTTCTTCCAACTGCTAACTTTGGTTCAAGAAGTAAAGAACAAATTGGTGCTTTAGACACCTTCTTTAAAGATAATAATTTAAATTTACCTTTAATGTGTATGGAATTTTGGATAGGTTGGTTCAATAACTGGGGAGGCGAATTTAAAAGACGTGACTCTGAAGATGCAGCTAAAGAACTTCGTGATGTTTTAGATGTTGGAAGTGTAAACATCTATATGTTCCATGGTGGTACAAACTTTGGTTTCTTAAATGGTTGCAGCTATCACAATGGAATTGACCCTCAAACTACAACTTATGATTATGATGCACCTCTTACAGAATGGGGAGATTTTGGACCTAAATATCACGCATTTAAAAATGTAATTAAAGACTTTACTCATATTCCTGAAGTCCAATTTAGTACAGATATAAAATTTAAAGCTTATGGTAATGCTACTTTAAAAAATAAAGTTTCATTAACTAACACTTTAGACTCTTTAGCTAAACCTGTATTTAATGACTTCACTCTTAATATGGAGGCTTTAGACCAAAGCTATGGATACCTTTTATATAGAGCAAATGTAGGAAATAAGCGTAGTCTTGAAAAAGCTAAACTTGTAGACTGTGATGATAGAGCACAAGTTTTTGTAAATAATGAGCATGTAATAACTCAATTTGGAAATGAACTTTCAGAAAACTTTAAGATTGATTTTAATAAAGAAGAAAATAATATTATGGATGTTTTAGTTGAGAATACTGGAAGAATAAACTATGGTGCAAGCCTTTTAAGTCCTAAGCAAAGAAAAGGAATAAAAGGTGGTGTAATGCTAGATTTACACTTCCATACAGGATGGGAGCATTATAATTTAGATTTAGAAAACATAGAAGACGTTGATTTCTCTAAAGATTATATAGAGAATACTCCAAGCTTTTATGAATTTGAATTTGAAGTATCTGAAAAAGGTGATACCTTCCTTCATGTAGATAAATTTGGAAAAGGTTGTGCCTTTATAAATGGCTTTAACCTGGGAAAGTTTTGGAATGTAGGACCAACTAACTATCTTTATATTCCAGCACCATTATTAAAACTTGGCTTAAATAAAATAATTATCTTTGAAACTGAAGGTATTTATTCTGAAAACATAGTATTATCAGACAAGCCACTTTACACTGGAGCTTAAAATATGATTTATTTAGCTTTAGCTCTTTTAGCTACCACCATAGGCTCTTTAGCTGGAATTGGTGGTGGCGTTATCCTAAAGCCATTCTTAGATTTAATTGGTGCCTTTGATGTAAAAACTGTAAGTGCCTTATCATCAATCACCGTTTTATCTATGGCAATTGTATCAAGTATGAAATATAAAAATAGCAAAACACCTATAAAATTTAAGCAAACTATCCCCTTAGGTATTGGTTCAATTTTAGGTGGAGTATTTGGAGAAAAAATACTTAGTGCCATGCTAACTTTTATAAATGAAACTAGATTAATTGTAATGCAAAACTTAATTTTAATTATTTTAATGGTTTTAGTTTATATATATATGAATAATAAAAATCATATGCCAAAATTTAAAGTTACAAACATTTTTATTTGTATTTTAGCTGGATTTACTTTAGGTTCTATCTCATCTATGTTAAGCATTGGTGGTGGTCCTATAAATGTTTGTGTCTTTGCCCTTTTATTTTCAATGGATACAAAGGAATCTTCAGTTAACTCCATAATAGTTATCCTATTATCCCAGTTATCTAAGCTTACCTTTATAATTTTAAAAGGTGCATTGCCTCCTTTAGATTTAACCGTACTACTTCCAATGATTATGGGCGGCATACTTGGTGGTGTCTTTGGAAGTACTTTAAACAACAAATTAGATAATAAAAACATTTCTCTAATATTCAATACGTGCCTAATATTTTTAATATTTTTAAATGGTTTTAATATCTATAAAATACAATTTTAAAATAAAAAACCTGAGCCTCCCTCTTGGCTCAGGTTTTTCAAATTTATTTTTATTAAATGTAAAGTTTAGTATTTTAAATTCACTATTTAAGAGTCTTTTCTTAAAATATTTATTCTTATATTACAAAATAGAATTGTAATTTATTCCAAATATTAATCCATTACTTTTAATTGTAAATAATTTTATAGTTATTATATTTAAAATATGTGTTCCTAATATCTTTATATTATTTATAACTAAAATTTTCTTCTTCTTATTTAATAATTTAATCCCTTTTATAACTCCCTCAAAAAAAACATAATCCTTTTCAAAAAAAGTATATTCAATCGGTGCAATCATCATATTTAATATAATCATTATAATATATCCAATTGTAAATAATATCCATACCAATATACCTTTTTTAGAAAGAAATATTGTTAGTACTTCAGCTACTCTACTCATTATTATTACTAATATATAATTACAAATTAATATATTAAAAAACATTTTTTTTGTTACTTTTTTATTTTTACTATCATCTATAACATTGATTAAATATATTTTATAATATGCTAGATAAATAGCCAGTACTATTCCTGTTATCATATAATTAATGTAATAATTATATTTCATTTCTTTTGCAATATAATTTGCACCAAATGTAAATACTAGTATTAGCAAATTCATAAGATATTGCTCTGTTCCAATTTTTTTTAACTTTTCTTTTGTTTCTTCAATCATAGTCTTCTCCTATCCAATGTTTTAAAATTTATTTTTTTAATATAAATAGCTCTTCTTTACCAGTATTATTTCCATAGCTACTATATGATGTTATTTCTCCATTAGATTTTATTCCACAATACATTGAATTTTTATTATCAACAATCTCAAATTTTTCATTTATATTTCCTACACTAAACTCATTAAATTTATTTTCTTGATTATTCATAATTATTCCAAATGAATTATTATAAACATCTAAAAGTATATATTCTACCTCTTCACCATTATTACTATTATTTTTTATTTGTTCATTATAGTAATTTACTAAAGTTTTTTGTGTTAATACATTTGGATTATATTTTTTTATTATTATCTTTACAGGCTCTTTTGTTATTCCAAATGTTACTTCTTTTGTTATTGATTCATTTGAAATTCCTGAATATTTTAAACCTTCAAATATACTTTTACTAATATCACTATTTTCTAATAATTGTCCTTTAGTACTATTTCCTATATTCTTATTAAAGACCTCTTGTTCTTGATTTATTATTTGAGAATTTTTAACTTTATGATTATTTTTATTTTCCATACTTATATAAAAGATTATTCCAAGAACAATAACAATTGCTACTACTCCTATGCTTAGTATTTTCTTATTTTTCATTTGTACTTCCTCCTAAAATTAAACACTCTAAAATTTATTGTTTTTATTTCAAAGTTATTAATTTTCATCTATTATTGAAGTATAATTTATGCCTATAATCATGCTACTACTTTTAATTGTAAAAATATATGCAGTTAATATATTCAATATATGTGTTCCTAATATTTTCACATTATTTAACATTAATATTTTCTTTTTCTTATTTAATATTTTCATTCCTAAAATAACTCCTTCTACAAATGTACATTCCTGTGAATAAAATACATACTCTATTGGAGCTACTATTATCTCTAAAATTATTAATGTAAAATATGTGATTCCAGCCATAATGACCACTATAAGTATATTTGAACTTATATTTTTCACTAAATATCTAGCTACTGCGATAATTATCATTGCAACTATATAATTACATACGACAATATTAAAAAATTTCTTTTTTGACATTAATACATTTTTACTATTAATCATAAAATTCATTAAATAAACTTTATAATATCCAACATATAGAGCCACTATTATATTAGGAACTATGTATGAAATATAACTATTTGTTTTATCATATCCTGTTCCTCCTGCCATTATATTGGCAATCCATACAAAAATTAATATCAATAAATTCATAAAATATTGTCCACTTCCAATATTTCTTAATTTTTCTTTTGTTTTTTCAATCATTATTTTCCTCCTAACTTTAGCATCTTTAATTATACAACAAATGAATTAAATTCCAATCATTAATGTACTACTTAGAATAATTTATTCTTATCTTTTAAAAAGTAATAAAACCTGAACTATATTCTTAGCTCAGGTTTTTATATTAATTAAATTCTGCTTTATTTACTTTTTCTATTTTCTCTATTACAGATTCAAATTGTGGAAGATATTTTTTATGTGCTACTAACAAGTCATTTAAAATTTTTCTTCCTTTTTCATCATTTGACACTAATGGGTTTGTTACCATTGCAAGTAATGCTGTGTCATAATTTCCTGTATATGCTGCCTCTGCTGCTAGTCTTTCAAATGCTTTTATTGAATTTGTTAACCCTTGTGCTGCTATTGGAAGATCTTTTACTGTTTCTACTGGTACAGGTCCATCTTTAGTTATATAGCAGCTTATTTCTACTGCTGAATCTTTATCAAATTGCTTTAATGTATCATTATTTTTAGTGTTTACTGCAACAATATTCTTTTTATCATTAAATATACCATTTATAACATTGCAAGCTACATCTGAATAATGTGCTCCACCTCTTTTTGATAATTCTTCTGGTTTTTCTTTTAAATCTACATTTTTATATAATTCAAATAGTTTCTTTTCAACCTCTATAACAACTTCTGCTCTTGTTTTATTATCCTTAAACTCATGTAATT